>NZ_JBXAHW010000004.1:0-168440 GCF_058795495.1 Staphylococcus sp. GW823-FHT05F06 | reverse complement strand
AATAAAGAAGCCAGTAAATGAATTTATAATAAACTCATTTACTGGCTAATTTGTTAGAAATTATGTCCCAGCCTCTTTCAATTTAAGTTATTAGGAGATAAGATATGTTATTACACATCAACTTACAAAATATGTTTGAAGATATTATGTTAAATATCGGTCGTGCATTAAAATTTTGAGGATATCAATTTGATCTTGAAGTTGTTTACCGATATTGGTATCTCTAATTTTTTTACGTTGCAATTCTTCATCTACAACGCGTTTCACTGACAATTCATCTGCCCCCATTGATAACACTTTTTCTTTTCTATTGAACTCTTTATGTGCAACCAATTGCATACCAAATGAATTATATAAAAGTGTGTATCCGGCAATACCAGTTGTTGATTGATAAGCTTTTGAAAATCCTCCATCTATGACTAACATTTTACCATTAGCTTTAATTGGATCTTCACCATCAATTTCTTTAACAGGCGTATGACCATTTATGATACGTCCTTCATCTGGATTAAGACCAAAATCCTTTAACATTTTACGTATCATATCAACATCTTCACGTAAGTAATAATAAGGATTTTTCTCCTCTTTATGAGATGCTTTATCTTCTATAAAATAACGTTCAAACGTTGTCATGGCACGTTTACCAAATAAAGATGAATATTTACCTGTCCAAAGATACCATACTAAATCTGTAGAAATGTCTTCGGTAGATTCTTTATGGTCAAAAGCTCTTCTTACATGATATTCAAAAACATCGAGTAGTTCACGACCACTTAAACGTTCACCTTCAATTTCAAATGATTCCATTTCTCCATTTTCATCGACGGGAATACAACCGTGAATTAAAAGGTTGCCATTATATGGAAGATATAATTTTCCTTTTCGCATAAGGAAAGACATATGACGTCTTAATTTTTCAGATTGTTGGAATGAAAGTAATAGCTTATCCATAACTTCTTTTTCCTCTGCTAGTAACTCAGCGGGATTGTTAGGGTTTACAGTTTGGAAACAAGTATCTTTAAGCGGATATGTTTTATTATATATAGTGATTTCATTATTATCATAATCTATTTTTTCTAAAACTAAACGTTCTTCCATCTCAAAAGAAGGACGGCGCTTAATAATAGGCATTTCAAGTTTAAATTGAATCATCGCAATTGCTTGATGAATTTTTGTGATTTGACTTTCTTCGCGTTTTGTAAGACTGACGTCTTTATCTGGTCGTTTCTTAGGTTTAAACGCTGGGTTTTCAGCATCGTAATACTTTTCAGCAAGCGTAAGTAAAGGACGTAGATTGATGCCATATGCATCTTCGATAATATCTAAATTATCATAACGTGCACAGATTCGTAGTAGGTTAGCAAGACATACTTTTGAACCAGCATAGGCGCCAATCCATAATACATCATGATTTCCCCATTGGATATCTACAGAATGATAATTTATTAATGTATCCATAATTTTATCAGGTTTAGGACCACGGTCATAGATATCGCCCACGACATGAAGATGGTCTACGACTAGACGTTGTACAGTATAGGAAAGGCCAATGATCAAATCATCTGATTGTTCTAATTCAATAATTTGGTTAACTAATGTTTCATAATAAGGCTTTTTATTATGAAATTCATTGCTCTTGTAAAGTAGCTCTTCAATAATATAAACGTATTGTTCAGGTAATGCTTTGCGTAATTTTGAACGTGTATATTTTGATGAGCAATATGTAATTAAATCAATTAATCGTTGAATGGTTGTAATATACCAAATATTTAATGTTCCGATTGAATCGAAATTATTTTTAACTAATTTTAGTTTTTCTTCCGGATAGTATACTAATGCTGCTAAGTCGTTGATTTCTTGCTGGGATAATTTATCTTTGAAGATATCATTAATTTTAGCACGCACATTTCCAGATCCGTTTCTTAAAACATGTTGGAAAGATTCGTATTCACCATGAAGGTCACTAACAAAATGTTCAGTCCCTTTAGGTAATTCTAAGATTGACTCTAAGTTAATAATTTCAGTAGCAAGTTTTTCTGCACTGTCAAATTTTTGTGAGAGTAAATCTAGATATTTTTGTTTCATTTCACTTTCTGTAATATGGGTCATGCATAGTCACCTCTAATTATATTTTCCGACCTAACGATACGATTATTTATAATAATGCGCTTACATAGATTATCTTGAAAAATCAATTAATTTTCAATAATTGCGTATCATAAAATTAAAATTAATAAAAAAGCTAAGTTAACCGTTAAGAAACGGAAAACTTAGCATAACATTTATTTAACACTCCGACGACGTTTCATTAAATAACGTATAACAAAATATATGACTGCAATAATAATAATGACATACATGATACGTGAATATGTATGAATACCATTCATCAAAGCGTCAAAACTGTCACTGAGCAAACGACCGAGCAGTATTAAAGCAAAATTCCAAATTGTAGTACCTATTAAAGATAAAGTTGTAAACTGTATAACGTTCATTCGATTAATGCCAGCAGGTATTGTAATTAATACTCGAAGTACTGGGACAAAACGACATAAAAATACAGCCCATGCACCATACTTTTTAAACCAATCATTTGCCCGTTTCAAATCTTTACTTTTTAACTTCATCCACTTACCATGTCGATCAACGAAACGATATAATTTCTCTTCTGAGATAAGTCTACAAATATAATACAAAATGAGTAAACCAATGAATGAAGCAATTGTTGCTATGATTAATAATGTCCAAATAGATAAGTGTGATTTCACAGATAATAAGCCTGCAAAAGTTAAAATAATCTCAGATGGAACGACAGGTAATACGTTCTCTAATAAGATTAAAATGAATATCGCTGTATAACCCCACTTACTAATAAAATCAGTGATAATTTGTTCCATACAACGTTAGTTTCTCCTTTTAAATTAATCGAGTTGTCGTAAACTTGATGTTAAGTATAAGTCATTTTAACAAGAAACAGGTTGAAAGGGTAACAATCTTACTTTAATTAGCGTATGGATTTTAACAACGTATTGTATAGGTGATGTGCTTCTTCATCATTGTGTATACCATATGCATTCATACGACCATCTTTAAACAAGGTGAATTCATAAGTTTGATATTGAATTAATTTGGCAAAGGAAGTAGATTTCACCATATTCCCAGGGAAATGGGCAGCGTGTTTAAAAGCTTTAGGTGGGAATCTAAATAAATAAGCATTCCCACACAAGTCCTCAATAGTACGTTCTTGTTGGCTTTCTAGTAACGTATATTCATGTTTTTCACACACTGGGCAATCTTTATTTTTGAGTGCATCTACATTCATTGACTTATAATTGATATTAAATGCATCAATAGTGATTAATTGCTTTGAAAATCCTTTTCCTGAAAGATAACGTACGGCCTCTGCTACTTCATAGCTTGCAATCATTGATATAACAGGGGGAATTACGCCATTAATAGCGCAACTTTCCCCTGTGTCAGGAATTGTTTGCAATAAACATTTTAGACATGGTCCTTGGTGATCTATTCCATATACTGATCCTTTACTACCAACAGCTGCACCATAAACCCATGGGATTTGATACTTGTGACAAACCTCATTAATCAGGTATCGTATTTTGAAGTTATCCATGCCATCAATGATGATGTCTGGTTCGACATTTTTTATCAAATTTTCGATATTTGATGAAGTAACTTCTAAATCATAAGTTGTTAGATTGACATTTATATTAATTTGATTAACCTTATGCTTGATTGCTTCAACTTTGGATATTAAAGTATGTGCGTCTTCTTCATCGAAGAGTGTTTGTCGATGTAAATTTGAAATTTCAACAATATCCATATCGACGATTGCAATATGATGAGCCCCCATGCGTGCGAGTTGATCTACAATATGGCTTCCTAAAGCACCAGCGCCAAAAATAAGTATTTGAGAGGAGGATAGCTTTTGCTGACCCTCTTCTCCAAATGGTGCAAAGCGTGTTTGACGTTCATAACGCGACATTTTACAAGAACCCTAAACCTTCTGATGGACTAGATGCTTGTGCAGTATACTTAACAGGAATGCGTCCAGCTTCATATGAAAGTCTGCCAGCATTTATACCTAATTTCATTGCTTCAGCCATTTTCACAGGATCTTTTGCCGCTGAAATGGCTGTGTTGAGTAAAATACCATCTGCGCCAAGCTCCATGGCATGACACGCATCTTTAGGGGAACCAATACCAGCATCTACGATTACAGGTACACTAGCATTTTCGATAATATAACTTAAATTTAATGGGTTATTAATACCTCTTCCTGTACCAATAGGGGATGCAAGTGGCATAACTGCGTGTACACCCAATTCTTCTAAACGTTGAGCTAAAACTAAATCGTTAGAGATGTAAGGACAAACAGTGTAACCTTTTTCTAACAATACTTTGCATGCCTCGTATGTTTCGAATGGATCAGGTAATAATGTTTCGTCATCACCAATGACTTCGACTTTAATCATGTCACATACACCTGCGTGATTAGCAATTTCAGCAATTCTGATAGCTTCTTGAGCTGTTTTGGCACCTGCAGTATTTGGAAAAGTGATAAAATCTTTTAAATTAACGTTTGCAAGTGGGTTAGGTAGGTTACGATCATATAAATTCATACGTCTTACTGCAAATGTAAGTACATTTGTTTCAGATGCCTCAATTGCTTTTGACTGAACCTCTTCATTTTCAAATTTTCCAGTACCTAAAAGTAAACGAGATTGTAATTCTAAATTTCCTATTTTAAACATATTAACCGCCTCCAACAATTTCTAGTAATTCTAATCTGTCGTCTTCTCTTACAGTATATTCTTCATATTTGTCTTGCTTGATAAGTTCTTTGTTTAGTTCAACAATCACTCGTTTTGGGTCTAATTCAAGTGAATGTAAAACCTCTTGTATCGATTGATTCTGATCGAAAGTGAAGAGGTCGCCATTAATGATACACTTCATGATTATTCCTCCTTGTAACTGTAAAACTTGAATAACGTGATGGTTTAATACCAGAAAGTAGCCAATTGGCAATGTCACGACCGATAATAGGTGACAATAATATTCCGTTTCGATAATGACCACTTATCACGTATAAGCCATCATCAATTTGATCCATGACTGGCATTTCTTTTTCTGTGTATGGTCTTACTCCTGACCATTTCTTCAGTATATGACTGTCTTTTAGTTGAGGGACACGATGATATGCATGGCGAAGAAGCCAATCCATACCTTCATCTGTAGTACCGACAGAATAATTATTAAATTCACTCGTCGCACCAATTAAAAAACGATTGGGTTGTTTTGGAACGATGTAACAACCATTAGTCATAAATAATGTCTCAGTAAGTGAAAGATCGTTATTTTCTAATAAGATAACTTCACCTTTAACGCCAATCACTTGTCGTTGTAGATGATATTGTGTTAATAATTGCGAAGACCATGCGCCACCTGCAACGATAATTTTGTGCGCTTCAATTGTTGAAGATTGATCGGTTTTCACTGAATAATAGCCATTATGCCGTTCTATTGAAGTGACCTCTGTAGACTCATAACGCTTAATCTCTCTTAACTTCATTGATTCTACTAATGCCAGTGTGTAATGATGTGCATTAATTTGACCATCGTGTGGTATGTGAATGGCCGCGTATGAAGGTTTAACTTCACCATGTGTAAGTTGTAGCAAATCATCATCTGATAATTGTTTGACACTACGGTCTTGACTATTCAGAAATTGATATTGTCGTTTTATAGATGAGATATCATCGTGTTCATTAGCAATTTTGATAAGTCCTGAATTTTTAAATTGAATGTCTATGCCTGTTTCATCTAATAATGATTTACTTAATTGTGGAAACATAGCACGAGATTCGATGGCTAATTGAAACAAGTCACTATCCTCTGTAAATTCATTTTGTGCACCAAGCATACCTCCAGCTTTATATGACGCATGCTTTCCAGGTACATCTCTATCTATGACTGCAACATCTAAGTGTGTTGCACTGAGGTGTCTAGCAATTGACATACCAATAACTCCTGAACCAATGATTAGTACATCATGCATGAGTAGACCACTCCTTTCTTAATTGTTTAATTTCTTCTAGTGAAGCATTGTTAAAATATGATATGGCACATATACCTTTAAATCCAGGTGGCATCTTTTGAAGTGAATGTTCATTAATACCACCAATAGCATAAATAGGGATAGGAACATTTAATGCCTGTTGGATAGCTTCTTTAGAACGCGGTGGTACATTTGGATGTGAAGAGGTAGGAAAAATATGTCCAAAAAAGACAGAATCCAAACCATTTTCGTAACATCGTTTTACTGTTTCAACGTCATGTGTAGACATACTTACACAAATATCAGGATGAGCTTCTTTATATGTGAAAGCAGTTGTGTCATTTTCTTTAAAATGGATACGTTTAAGGTGTAAATCCTCTAACAGTGTCACATCGCTATGAATAATTATTTTATCTTTACTAAAACCCAATTGAAGTAAAGATTGAATCATGTCCTTGTTTTCTTCGTTATTCATGGAAGTGCGAAATAACAAGCCATCAATAGCTTCTTCGATATGTTTATAATGCTGTAAATCGTCCCTAGTCAGTTGTTTATGATATGTAATCGCAATAAATATAAATATCCCCCCCAATTTCTACAATAAAAAACGCCATTTCCCTTATATTGGGAAATAGCGTTGAGCTTTAGTATGACTTCATAAAATTGAGCGTCGCCACTTCCCTACGCCAGTATGAACTGGATCAGGTTCCAGGAATTATAAAGTCAGTTCTTTACTCTCAGCCTTAAACAAAGGCACTTCCAGTGGTTAAATATGAAATTAATTTACAAGATATTAAATGTTTCGTTTACAATATTTTACTACCTTTAATAAAAGACTTCAAATTTCTTTACAATTTCTATTAAGAAGATTGTAGATATCGTATTCATTTAAAAGTTATTATTATCATTTGCAAATCATTTTTAACTTTTATTGGTCAATTACATATTTAGAAACCATTTTTAAAAAATCAATAACTAATGATTGCTAATATATTGTGAGAATAGGGTGTAAGGGGCGCGGTAAAAGATATAAAAGTGTATGATGCATCTAAAATGCACAAAAAATATTAAAAAGTTCAAAAAAAATTCACAAAAAGTATTGTAACCGTTTACACTACGTGCTATATTAATAAAAAATTGTAGCGCTACAACTTAACAGTTGTTTTAAAAATTGAAGTTAAAACAGTCACCAGAGGGGATTTCTGAAACATAACGACATCATAATAAGAAACAACATAATACAAATGGAAGTAGGAAACAAATATGAAAGAAAAACGTAGTAATGTTCGTTGGTATTTTGCAATAGGGTTCTTCTTTATTGGGGTTATTGCTTACATGGATCGATCTAACATATCTTATATTGCAGTACCGATGATGAAAGATTTGGGGTTAACTAAGACACAATTTGGTTTATTAGCATCATTTTTCTCCCTAGGATATGCATTAATGCAAGTACCTTCGGGGATGTTAGCAGAGAAGTTTGGACCACGTAAAATGATTACTGTCGCTTTAGTTTGGTGGAGTGCATTTACCATCTTAACAGGGATGATTAAACATCATGGTTTACTTTACTTTATTAGATTCTTATTTGGTGTTGGTGAAGCGCCAATGTATCCATCCAATGCAGTTTTTAACTCTTTTTGGTTCGCTAAAAATGAAAAAGGTCGTGCATCTAGTGCGTTGTTAGCAGGATCTTATTTTGGTCCAGTTTTAGCACCTATCATCACGATAGCCATTGTCAATGCTTTTAACTGGCAAGCCGTTTTCTATATTTTCGGGGTTGTAGGAATTTTAATGGCAGTTCTTTGGGCAATTATTGCTAAAGACTTACCAGAACAACATAAAATGGTAAACGATGCCGAGAAAAGATTTATTACTCAAAATCGTGATATTGTCGCAACTGAGAAATCTTTACCACCGTGGAAACGTTTTTTAAGTCATTTCAGTTTCTACGCAATCGCATTGCAATACTTTGTAGTTCAGTTTGTTATCGCGTTGTTCCTAATATGGTTACCAACATATTTAACTGAACAATATCATGTGAATTTCAAAGAAATGACTATCAGTGCATTACCTTGGTTATTTATGTTCTTCTTAATTTTATTTGCTGGAGCTATTTCAGACAAGATTTTGAATACAGGTCAATCACGTTTTGTTGCACGTGGCGTAATTGCGATTGCGGGATTTGTGGTATTCTCAATTTCAATTTTCTTAGCAGTACATACAGACAACTTATATGTAACCATTTTCTGGTTATCACTTTGTTTAGGTGGCGTAGGTATTTCTATGGGAATGAGTTGGGCTGCAGCCACTGACTTAGGTCGTAATTTCTCTGGAACTGTGTCAGGTTGGATGAACTTATGGGGAAATGTTGGCGCACTTATTAGTCCTTTACTTGCAGGAATTGTTGTAGATCATTTAGGATGGTCAATGACATTACAACTCTTAATCGTTCCGGCTATTATAGCAGCAATTCTATGGTTCTTCGTTAAACCAGATAAACCTCTTATTGTTAGTGAAGAACACGTTAATAAATAATATTTTTCAAACACATGCAATGACATTCGTATCATTGCGTGTGTTTATTCTTTTATTATGTGGTATAGAGCATGGAAGCGATAAGCGAATTGTTTTTTTTATCAGTTATAAACTGCTAAACTTATAATTAATATGTATAGGAGTTGACTAAAATGATTATAATTAATGCTAAATTAAAAATCGATGCTAATAAACGCGAGGATTATCTAAAACTTATGAAAGAATTAGTCATAAATTCTAGAAAAGAAGATGGTAATTTATTCTATCATCATTACGAAGATGTAACTGAGAAAAATGTCTTTGTCGTAGTTGAAAACTATAAAGACGAACAAGCGGTTCAAGCACACAATCAATCAGATCACTTTAAAGTTTTTAGTGATAATATTAGTCAATATTTAATTGAAGAACCTCAAATTGATGTAAGTCAACCTATTCAATTATAATCACAATCTGTACTTACTCTAAAGTGAAAATGTGATAAAATAATAACTAAATATCATAATTCTCAACAATGTTGATGAAGGGCAGAACAATAAATGTATGAAGTATATGTTCTGTCCTTTTTTAATTGAATTTGTGGGATGTTAGAGAAAGGAAGATTGGGATGCAACAAATCATTAACTCTTTGATACACTTCGACCGTTCAAAAATTGATATAGCTAAAGGAATACGACAAGGATTTTTAATGATACTACCAGCATTGATAGGTTACTTATTAGGATTCCCTATGTTTGGTATTTTAATATCAACAGGTACGCTAGCACATGTCTACGTTTTTAGTGGATCACCGCAATCTATGTTAAAAACAGTCATCACCTGTTCACTATCATTTACTATTTGCATGATTCTTGGCACCTTAACAGTATCTCAGCCTATTTTATTTGGATTACTATTACTGGTTGTTGTTACAATCCCATATTATACGTTTAATGCACTAAAAATCGCTGGTCCATCATCGACATTCTTTTTAGTAACGTTTTGCTTATCTATAAACTTACCGATAGCCCCAGAAGAAGCGCTTTTACGTGGATCTGCAATTCTCATTGGTGGTATATTGGCTACCATAACAGTAATTTTAACAATCATATTTGCTAAAGAGAAAGCAGAAGACAGAGCAATTCATGCGGATTTTAAAACATTACATAACTTGCTACATCATTTTGATGAGCCAGAGGATTTCAAAGCATATGCTCGAAACGCTGTTACAGAATTTAGAAATTCTGAAAAACTTTTAATTACCTCAACATCAGGTGGTAATGGAAAATTAAGTAAAAGGTTTCAGAAATTAATTTTATTACACACATCAGCACAAGGGATATATTCAGAATTACTAGAACTCAATGAAAATCATATTCGTCCATTACCAAGTGACTTAGTTGAAATGATGGATCATATCATTAATAGTGTTCAACAACCTAAACAACAATATCGACCGTGGTCAAAAGTTGTTGATGTGGCACCAGAATTTCAAAATTTAATGGATCATATTTTGAAAATAGATGAAATGATTCACGCAAACGATAATCAAATTAAATATGAAGCAGATATTCGCAAGCCTTTATATAGTAAGCGAATATATCAAAATCTAACTTTCGACTCAATTGTATTTAGAAATGCTTTGCAATATACAGTTATTATGGCAGTAGCTATATTTATTGCTCTAGCGTTTAACATTCAAAAAGCGTATTGGGTGCCATTGTCAGCGCATACCATCATGTTAGGTAATGTGACAACGATTCGTACGTTAGACAGGTCACTTGCTAGAGGTATTGGAACGATAATCGGGACTATTGTTTTGTCGGGAATCTTGGCATTTCATATCGATCCTATTTTCGCTATTATCATTATGGGATTTTCTGCCATGATGACGGAAGCGTTTGTGGCATCTAACTATGCATTTGCAGTCATTTTTATTACGACACAAGTCATTATGCTCAATGGTCTAGCCTCTCAAAATTTAAATATTGAGATAGCGTACACCCGAATTATTGACGTTCTGATAGGTATAGCTATTGCAGTTATTGGTATATTCATACTCGCGCGTAAAACTGCATCCTCAATGTTATCTGATGCTATTGCCGAATTGGTACGTAAAGAAGGTATTTTATTTCATTATTTATTTTCAAAAAATAAACAGGAAACGAATGAACGTGATAGGGTAGAAAGTTTAAATTTAAACGTCAAAATCAGTAATGTGACACAGATTTACAATTCAGCGAATGGTGAATTGTTTAGTAATAAAGAAGCGGTAAGGTATTACTATCCAAGCATATTTGCTCTAGAGGAAATAAGTTTTATGCTAGAGCGTGCCATGAATAATAAACATCGACAAACAATAAATGATGATTTAATGGGTGAATATTTAGTCGTATTTGAAAATATAGCTAAGCATTTCCAATTTCAAGCAGATTTAAATCTCAGAGACATGCAACCATTACCTCAATACAATTACATCCGTGCTTCCCTTATGAATATACAACGTAATTGTGTTGAACAACGTCAGGCCATCACAAAAGATTAATTAATACAGATGTCTCGTATTGTTTAATTAAACAAATTTAGTGGTAAGGTTTAGTAAATTATTGAGGAGGTAAGACGATGCCTTGGACGATGGAAGATTATCCTCAAAGTTGGAAAAACTTTGAAGAACTCGAACGGAAAAAAGCGATTGATATTGGTAATGCGATGCTCAAAGATGGCTATAAAGAATCTGATGTGATACCTATTGCTACAAATCAAGCTGAAAAATGGTATGAACATGCTTCAAAAGAAGAATTAGAGACGTTAAAAAACAAACATATCACGCAACATCAAGAAGATGAATCAGCTAATCCTAAACTTAACGAAGAAAATGTTCATGTATATTATGAAGATCAGCTATGGAAAGTAAAATCTACAGAGGCTAGACGAGCTTCAGATACATTTGACACAAAATCTGAAGCAGTTAACCGTGCACAACATATCGCAGAGAATAAAGGTACCAAAGTGATTGAGCATCGAAAAGATGAGTGATTTTAAACAAAGTAATGGCGATGGATGTATGTTGAAGTGATAACTTCATATAAACATTTGGTATTGGAACATAAAATCTAATAAATATATGAAATTGAATTATCAATTATTAAAAATATGTACGTTACCTGAGACAATTATTGTTGTCTCAGGTTTTTTTATCTATAAATGATATATGATAAAACTGTAATATGACATAAAGTTTCTATATTAAATTTTAATTCGCTATAATGGGTTTGAAGAGAAATCGGAGGTTGAGAAAGATGTATGTAGAGAGAAAGCCTGCACTTTATATCGAAGATTTACGAGACGAATTCAAAAATAGCTTAAAACATTTTAAAGATGATGATGAAGCATTTAATACATTAGTTGGATTTGTGGAACTGGACCACCTATATTCTTCAGCACTTAAAGAAATAAGTACAAAATTAAGTATTTTAGATGATAACTTTAACTATCAATATAAACACAATCCAATTCATCATATGGAACGACGAGTAAAAGAGATGCACAGTTTAGTTAAAAAGTTGAATCGTAAAGGATTTGAAGTAAGTGCACAAAGTGCTAAAGATAACATTATGGATATTGCTGGTATACGGGTCGTATGTAACTATTTAGACGATGTTTATGTCATTGAAAAAATGTTATTAAGACAAGAAGATGTTAAATTATTAAAACGTAAAGATTATATCACACATCCTAAAGAAAACGGCTATCGAAGTTTACATATCGTCGTATCTATTCCAGTGTTTTTAGCAGATTCGGTAGAAGTAACACCAGTAGAAATACAAATTCGTACAATCGGCATGGATATGTGGGCAAGTTTAGAACACAAAATTCGTTATAAAAATGATACAGACACTGAAAAATATAAAGGACTATTAGAACAATGTGCATCAGAAATTACAAATGTAGAAAGTAAAATGCAACAAATACATTCAGAAATTTCAAATCGAGAGAAGTAGTGTGATTTTTTGTTTTAAATCATATAGGAGGAATTAAAAAACGGTAATTTTCTTGTTAATACAAAGAAAATTACCGTTTACTATATTAATTCATTTAAATTATGATTAATATTTTAATTCTAGACTTTACTTAGATTGTTTTTATATCTAGATATGATTTGATTAATGATAAAATCTGCAATAACCATGAGTGAAAACATAATAAGCAAGCTCATTGTTACATCACTAGTGAAATGTGCACCAATACGAATTCTGCTCAATGCCATTAAAATGCTATAACATAATCCGATACTAAACACTATTTTTTGAGTGCGTAATTTTTTAAAGTAAAATGCGATAAACATTAGAAATGCACCATTTCCAGTGTGTCCTGAAGGGAAGGAACTATGTCCAGTGTTTCCATTTATTGTAAGCCAGTGAGTGAAATGTCCAGCTTTGTCAGTGATTTCATATGGTCTAAAACGTCCCCATAAATGTTTCAAGCTATCAACGAGTTCTAATCCAATAAATAAAATCATAAAGCTAATAAGTGAAACTTTGAATAAATGATCAAGTTCTTGGTTATTTGTATGTTTTAACCAAAACTGATAACAAATAATAGTGATAATTATAATGATAATCAAAGAAATAAAAAAACTCATTCCTAAAGATAAAGCATTTCCAGCGTTTCCTTCATTATTTGCCATACCCATTGGCTTATGATTTTTGATGTTTTCTGATGTAGATAACATATATTGAGCGGTTTCTGACACGAATTCATTGGTTTTTATCAACGTAAAGATAAAAGATAAAATCAAAGTTAACGTTTTTGCTAATTTATTTTGAAATGTAGTTAAAATATAATAATTTAAAATTACAGTTGAAATAATTAATATGAGCGTAGGTGGAAATAAACCGTAGTTTTGAAATAAAGTACCGAAAATTGAATCTTGATTCATGAAATAATTTGAAATCTGTTGATCGATCAGAGGTGAACTTAAAAGAATACATATTAAGATACCTATAGTGATAAATGCTAATTTCTTTGAAATAACCATGAAATGCCTCCCTAGATGATGAAAATGTAAATGATGTTGTGCAAAACGTATAAATTATTTATAAGCAACGGTCGTTTCCTAATATTAAGAATAGTAATAAAATGTTAATTAATTATGAGGATAATATTAATTTTTTATTAAGACTATTGGTATGATTCAAATTGTTTAAATCTATTTAAATAGAAAAATCAGTTTTAAATATGTAGTAACATAAAGAGGATGGACATATGATTAGTATAATTATAAAAAATTAAATTATATGATATTATTATATTAATTAATGTATTAAGAATAAGAGGATGTATATGATTAAGCAAAATTTTACAACTAAAGTTTATCCACTTAAACAATTTGAGGGAGAATATAGTGAAGTTGCCTACGCAGGAGATAGCCAAGCTGATGATGTGATTGTATTTATTCATGGTGCACTTTTAACATATAAAATTATGACGATGTTCGAACCTTACTTCAGAGATTACAAATTAATATTTATTAATTGTCCAAGTCGTGGTAGAAGTTCAGATTTAGATCGTGACACACATACATTAGATGATTACGCTGCACGTATATATGATGTATTAACGCAAATTGTTAAGGAGCAACAAATAAAAGAACTGAGTATTGTCGGTTATTCAATGGGAGGAATGATTGCGACACGGTTACTTAAGTATAATACATTACCAGTCTCTCATCTTATTTATTTACATAGCGCAGCGAAAATTAGTCCAGATGCAAGTATGTTAGCACGATTATTTACTAGTGAGAGTAAGAGAGCAGTATTAAAAGATGAAATTAAGGCAGTGAAAAATCTTCCTCAATATATACTAGATAAAACGATTTATGCACAAAAGGAAAACGCACTTGATTTGGTGCAATTTATTGCACCTATTAAAACTATAATTACGGATATGATTTACACGATTAATACAGATTATTTACCAGATATCGATGAGATTAAACAATTTCCGAAAATCTTATTTATGTCTGGAAAAGAAGATCAAATTATTCCTTATACGGATTCTCAAGCTACGTTAGAAAAATATAAGGCGTTAGGTGGAGAAACTAAAGAAGTTATTTATCCAGGAATTGGCCATATAGATTTCCCGAGTGTTTTAGAAACCCAATCGGATGGACAAACTGGCGTGGTAGATGAAATTAAAGCGTGGATTTCCAAAAAATAAGACGTCCGGACGTCTAGAAATGAATAAAGTTATTGATAATGACGTAACGTTATCGAGTACACTTTGACTAGGAGGTGAGATGTCTATGTCGATTTATACTTCAGGAGATATAGCTCATAAATGTCATGTGTCAACACGCACTATTCAGTACTACGATAAACAAGGAATCTTATCGCCAAACTATACTTCTGAAACTAACAGACGCTTTTACACTGATAAGGAAGTGAAGAAACTTGAACTGATTTTACTACTTAAGGAAATAGGTTGCACAATTAAAGAAATTAAAGTGTTATTAAAAGATGATTCATCAATGAAATCTCTTTACACTCTTCTTCAAATCAAAAAGCATGAGATACAACAGTCAATAACAGATAAAGAAAACAAGGTACGAAAAATAGAGCAAATTCAACGCTATGTTCATCAAAATTCAATTTCTCCAATTCATTATTTACAAGATATAGCTATTTATATGGAAGAATCTCATAGACTCAAAGGTGTCAGAAAGAAATTATGGTTAAGTATAGCTCTGATTGGTTCATTACAATATGGTGGTTTGATCACCTCAATTGTAACTCAAAGGAAAAAGCCTTTCTTGTCGATGATGCCTGTGGTAGCTATGTATTCACTTTGGTTAACGAAAAAGTATAAAAAGAATGTTTCATATGTCTGTCCTAATTGCCACCATGTGTTTAATCCTAGTGTCATTCATTTTGTAACAGCATCACATACACCTAAAACTAGAAAGCTTCAATGTCCTGATTGTCACGAAATGCATTACTGTGTAGAAATTGCTAAGCAATGAATGTAATTTGGATATATTAATAAGAATTCATATATGCAACATGACGCAAAGCACAAAAATAGCCTGAGACGAATAGTCTTAGGCTATTTTAATATATAGTACATGGCTGAATAGGACATATGCGCATCGTAATCAATGATTAAGCGTACTCAGGATACTAGTCGATTTGTTCTTGACCACGTTTATTCCAAGTTAAAATGAAACATAACATAGCGAGTATGCTGATGACTGTTAATAACACAAAGCCAATATGCCATCCAAAATGTTGAACTACAAACCCCAATACAATATTAGCCATAACTGCACCGAATAAGTATCCAAATAGACCAGTTAGACCAGCCGCAGTGCCAGCTGCTTTTTTAGGAACATAATCTAACGCTTGTAAACCAATTAACATGACTGGACCATAAATTAAGAAACCAATACCAATTAATGAAAGATTATCTAACCATGCGTGACCTGGTGGATTTAACCAATATATAAGGATAAAGATTGTTACGCCTAACATAAAGAAGAAGCCTGCTGGACCACGACGACCTTTAAATAGTTTGTCAGATAGATAACCACAGAGTAGCGTGCCCGGAATTCCTGCCCATTCGTATAAGAAGTAAGCCCAACCTGAAGCGCTTAAATCAAAATGCTTTTCCTCACTTAAGTATGTCGGAGCCCAGTCCAAAACACCATAACGCACAAAATAAACGAAAATGTTTGTAAAAGCAATCGCCCATACCCATTTGTTATTAAGTACATATTTAAATAATATTTCTTTAGTAGTTAGTTCTGTTTCAATTGTTTGTTTAGTTGAAGTGGCATAATCATTTTTATACTGCTCAATTGGTGGTAAACCCTGAGATTGTGGTGTATCTCTAATTAGTATGTAAGACAAGATGGCAATAATGATAGCCAATAGTGCAGGGTATATAAAGACGCCTTCAAACCCTTTTAAATAACCGAAGTTGTATAATGCAGTCATGGAAATACCCCACGTAGCAATAGGTGCCATTAAACCTCCGCCTACATTATGTGCTACATTCCATATTGACGTTTTGCTTCCGCGTTCGCTGACACTAAACCAATGAACTAACACACGTCCAGATGGTGGCCAGCCCATTCCTTGGAACCAACCAACTAAAAACAGCATGATAAACATAATAGTTATGCTTGAAGTAAAGAATGGAATAAATCCTAATAATAAGTTAATAATTGCTGTCAATACTAAACCTAAAGTTAAGAACATCCGAGCATTACTTCGATCGCTGACAGTTCCCATTACAAATTTACTAAAGCCATATGCGATAGATACTGCAGATAATGCAATACCTAATTCACCTTTACTAAAGCCTTGCTCAATTAATGAGGGCATTGCTAAAGAGAAGTTCTTTCTTAATAAATAGTAACCAGCATAACCGATAAATATTCCTAAAAAGACTTGAAAACGTAGTCTTTTATACGTATCATCTACTTTTTCTGATGGCAATGATTTGATATGTCTAGCTGGTTTTAAGAAATTAAACATGTTGTAACCTCCTAATCGTATGATGATGTATAAAACTGAAAAATAATTACGAGTAAATTTTAAGTATCCAAGTAAGCGTTGTCAATATAATTATGTTTTTTTATGAAATACAAAATATATAATTGAATAATAAGAAACAAACAATAAGTAAGTATGGTTTAAGTGTATTTTACATTATTTTATAAACTGTATTGATAGGATGAAAAGTGAACGAATAAAAGATGGATGTAAATGATTCTAAGAAATAGTTTGTTAAATTGTGTTTAAAATGTCAAAACACCTAAAAGAAAGCGCTTGCACAACAAATTTTTGTATATTAACATACTTGTATACAAGTAGAAGTGCATTGAATTGAGGTGGATAGAACGTGACGTATGGTTATCCGAAAAAGTGGAAGGAAAACATGACTTCAGGACAAGTAATAGCTGCTGAGTTACGTTTAGGAATAGTGAGTGGTGAGATTGAATCCCATATACAACTAAGTGAAAATCAAGTTGCACAACAATTTAATGTTAGTCGTTCACCAGTCAGAGATGCATTTAAGTTACTTCAAACAGATCAACTGATTCAATTAGAACGTATGGGCGCTCAGGTACTTCCTTTTGGTGATCAAGAGAAAAAGGAAATGTATGATTTGCGTTTGATGCTCGAATCATTCGCCTTTTCAAAATTAAGTGGAACAGATACACAACATATTGGTAAGGAAATGAAAAAGCAATTAGAAATGATGAAGGTTGCAGTCCAATTTGAGGATGCTGAAGCATTTACACAACATGATTTTGAGTTTCATGAGGTGATGATTCAAGCAACAAACCATCAGTATCTTAAAGTGTTTTGGAATCACCTTAAACCTGTTATGGAATCACTCATACTCATTTCAATGAGACAAAGAATGGCAAATGACCCCAAAGATTTCGAGAGAATTCATAAAAATCATCAAGTTTTTATAGATGCTGTTGAGAACGATGATGCCTCCATATTGAGAAAAGCATTCCATTTAAATTTTGATGATGTAGGAGAAAATATTGAAGCATTTTGGTTACGTTAATTTATAGAAAAGAGGGATGAAATATGAAATATATGATTGGTGTAGATATGGGGACAACGAGTACGAAGGCTGTGCTATATGATGAAAATGGTAAGTTTATAATGAAACATAATATTGGCTATGACTTACATACACCAAACGTAGATGTGTCTGAAGAAAATCCTGATGAAATATTTGATGCTGTGCTTATGACGGTTAAATATATTGTAAGAGAATCTGGCATCGCAAAAGAAGATATTAAGTTTATTTCCTTGAGTGCACAAATGCATAGTTTGATTGCTATGAACGAGAATAATCAACGTTTAACTGAAAATATCACTTGGGCTGACAATCGTGCGAATGATTATGCTGATTTAATAGAAAAATCATATGGCGGTTTTGAATTGTATCAACGAACTGGTACACCGATTCATCCTATGTCACCATTATCTAAAATCTTTTGGATGAGACATGAGGAACCGAAAATATTTAAACAAACAGCTATGTTTGCAGATTTAAAAACATACGTACTGTTTCAATTATATGAAAGATTCGTCATTGATTATTCTTTAGGATCAGCTACAGGTATGATGAACTTAGAACAATTAGATTGGGATAATAAAGCTTTAGAATTGTTAGGTATTGAAAGAAATCAGTTACCACAACTTGTTCCAACTACACATGTTTTAACTGGAATGAAAAAACGCTACGCAACGTTGATGGGGATTGATGAGCAAACGCCTGTGATTGTCGGAGCGAGCGATGGCGTATTATCTAACTTAGGTGTAAATAGTTATCAAAAAGGTGAAGTTGCTGTAACTATTGGCACATCGGGCGCAATTCGTACGGTAATTAATCAGCCAAAAACAGACGAGAAGGGGCGTATTTTCTGTTATATTCTCGATAAAGATCAATATGTGATTGGCGGTCCCGTCAATAATGGTGGTGTCGTCTTGAGATGGTTACGAGATGAAATTTTAGCGAGTGAAGTTGAAACGGCTAAAAGGTTGGGGGTCGATCCTTATGATGTGTTAACTCAGATTGCCAGCAGAGTAAAACCAGGTGCAGAAGGATTAATTTTTCATCCCTATTTAGCTGGAGAGCGCGCACCATTGTGGAACGCTGACGCTAGGGGTTCATTCTTCGGATTGACATTATCTCACAAGAAAGAGCATATGATTCGTGCAGCATTGGAAGGTGTATTGTATAACTTATATACAGTTTATCTTGCATTAATTGAAGTGATGAATGAAACACCGACAACAATTAAAGCAACGGGTGGTTTTGCTAAAAGTGAAATTTGGCGACAAATGATGGCAGATATTTTTGATACAGACTTAATCGTACCTGAAAGCTACGAAAGTTCATGTCTAGGTGCATGTGTACTTGGAATGAAAGCTCTGGGAGAAATAGATGATTTTTCAGTCATTAAAGATATGGTTGGTACAACACATGCCCATGAACCTAACCAAGAAACAGTTGCCATCTACCAACAACTTGTTACCATTTTCATTAACATTAGTCGTTCTATGACTGAGAATTACAGTGATATTGCGAATTTCCAACGAGAACATTTAAGTGATTAATTGATTATATATTATATGAATAATAAACGAGAGAAAGAAGGGGAATGCGATGTTTGGAGAGATTTGGCCACTCATCAGTGTTGTATTAGGAATTATTATCTTATTAACATTAATTATTGGATTGAAGCTTAATACGTTTATTTCATTAATCATTACCTCAATGATAACGGCGTTATTATTAGGTATGCCACTTAACAAAGTTATGGAAACCATTGAAAATGGTATGGGTAGTACGTTAGGTCATATTGCTTTAATCTTTGGCTTAGGTGCGATATTAGGTGAATTATTAGCCGACGGTGGTGGCGCAACACGTATTGCTGATACACTTATTGCAAAGTTTGGTCAGAAACATGTTCAATGGGCTATGTTGATAGCAGCATTTATCGTTGGTATTGCGCTATTTTTTGAAGTAGGTCTTGTACTATTAATACCACTCGTATTTACAGTAGCTAAACGCGCAAATGTATCAATATTAAAATTGGGACTACCAATGGTTACAGCGTTATCTGTTACACACGGATTCTTACCACCACATCCTGGACCCGTTGTCATCGCTAAGGAGCTTAAAGCAAATATAGGTGAAGTTTTGTTATATGGTATGATTATTGCTATCCCTGTAACACTTATTGCAGGTCCAATCTTTAATCGATTTGCACAAAAGATGGTTCCAACAGCCTATACGAGAGAAGGGGATATTTCTTCTTTAGGTACTCAAAAGGAATTTAAAGAAGAAGAGATGCCTGGTTTCGGAATAAGTTTATTGACTGCTATTTTACCTGTTATTCTTATGTTGATTTCTACAATTGTGCAACTGATTACAGGACACGAAGAAGCAACAAATGTATTCGAACAAATTGTTTACTTCATAGGAACTGCTGGTACTGCAATGCTTATCGCAGTGATATTTGCAATCTTTACAATGGGAATGAAGCAACAACGAAAAATGGAAGACATTATGAAATCAGTTACGCATGCTATTTATCCAATCGGCATGATGTTACTCATCATCGGTGGTGGTGGTACATTTAAACAAGTGCTCATCGATGGTGGCGTAGGTGATACAATCGCTAAGATGTTTGAAGGAACAAGCATGTCGCCCATTTTATTAGCATGGATTGTAGCTGCAGTCTTAAGGATTTCATTAGGATCAGCTACAGTTGCTGCCGTATCAACAACAGGCATTGTGTTACCACTTTTAGAACATTCAGATGTTAATGTAGCTTTGGTCGTTCTTGCAATAGGTGCAGGTAGCGTAATTCTCTCTCACGTCAATGATGCTGGATTCTGGATGTTTAAAGAATATTTCGGGCTGACAGTCAAAGAAACATTTTTAACATGGTCGTTATTAGAGACAATTATTTCAGTATCTGGTATTTTATTTATTTTATTTATCAGTTTATTTGTATAGAGAAAAAATTCCTGAAGCTCTCATTTTAAAAATATAGCGAGTGTTTTTCAGTAGATGTCTGTCACCGATATATTTAAAATAAAGTTAATTTCTATTCGAGTATTTTTAATTTCTAACTCAATTCTTGATTAAGTTAATGTTAATATTGAAAAAGATTGTGGTGAAAAAACACTACTATGAAAGCATTTTAAATAGTGATACACTTTATTAAGAGTTTAATTACGTAAATAGGTAAAGGAGTTTATAGATTGAAAAAGATAAAAAAAGCAATAATTCCTGCCGCTGGTTTAGGTACTCGTTTTTTACCAGCAACTAAGGCGATGCCAAAAGAAATGTTACCAATATTAGATAAACCAACAATCCAATATATAGTAGAAGAAGCTTCTAAAGCAGGGATTGAAGATATTATTATAGTGACTGGCAAGCATAAACGTGCAATTGAAGATCACTTTGATAATCAAAGAGAATTAGAAATGGTTCTTGAAAATAAAGGAAAAGCAGACCTGCTTGAAAAAGTACAATATTCAACAGATTTAGCTAATATTTTTTACGTACGACAAAAAGAACAAAAAGGGCTAGGACATGCAATACATACTGCAAAACAGTTTATCGGTAACGAACCATTTGCAGTGTTATTAGGAGATGACATTGTAGAATCTGATACACCAGCTATTAAACAATTAATGGACGTTTATGAAGAAACAGGCCATTCAGTAATAGGTGTTCAAGAAGTGCCAGAATCTGATACACATCGTTATGGTGTGATTGATCCTTCTGCTAAAGAGGGAAGTCGATATGAAGTACGTCAATTTGTAGAAAAGCCGAAACAAGGTACTGCCCCTTCTAATTTAGCAATCATGGGTCGTTATGTATTAACACCAGAAATTTTTGATTATCTTGAAACACAACAAGAAGGTGCTGGAAATGAAATTCAATTAACTGATGCGATTGAACGAATGAATAGCAAACAACAAGTATATGCATATGATTTTGAGGGTAATCGTTATGATGTTGGAGAAAAATTAGGATTTGTTAAAACAACGATTGAATATGCTTTAAAAGATCCAGAAATGAGTCAAGACTTAAAAGCATTCATTAAACAACTAGATATTTAAATTCAATAAAAAATGCCTGGGACAACTATTTTGTCCTAGGCATTTTACGTATTTATAGTGGATGATTGGATTGAGTATTCACTGTCATCAAGTTTTAATTACTAGAAAGGATGGTCCCCAATATCGTGAGTACCACCTAGCAATTTTACTAACCATGTTAATTCTATTTCTTTCGATTTTAAGATTGCAAAGAGAATACATTTCCATCTTATTCTACTTAAGAGTTAAATATAGCATCATTCATTTTTTGTGCAACTACGTCAAAATGGTCACAAGAAAGTGATACATAAAGTTTAATTTTAGGCTCTGTACCAGAAGGACGCAAAGCAATAAATCCTTCATTAAAGTATATCTTTATTACATTCGCTTTAGGTAAAGTTATATCGCTGACTTCATCATTTTGTAAGTCAGTCTTTTTACCTGTTTCAAAATCTTCGATTGCAATGACTTTAAGACCACACATTTCCGAAGGTGTTTCACTTCTAAATTGAGTCATAATATTTTCGATTTTTGCCTTGCCTTGAGTACCTTCAAATGTATGTGAGAAAAGCTTGTCATTAAAGTTACCGACATTTCGAGTAATGTCTTCTAATTCATCTTTAAGCATGCGTCCTTTGTTTTTTAATTCAGCTGCATACTTAATCATTAATGGCACAATTTGAATCGCATCTTTATCTCTCACGAAAGGACGGGCTAAGAAGCCATAACTTTCCTCGTAGCCAAAAATAAAGTTTTGTTCAGGAGACAGATGTCTTATTTCAGCTGCGATATATTTAAAACCTGTCAAAACTTCTTTGAAATTGACATTATGATATTGAGCAAGAGATTTAGCTAAGCCACCACTGACAATTGATTGGAACATAATTCTGTTAGGTAATTCTTCTGTTTGTTTGATACGATAATTTAACAAAAGTGCACCAATCTGATTTCCATTGTAATAGTGGATGTTACCTTCAGCATCACGTTCAACTATTCCTAAACGGTCTGCATCGGGATCTGTACCAATAAGTAAATCAGCATCAATCTTATTAGCGAGCTCTATCGATTGATCAAAGGCTTTATGATCCTCTGGATTTGCACTGGCTACAGAGCTGAAATCTGAATCAGGTTCACATTGTGATGCAACTAACTCAAATTGATTAAAGTTAAGGGAAGATAAGATGTCAGGTACAACTGGCACACTCGTACCATGCAAGCTTGTAAAGACAACTTTTAAATTAGACTGTGGAATCGTTCCAACTAAGTCTTGTACGTTTCTGAAATAATCTTCTCTGACTTCGCTCGGGACTGAATGAATTAATGATTGTTGTTCAGTAGTTAAACTAGGTAAATTAATATGAAGCGGATGACCTAACTTATCGATATATGTGCTTAGTCGTGCGGAATCGTCGGTTGATAATTGAGCACCATCTTTTCCATAAACTTTAATTCCATTGTAATCTTTAGGGTTATGGCTAGCTGTAATCATAACACCCGCATCAGCCTGTAAGTATCTGACTGCAAATGATAAATCAGGTGTTGTTCTGTATGTATCAGCAAGATAAACTTTAATATCATGACTTGCTAGAATATTAGCGATAATTTGAGCAAATTCAGGTGATAAGTGTCTTGTGTCATAATGTATGACGACGACAGGATGCACGATACTTGATGTTAAATAATGGGCAAAGCCTAACGCTACTTTAGATACTGTGAACTTATTTAATCGGCCTTCACCTAAACCGAATTTCCCTCTAATACCAGCCGTGCCAAAAGACAGTGTAGTATTAAGTCCTTCTTGTTGCTCTTCGGAAGTTTGATTATTATAAAAATCTTTGACTAAACTTTCATCTAATACATCTATCCAATTATTTTTCATATTTACAAATTCCTCTTTATTAAAATTAAAATATACATTATACTATATTTTTAGTTTATGTTTATTTTCGAAAACATAAAAAGTTCTTAGCTTATTTTAAAACAACATATAAAATACTTCTTAAATCACATTATAAAATTTCTAGCTTCAAAATGCATCAATATTTTTATAATTAACTATAAAATAGCATACATCTTAAAAGGTGGGGATTAAAACAATGATATATACAGTAACAAGCACATTACCCTTAGTGCACGGAGGAAGAACTAAATCATTATTAACAAGAATTCGATTTCTTGATAAAGAAATGGGCATTCACAATAAAATATTAACAACGAATTATAACGCTAATTATAATGAAGTTTATCAAAAGTTCGAAGAGAATCAACTCATAACGAAAAATACGCAAATCGAAAACATATATGATTGGTTATCTGATTTCAAATTACTTTCAATACCTAAAACAAGATTTAAGAAAAAAACGCTTTACTCTGAAAAAGATAGAGACATAGAAGGTTTAACTTCTAAAGCATTCAATGATGGCAATGTGATGAGATATTATGATCAAAAAACTTATGTTTTATATCGGAAATTTTATGAAGATACAAATATCATAGAATTTGAAGACGTGATGTCACCAATTTCTAAGAAAAAAATTGAACGTAGAGAATATAATCACTTCGGTCAATTACATAGAAAGATTTACTTCTCAAGCCGCACATATCACAAAATTTTGGAAGAATATTTTGACACAGAGGGAAGTATTTACTGTAAAAAATTCTTCAATTCACAAAAGGCAAATGAATTAGATTTTATTCAAATTTTTAAAAATCAACGTATCATGAAGGCTTTTAAAAACGAAAAAGATCTCTTTAAATATTATTTCGAACATCGCTTTAAACAAAATGATATTGTGTTTAATGATGCTAGACTTCTAGATAAACCACTTTTAAATAATTGTATGAACACAAAAAATGTGCTTGTATTTCATAATAGCCACATTGATGGCGATAATATTAAATCTTCATACAAAATTGCACTGGAAAATTCTGATAAAGTAGCTCAATACCTCTTGCTCACACATATGCAAAAAGACGATATACAACATGCATATGGTATCAGCGATGAAAAAATATCGATTGTACCTCACTTTATTAAAAGCTATGGACAAAAATATACTCATGATAAAGAGGATAGATTCGTATTTATTGGTAGACTAGGCAAACAGAAACAAGTGGACCATTTAATCAAATCTTATAATCAATTCTTAAAATATGGACATCAAACGAAATTAGCTATTTATGGTGCAGATGAACAAAATCAAAAACAAGTCATACTAGATTTAGTTAAAGAATATCAAATTGAAGATAAAGTTGATTTAAATGATTTTACCAAGCATCCACTTGAAGAATTTAAAAAATCTAAAGCCTCACTATTAACCAGTGAATACGAAGGTTTTGGTTTAACCGTTATGGAAAGTATTGAAGTAGGTTGCCCAGTCATTGCTTATGACGTAAGATACGGTCCTGGTGAAATCATAGAGCCCGGTGAAAATGGCTATCTTGTTGAGCCGGATAACATTGAAGCATTCGCTGCCTATATGGATAAAATAATTAAAAATCCACTAACAAAAGTTGAAACAAAAAATGCACTCAAGTATGAACAAGCAAAGAATAACTATCAAAAGTTGTTTGAGAGAGTAAAGTAATTTAAATAAGGTTCATATTATAAGAAAATATTAATAACAATAAGACTAAATTACAATTTATTTTGAACTACACGCTGTTAATAATCAAAAACAGCGTGTATTTTTAGATTATTAAGATAAATTAATTTAATAATTTATCTAATATTTTCTCATATATTCACTAATAATAGAGAAGGAATAGTATGGTTGGAACAATTAAAAGTGATATTGTTTGTCTAATAAATTCGATATAATATTAAAGAAAAGGAATCTATTTTCAAAGAATAATAATTTTATTGTTTTAGAATATATATCTTTGAAAGATAATTATGTCATAGAATTTTAGTATCGCATGATAATTAAATAAGGATGATGGAATATGGAATTTTTAACTAAACAAGAAGTTCATAATAGAGCAAAGGAAGCTGTAGGTAAGACAATAAAAGAATTAAATGATGGCTTTTCTGTTTCAGAAACTAAAAGTTCTGTGGGGGATGCTTTTGAAAATTGGTTTGGGAAAAGTAAAGATAGTGAGAGTAGACCTGATATGGAAGAGGCAGGTGTTGAATTAAAGGCAACACCTTTTAAAAAATTAAAAAGTGGTAAATATAGTGCCAAAGAAAGATTGGTTTTAAATATTATTAATTATGAAAAAGTAGTACATGAAAAATTCGAGACTAGTTCATTTTTAAATAAAAATAATACTATAGAGCTAGCGTTTTATGAGTATAAAAAAGATGTATCTAGAGATGACTGGATTATACATGAGGCTGTTTTATATGAAATGAAAAAAAATCCAATTGATTATGAAGTAATAAAAAATGATTGGGAATTAATACATAATTATATTAATGATGGTAAAGCACATGAATTAAGTGAGAGCTTAACAACTTATTTATCCCCTTGTACGAAAGGAGCAAGTGCTAAATCTGTTAGAACTCAACCATATTCAAACATAAAAGCTAAACAGAGAGCATTTTCTTTGAAGTCTGGATACATGACATCGATATTGAGAAAGTATATTTTAGGCAATGAAGAGATTGATTCTATTGTTAAATCACCGTTTGAGCTAAAAAATAAATCTATTGAAGATATAGTGCTTGAAAAATTCAAACCATATTATAATCAAACTATAGATTCCATAGGAGAAAAATTTAATGTAGATAGAGGTGGGAAAAATTACCATAATCGCATTGCTTCTGCTATTTTAAATTTAAAAGGCAAAATTAAAGGAAATGAGACTTTTCCAAAGGTAGACGAATTTGAAAAAGCATCTATAGTTGTTAAAACAGTAAAATTTAATAAAAATAATATTAATAAAGAAAGTATGTCATTCCCTGCTTTCAGATTTAAAGATTTAATTAAAGAAAAATGGGAAGATGAAGATGGTAATCCACTAGCTCAATGGCATAATTTTCTTCTGGAAACGAGATTTCTCTTTTTTATCGTCAAAGAAGAAGAAGGTACTGAGGTGTTTAAAGGCGTTAAATTCTTTTCAATGCCAGAAGACGATATCGAAGGTCCTGTAAAAAAAGTATGGGAAGACACAAAAAATAAGTTATTAAAAGGGGTGTGTCTCAAAGCAACTTATAAAAAGGATGGTAACGTATATAGAATTGAAAATAATTTTATTAATAAATCAGATGAAATGATATGTCATATACGACCCCATGAAAGCTACTCTGACTATAGGGTGAACGGTAAATATGCAGATGAATTGCCATCTCGTGCAAATTGGATTAATCGACCTAATGATACATTAAAATATTCAGATAAATGGATGACGAAACAATGTTTTTGGATAAATAATACTTATATTAAAGAACAAGTCAAAGAATTTCTTTAGGCTATTTATGTTACAATTAATTTTGTTATCTTTTAAGTAGAACGATCGTTCGGTTTTATGGTATAATTATTGATATTCAAAAGTGAGGAGGTTGCCAATTGAATAATTTAAAAGTAGCAGAATTATTTGCAGGGGTAGGTGGATTTCGTTTAGGTTTAGAGAGAACAAAAAATAAAATGTTTGAAATTACTTGGGCTAATCAATGGGAACCTTCAAGGAAAGTACAACATGCCTTTGATTGTTATAATAAAAGGTTTAAAAACGGTGTACATATTAATCAAGATATAGCAACAATAAGTAATGAAGAAATGGCTAATACGAGAGCTGACATGATAGTAGGTGGATTTCCCTGCCAAGACTACTCTGTAGCTAGAAGTCTTAGTGGAGAACTAGGTATACAAGGAAAAAAAGGCGTGTTATTTTGGGAAATTATAAGATTTATTCAAAATACTTATCCAAAATATTTATTATTAGAAAATGTAGATAGGTTATTAAAATCACCTTCAAGACAAAGAGGAAGAGATTTTGCAGTAATGTTATCAACTCTGAATGAATTGGGATATTCAGTTGAATGGAGAGTGATTAATGCTGCTGACTATGGAAATGCGCAAAGACGAAGACGAGTATTTATTTTTGGTTACAAAAAAGATCTTGAATATGGTAGAAAAATGAGTAAATTTAGCTTAGAGAATATTATTTATGATGAAGGATTGTTCGCTTCAGGGTTTCCAGTAGAAAAAGTACCTAATAAAGAAAGAATAAATAATATAAAAATTGATAATGATATAGTAGAAATTTCTAATAATTTTAGTTTCGGTTTTTTTAATAGTGGAGTAATGAGAAATGGAGAAATACTTACCATTGATACTATACCTAAATATGAAAAACCCACTCCACTAAAAGATGTTATTCAAGGTGAAGTAACTGATAATTATGAATTGAACATAGATCAAATAAATAAGTTTAAGTATTTAAGAGGTCCAAAAAAAATTAAAAGAACATCTAAGGATGGTCATGAATATTACTTTTCAGAAGGAGGAATGTCTGAAACTGATTCTTTAGACTTGCCTGCAAGAACCATGTTAACTAGTGAAGCTTCTGTAAATAGAAGTAGCCATCTATTAAAGGTTAATGATACCTATAGAACACTGACTCCGATAGAAGCAGAAAGACTGAATGGATTCCCGGATAATTGGACTGATACAATGCCGGATAGAATGAGATTCTTTTGTATGGGAAATGCTTTGGTTGTACCAATAATTACTAGAATTGCTAATCAGATAGAAATTATTGAAATAAATAATAATGATAAATATAGCCAATTAGAATTATTTTAACAGAGGTGTGTAGTCCTCTGTTTTTTTGTTTTATTTAATATAATAAATATATATTACAGATAAATAATAAGGAGGCGTAGATATGAAAGAGCCAGAGTGGAATAAAGATTTACAGAATTAAAAAGAAGTAGCTAAATTCTTAGATAATTATTTTTCTTTATAAACAAATAAGTGATACTTTTGTGAAATGTATCACAAAATGCTTTTAATTTACATAAAATGATGTAATATATGAAGTGTAAGGAAAGAGTAAATTATTGAGGTGATGACTATGAGAAATGCTATAGAAGAATTAATCTTCTCCGATGTAAGTAGTTATGACATCTATGTAAACACAGGCGTTAACCAAGGGTTGGTTGGAGACATTAAAGATGGATATTTGACGATTGATTCTATCCCGTATATTGATGCTGAAAGATTATATTATTATAGTTTAGAGCGCAAAGCCCTCGTTACAAGTTGATTTTTAACGAACTCCCACAATGTTGAACTCGCTTGCTCTCAAAGAGTAATTGAGGGCAAAATTGACACTCTATATACCCCTAAAATCTAAATTAATGTGTTAGGAGACCGTAACTTACTACCCCTGTGAGTTATGGTCTTCATTTTTGATCTGTGATTCAACGATGATTTACATTAATTTTAATGTGTCATATTTTCTCACACAAAATATCCAATGATTCCATCAAATATTTTATTTCTCAACATATTTTAGTCATCACAATGCAACCTGTCTTGATAATTATTAAACGTTTCGACCTCTAGGATTTCTAGAGTCTTCAGCCTGTTTAAAGTTTTTTACGGCATTGTAAGCATAAATAATATTAAACAACTTATTTTTAGCATCGTTTTCACGTGAAAATGTCATACGTATATACTCTCGCTTGTTCACTTCGCATCAAAATGCTTTTTCTTGTTTCTGACGTTCTGCTAGCGATAATGCGCACCATTATTCATTTGAAAATAACTCTTCAAAACGAAATTCAAAAGCAGTACGATGATTATTTTCACCTAGTTTTAATACCCGTTCATAAAACGACATTACTGTTTCTCCTAAAGTTTGACTTTTATTCTTTAGTTACTATGTTTTCTTTATAATGAAAATGACTAAATATATGTTTGATTCTTTTGTTTAAAGTTGATTTCTAAATCACATTAATGTCCTATTCTCTAACAAAACGTTATGATAAAGATGTTCAAAATAATTCTATGATAAGGAGTAATGATGTATGGCAAAAGTTAAAGAGAAAGTTGCAGTCGTTACAGGTGCGAGTAGCGGTATAGGAGAGTCGATTGCCAAAAAGTTAAGTCAACAAGGTGCATCAATAGTTCTGGTTGGTCGTAACGAACAACGTTTAAACGAAATAGCCCAGCAATTAAATACCCCGACTAAAGTTGTTTCAGCAGATGTCACTGTAAAATCGAACATAGATGATATGTTAAAAGCTGTAATAGACCATTTTGGTCATATCGATATTGTTGTGAATAGCGCAGGTCAAAGTTTATCATCTAAAATTACAGACTATAATGTTGAGCAGTGGGATACTATGATAGATGTAAATATTAAAGGTACACTCCATGTTTTACAAGCAACATTGCCTTATTTGTTAAAACAATCTAGTGGGCATATCATCAATCTTGCATCAGTATCAGGATTTGAACCAACAAAGACGAACGCCGTTTATGGTGCAACAAAAGCAGCAATACATGCAATCACACAGTCTCTTGAAAAAGAATTAGCACGTACAGGTGTTAAAGTGACTAGTATTTCACCAGGAATGGTTGATACCCCTATGACGGAAGGTACTGATTTTGGGGAACGCAAAAAACTTGAAGCACAGAATATTGCTGATGCTGTAGTATATGCTTTAACACAACCTAGTCACGTTAATGTTAATGAAGTAACGATAAGACCTGTTTAAATGATGACATTTCTCTATTTAAAATAGCATTTTTGTTTCATGTTACACTTAAATTGTTACGTTTGAATTCAACCACTTTACACAAAGGATGGGATATCAATTGGATAAACGTCAATTTGAAATTTTAGATATGCTAGTGAGATTTAATACTGAAAGTCCACCTGGACGTAATACAGATCCATTGCAAGATGAAATCGAAACGTTACTTAAACAACTGGATTTTTCAATACAGAGAGAACAGTTATACGACAATGATAGTGTGATAGTAGCTACCTTAAAAGGGCACAATCCTAAAGCGCCAAAACTGATATTGAATGGACATGTTGATGTAGCTTCTGTAGATGACGATCAATATTGGCAGTATCCACCTTTTAAACTTACCAACAAAGAAGAATGGTTATACGGTCGTGGCGTTAGCGATATGAAAGGTGGTATGTCTTCATTATTCTACGTCTTGGAGCAATTACATCAAGAGGGGCAACGTCCAGAAGGTGATATTATTGTTCAATCAGTAGTCGGTGAAGAAGTAGGTGAAGCAGGAACTAAACGTGCATGTGAAATAGGACCTAAAGGTGACTTAGCCCTTGTCTTAGATACGAGTGAGAATCAAGCACTTGGGCAAGGTGGCGTGATTACCGGATGGATTACAGTTAAAAGTAAAAATACAATACATGATGGTGCGCGTAGTCAAACGATACATGCTGGTGGGGGCTTGTTTGGTGCAAGTGCCATTGAAAAAATGACAAAGGTGATTCAATCGCTTAATGAACTTGAAAGGCATTGGGCTGTCATGAAGAAGAGCCCTGGAATGCCTCCAGGTGCGAATACAATTAACCCAGCTGTCATAGAAGGTGGACGTCACCCTGCATTTATTGCAGATGAATGTCGATTATGGATTACTGTTCATTACTTACCGAACGAAAGTTATGAATCTGTAGTTAATGAAATAGAGCAATATTTAAATAAGGTTGCAGAAGCAGATGTATGGCTCAGAGAGAATCCACTTGAATTTGAATGGGGTGGTACATCCATGATTGAGGATAAAGGAGAAATCTTCCCAAGTTTCACTGTTCCGACACATCATCCAGGTTTTAAGCAATTAGAAGAAGCACATGAACATATTCATAATAAAAAGCTTGAACATGGTATGAGTACAACTGTAACTGATGGAGGTTGGACAGCACATTTTGGCATTCCCACGATATTATATGGCCCAGGTAGTTTAGAAGAGGCACATAGTGTAGATGAGAAAATAAAAGCAAAGGAATTAGCTCAATATAGTGATGTTTTATATACATTTTTAAAAGAGTGGTATGCACACCCACAATCCTATAAATCATCATAGATAAAAAAGAGGTACAAGCACGACCTTTTATACTCACAAAATGTTGAGTTAAAGTGATGTGTTCTGTACCTCTTAATTATTATAAAGAATAACAAGTTGTATATTTATAAAAAGATATTTATTAATTTCGTGTTCATTTCATATAAAATACAATTGTCAAGGTGAGTTTATCTTTTAAATGTACTTTTTAATTTTCGTATCCAACTACCACCACGTCTAGAATGAACGGGTTGTCCAGAAGGTTGTACCGATTGTTTTTTTAGTTCTTCTCCATACTTAATTGCTTCTTGCATCAAGTAAGATTGAGAGTTTAAAGGAGATGAATTGTTTTCGACATAATGATAAACGCCTTGTGCATCTTGGTAACGACCTTTTTGGTTGTCAGATAATTGTAAATTCATATAGTTAACTAATCGTTGTCCTATTGATTTATCTTCAACAGGGAATAATATTTCGACACGTTTAATCATATTACGTGTCATAACGTCAGCTGAAGATAAATAAATATGCGCCTCACCATTATTATGGAAGTAGTAAATACGTGAATGTTCAAGCAAACGACCCACAATACTAACAACCTCTATATTTTCGCTAATACCTGGAATGCCTGGTTTAAGACAACATATACCACGAATGATGAGTTGTATTTTAACGCCTGCTTGGGATGCTTCGAAGAGCTTTTCGATAATCGTTTTATCGGTTAAAGAGTTCATTTTCATCATAATTTTACCGTTACCATGTTGTAAATGACTACGTATTTCTTTATCGATACGATCAATGAAGACGTCTCGAATATCGTATGGTGCTACAATCAATTTATTGTATTCTGGTTTTGTTGAGTAACCACTCAAGTAATTAAAGAAGTTAATTGCATCCTCAGCGATATCTTTATTTGTCGTGATGATACCCATATCTGTGTATAATTTAGCAGTTTTATCGTTATAGTTACCTGTGCCTAAATGAACAAATGACGTAAGTTTATTGTTGATGCGTTTAACGACTAGCGCAATTTTACTATGCGTTTTTAGATGTGTCATACCATAAATAACGTGACAGCCAGCATCTTCTAACATACGTGCCCAATGTACGTTATTTTCTTCATCAAAGCGTGCTTTTAATTCTACGAGCACCGTTACTTGCTTGCCGTTTTCAGCGGCTTCTTTTAAGCTGTTAATAATCGGCGAATCCTTACTCACTCGATACAAGGTTTGTTTGATAGCGATTGTATTTGGGTCATCTGCTGCTTGTCGAATAAAGTCAACTATTGGTTCAAATGATTCATACGGATGGTGGAAGAATATATCTCTTTCTAATGATAATTGATAGATATTCTTGTTGCCTAATGATCTAGGTGGTTGAGGGGTATATTTCTCATACGTTAAATATTTGAGCTTATGAGATAGATGATCAACCAATCCAAATAAGAATGTTAAATCAAGTGGACCATCTAAATAATAAATATCATTATCTTCAATTTCTAATTGATCGATTAACCATTCTACGTTCTCTTTTTCAGAAGTGCGACAATCTAATTCTAAACGTACAGCCGAACCACTCTTACGTTCTTTTAAGAAACGTTCAATTTCTATAAGCAAGTCCTCAGCGCCATCTTCATGAATGGTTAAATCTGCATTACGTGTGATTCGGAAAGTAAAAGTATTTAGTACTTCGTATCCTGTAAATAAATAATTGATGAAATACGTAATCACATCTTCTACCATGACAACGTATTGTTTTGTACCCTCATTTAAAGTTAAAAAGCGTGGAATTAATGAAGGAATTTGAACGATAGCTGAATTAATGGCATCTTCCGTATCGATATCAACAAAAATATTTAAACTTTTATTATTTAACTTTGGAAATGGATGATACGCATCAATGCCTAACGGAGTGAGTGTCGGCAGGACACTTAACTTGAACTCTTTTTCTAATTTTTCTATCAATGCATCTGATAAGTCTTCAGGTTTTACCATCTCAATATCGTAATTGGCTAATTCTTTAATTAATTCGTTATAACGTTGATATTGAGTGTTCACATAGTCTGTATTTTTAATTTTAATAGCATCAAGTTGTTCTTGAGGCGTCATTTGTGCTTTATTTTCAGGTTTGTCATATCCCATTTTGACTTGGTCTTTTAACCCAGCCACTCGAACCATAAAGAATTCATCTAAATTTGAACTGAAGATAGAAATAAAATTAAGTTTTTCAAGCAACGGATTATTTTTATCATATGATTCTTGTAATACCCTATAGTTAAAATCTAGCCAACTTAACTCCCTATTGTTGTAATACTGCGGTAAATTAATATCTTTTTCTCCCAATCGAGTTTGCATACTATACATACACCTCATTAATTTATCTTTATTATGCACCAATCTAAAATATCATAATAATTTTAAGATTTTGTAAATATAATAGAAACCTTACCTTTTAATATTTTTTCAATATGCTTTTTCTGACGATTTGCTTGGTATTCTTCTGCAATAGGTGAACCTTTGTAATAAACTAATAAATCGTATTTGTCATCTTTCTTTGCTTTTAGTTTAACTTCCTCTACAAAACTAGTATGTGAGATATTCAAGGTGTTTGCAAATTTAATAATCCCCCCTAAAGCTTGTATTGTATCTATTTCTTTATTACTAAACCACTGTGTTTCTTTGCAATAAAATTTAAGTAAAGATTTGTTTTTAAAACTAGCTAACAAAGCTAATTTCACACGATCTTTATGCGAAAAGCCGTTAATCATTGAATTTGCGATTAAGTAATACGTATTTGGTGAACTTGAGTCTGAATCAATGAAACTACCTAGGTAATAAATGTAGGCACCTTCAATAAATAATTCTTTTTCCATTGCTGAAATATTAAGTGATCGTTCACTTATAATTTGATTCAATAAGGATTGAGCTAATTTCACACGACGATTAGCACTCGTTTCTTCAATATGATATTCATTCGCTAAATGACGTAATGCATCTTTACGTACGTTACTTTTATTAAACTCATCAGGATATCGTTTGCTGATGTGGTTCATAATAAATCCTTCACGAATTCCTTTTCTTGAGAAGGTGAATTGTGTGGCGTCAATTTTTTTGAAAAGTGTTTTAAAGACGGAGATAGCCGGCAGAATAATATCGACGCGATCGCGACTTAAACCGTCTAAATTTGTAAGTTCATCGCGAGAACTTTTACGGATTAGATCATAAACATTGTTAATATCTTTCGAAGTCATCGTATAGTTATGAACGCCACCGATTGGGTATGCATGCGCTGATTGATGAATGCGTGCAACATTACGTGCAGAACCACCTACTCCTACAAGTGCAATATGTTGATTGGATAGCCAGTCTAGCTGACTAAATTGCTCACGTAAAAACTGTTCCATATTTTTAATGGCTGTTTTGTCATTGTGTGCTTTATCACCAAAAAACTGACGCTTAAGTGATACCACGCCGAATGGAAAGCTATGAGCCTCTTTAAGTTGTTTGTCTTTGAAAAGGGTAACTTCGGTAGAACCGCCACCGATATCGACAGAAATTCCATTTTCAATATCAGTAGTATGTGTAATCGCATAGTAACCGTAAAATGCTTCATCTTCTTCAGGTACAATTTGAATTTCTATATGAATATCTTGTTTAATTTCTTTAATGATAGCTTCACGATTTTTTGATTGACGGATAGCAGCTGTTGCGATGGGATATAATGCATCAACGTTAAATTTATCCGCAACTTTTCTAAAACTGCTTAATGTTTCTTTTAAAACATGAATACCTTCATCATTCATTTCATTGGACTTAGTGAGATATTGACTTAATCGTGCAGGTGTCTTTATATTCAGTATTTCATTGAGCCCAGTTTTTTTATTGTAGCCAAATATAACAAGTCGAATCGTGTTGGAACCAATGTCTATCAAACCAATTCTTTCTTCCATGTTTGCCTCCTATAATTGAAACAATGCGTTTAAAATAATCCCTATTTAATTTTATTGTACATGATATAGATAAATTGAAAAGAACTTACAGTTAATTTTTCTGAAATATTTAAGATGATTGATAAGTAATTATATTTAAAAATTAATATTAGAAGTTAAGTGGTTTTCGGAAGTGTATTGACTCCCTAAAAAATAATAGGTTTTCCGTCTTATTCTTATCACTGTTTAAGGTGATTCACATCGTGGAAAACTAAAAACTAACATGATACTTAATTATATTAAGTATGTACAAGTGATAGGAGAGTGAGTTTGGATGGAACGTTTAGAAAACAAAATCGCAGTGATTACTGGTGCGAGTACTGGTATTGGACAAGCATCAGCCGTGGCGTTAGCAAAAGAAGGAGCACATGTGTTAGCGCTTGATATATCAGATCAATTAGAAGAAACTGTGCAGTCTATTAATGATAATGGTGGGAAAGCAACTGCATATCGCGTAGACATTTCAGATGATAAACAAGTCAAACAATTCTCAGAAAAAATAGCACAAGAATTTGGACATGTAGATGTTATTTTTAATAATGCGGGTGTAGATAATGGCGCCGGACGTATTCATGAGTATCCAGTTGAAGTGTTTGATAAAATTATGGCTGTTGATATGAGAGGAACGTTTTTAGTAACTAAATTTTTATTACCTTTAATGATGAAACAAGGTGGTTCTATTATTAATACAGCTTCATTCTCTGGACAAGCTGCGGATTTATACCGTTCAGGGTATAATGCTGCAAAGGGCGGTGTCATTAATTTCACAAAATCTATCGCTATAGAATACGGACGTGAAAATATTCGTGCTAATGCCATAGCACCTGGAACAATCGAAACACCACTTGTTGATAATTTAGCAGGTACATCAGATGAAGAAGCCGGACAAACATTCCGAGAAAATCAAAAATGGGTAACACCATTAGGTCGACTAGGAACACCGGATGAAGTCGGGAAACTTGTAGCATTTTTAGCTTCCGATGATAGTTCATTTATAACTGGTGAAACTATTCGTATAGATGGTGGCGTTATGGCTTATACATGGCCTGGAGAAATGTTAAGTGATGAAAGTTGGAAAAACTCTACTAAATAAAATTATAGAAAATAATGCATGCCTAAGACATCATTTCTTGTCTCAGGCATGTTTTAATATATTGTCAGGTAATCAATGAAATAAATTTAATTTTTGTTATTGAGATGTGGTAGTAAATTCTCATATGAATGTTAACTTAATTCATTTGTGCTCTGGTAATGCTTATTCTGAGCAGTTTTCACACAATTTATACTGTGCATCAGCCCAACTTGATAAGTGAGTATAACCTTTTAATTCTTTAGTATTGATTTTGATGGTAATATTTTCATCATTATTGAGTGTCTTACCACATTTTGAACAAGTCATAGCTCCAAATATAGTCTTTTTAGCTTTATTACCAGTAGAAAACATGATACGCCTCCTTCATTTACCACATAAGTGCTTGATAACTGTCATCATTTAATGATCGAACAATCTCAGTAATTAAGCGCACTGAATTTGTATAATCATCAATGTTGAGCACAGATACATTAGAGTGCATATATCTTAATGGTACGCCGATTGTAATCGTTGGGATACCTTCATTGGCTACATGAATGCTACCTGCATCTGTACCACCACCAGGTGTTGTTGCCCACTGTACTGGAATATTATGATGCTCAGCAACGTCTTTAATATGTTTGCGCAAACCATCGTGAGCGATACTAGTAGCATCCATTAATATTGCTAATGGACCATCGCCCAACTTACCTTCATTTTTTTCACTCGTCATACCTGGAACATCGTATGCAACCCCGACGTCCACCGCAATTGCTAAATCAGGTTTAATCAAATTTGCTGCAACTTTAGCACCACGTAAACCTACTTCTTCTTGTACAGTTGCACCGGCATATAAATTGATGTCTATGTTTTCATCTTTTAGTTGTTGAAGTACTTCAACAGCGAGTGCACATCCATAGCGATTATCAAAAGCTTTAGCAGTTAAGTATTTATCATTCGCTAAAGATTCAAATTCGCTATAAGGTGTAATCATATTACCTAATTCGATTCCCGCTTCTTTCGCTTCTTCTTTATTAGGCACACCAATATCGATGTACATATTTTTAATATCAACTGGTTTTTTGCGTTCTTCCGGCGAGAGGGCGTGTGGAGGTTTAGAACCAATAATTCCACGTATCTCTTTGCCACTTTCAGTAGTAATCGTCACTTTTTGAGATAACATGACTTGATTCCACCATCCACCAATTGGCGTGAAATAAATGTATCCTTGTTCATCAATTTGTGTAACGATAAAGCCAATTTCATCTAAATGGCCAGAAATCATTAAAGATTTAGTTCCATGAGTAGCATTCTTTTTACCAAAAATACCACCTAATTGGTCTTCAACGATATCATCGCTCACAGGTGTTAAATAATCTTTCATTAAAGATTTAACTTGCATTTCATGTCCAGAAATACCATTAACATCTGTTAAAGATTTAAGTAACGCTTTAGATTCTGGCATAGTCATTCCTCCATTAATAAGTCTTTAAGAGTAGTATAACATTCTAAGTAGTGAAATTCTGAATACCATGTTTATAGATGTTTAAATTTTCGAAATAAAAAGATATTTATCTTCATATAAGTAACATATTCAAATTAAAGATGATATAATTAACATGATTAAAGATGAGAGAAGGCGACTACTATGAAAAAAGTCATATCGCTTTTAGTAGTATTAGTTATAAGTGCTGTATCTCTTTCGGCATGTGGGAAAGAACGCACAAAAACTTATGAAGGCGAAGTCAACGGAAAGCAAGTGATTACATCTTTGACATACAAAGATGATGAAGTTCTCAAACAATCTACTATAGCAACAATTAAATATGATGATTTAGGCATCGATAAAGATGAAGCTAAACAAATGTTTAAAAATGATGAACAAGCATTCAAAGGGATAGACGGGGTTACATATAAAACAGATTATAAAGAGCGAAAGGCCATCGAACATATCGATATTGATTATAAAGATGCGGATATAGATCAGCTTAAGAAAAATTTAGGTTTCATATCATCAGATGCCAAAAAAGGTGACCATGTGAGTGTGGATAGGGTTGTTAAACAACTCAAACGTAATGGTTTAAAAGATAAAAGTAAAATGAATGAAGATAATTAAATTGAAAATGAGCGAGACAGCATTCTGTCTCGCTCATTTTCGATGTTGTGATTTAAGAAATTAATTTAAGTTTATAATCCTGAATTGACGTTGTAGTGCCATCTAATTGTCTATAGATAATATGGTCGGAAGTAATCTCCGTTGGACTATGAACGCCTACAGCTGCAGCGATGTTAAATAAACCTTCATGCAAACTTGTAACATAATTTGTAACACGGTATTGTTTTTCATCAACAATAAGTCCCTTTTCTTTTTTAGGATCGGTTGTTGCTACTCCAACTGGACATGTATTTAAATGACATTGTTGGCTCATGATGCATCCTACACTTATCATCATACCTCTAGCAATATTGACGAGATCCGCACCTAATCCTAATGCAATTGCGATTTTATCTGGAGTCACTAATTTACCGGACGCAAAAATTTTAACCTTGTTTCTTATGCCATACTTTTCTAACATACTTGAAACGATAGGAATTGCTGTAAATAACGGTAAACCAACACCATCTTCAAGCTCTTGGAAGGTAGCGCCTGTACCACCTTCACCACCATCAACAGTAATAAAGCTTGGATAGGTGTCTATCTCTACCATTGTTTTAACTAACGCCTCTATTTCTTCAACTTTACTGACAACAATTTTGAAGCCGACAGGTTTTTGACCTATCGATTGTAAATGATTAACGAAATTCAGTAAATCTGTTGGATTTTTAATAAAATCAAAACGATTAGGTGAATTAATAGTTTCATATGGTTTCACATTTCTAATGCGTGCAATCTCTTCTGTGACTTTGTTTCCCTCCATATGTCCACCACGTGTTTTAGCACCTTGAGCTAACTTAATTTCAAATGCGCGTACATTATTGTGTTCGACAAGATTGATAAACATGTCTCTATTAAAATTGCCATCATGATCTCTTACCCCAAAGAGTCCTGGACCAATTTGATAGATGATGTCACCATTACCTTTCAAATGATATTCAGATAATCCACCTTCACCTGTATTCATCCATGTACCAGCTTTAGCTAACCCCATTGACAGTGCAGTAATTGCATTTTTACCTAAAGCGCCATAACTCATCCCAGATTGACCAACTAAGCGTTTGATTTTAAAGGGATGCTTAAGGTTAGAGCCCAATACTACTGCATGTTCATCAGTTAAGAAAAACGGATCAACCTGAGCGCTTTTTCTGTATTCTTCTCTACTAAATAGGCGCTCATTCTCAATATGATATAAGAATGTAGAAATGAATTCAGTATGATCGATATGTAATTCAGTTGCTTGAAGTGGGAACATCGTATTTTGAATATAAAATCCCTCTAAGTAATCTTTCCCTGTACCAAAACTGGTCATTCTTGATTTATATTTTCCAGCTAAAACGATGTTTTTATAATCACTTCGTGAAAAAGGTTTTCCTTCATTATCGTTAGCGAAGAAATATTGTCTTAATTCCGGACCGATTTTTTCAGAAATATAACGGATTCGACCCAAAACAGGAAAATTTCTTAGTACACTGTGTTGATTTTGACCTTTGTCTTTAAATAACCAAATAACCCCAAGAATCATAATCGTTAATAACACAATCATGATGATAATATTGACTATGAATTGCATGACAGTTAAAACTGACATAAACAATACCCCCTAAAAACGTTTTCAATATTATGATACAACAATGTATGCGTTTTACAATGAAAGTCTAATAGAAAAACATTAAAATTATTGTACGGCTATATTAAGATGAAAATAAATGTTTTATGCGAGAAGAGGGACAATATGGATATTAAACAATCTTCAGAGAAACAAGGTCGACCGCATCATTTATCAGACAGTAGGACAGTTTTAAAAAGAAATTTTATATTAATACCAGCTTATATTTTATTACAAAGTATCGTACCAATCATTGTTGTTTTCGGCTCATTAGGCATCACTGCCATGATAACACAACAGGCACCACCACAATGGTTGTATCATTGTTCATTGAGTTTAAGTTTTGTGATTGCTCAAGGTCTAATATTAGTTATCTTTTATAAAATGCATCAATCTGTAATAAATGATGTGATGAAGCAACAATGGATAGTTGCAAAGAATAAAATAATTAAAATTGTAATAGTTGCGATTGTCGTATATTTATTATTACTTATAATTCGGGTGATTGGAACATCATTACCTAATCATTTAAGTTATCATCTCACGCAATACGAACAACGTACGCTAGGGCTATTTAAATCACCATATGTGTTGTTAGTTACTTTTATATCCATGGTATTCTTACGTCCAATGGTAGAACAAATCATTTATAGATATCTCATCATCCATGAATTAGGAAAAGTATGGAATAGACAATTTGTAATTGGTTTGTCTATTGTTATTGAAACGATCGTACATGTTTACGACATGGCATCGATTTTTGAAATTTTTCCATATATCGTTATTGCTTCAGCAGCTACAATACTATATATTAAATCGCGGGATAATTTAATTGTCGCTTATATATTTCAAGTGATTTTGCAATGTATCCTTTTTATAGAAATTTTATGTAAGTATACCAACTTTTAAGAAGAAAAGTTTGAAAGTGGATAACACCCATACTATTTATAGATATTGTTATTTTTACACCAATCATTGAAGAACTTTTATTTCGTCATTTAATCATTCATGAACTAGGTAAAAAATTAACTTATGGTTTGATGTATATTGTGTCAATAGTGGGATTTACATATTTTCATTGTACTGATGCAGTTTCACCATTTGAAGCAGGACCTTACTTTATTGCAGCAGTCGTATTTGTTATAGGTTACCATTTTAGCCACCGTAATTTAGCAGTACCCATTGCTTTGCATATGATTACAAATTTAATAGCATTTTAAACAGTACTGCTACTTATACGATTGCGTTTAAGTAAACTATTACTTCATATTAGAACCTAACAACCGCAAATAAACTAGTTCAGATAATAAGTATTCTAGTGGTGAAAATTTAGCAGTTGCTATACTAGTGCATATGATTTTAAGTGTGGTTGCATTTATAAGTATGTATACATCTATAATATAAGTGAGTGATTGAGTACAATAATTTAACAGGTACAAACTTAAATTTAATAATATTAAAATAGTCAAAATAGGGAATAGAGTTTAGTAATGTCGATATAAGGATGTGTTTAAATTGCTACTTAAGGTTGAACATCTTACATACAAGGTTGATAATCGTACGATTTTAGATGATATTAATTTGAATATTAATAAAGGAGACACGATTGCTATTGTAGGACCTTCTGGAAGCGGTAAGAGTACTTTACTCAAACAATTGAATCATTTAATTAGTCCCACGAGTGGAGATTTATATTTGAATGATCAATCTTACTTTAATTATAAGCCGGAAGAGATAAGAACACGTGTGAGTTATTTAATGCAACAAAGTGAGTTAATCGGTTATACAATTGAAGATAATATGAAATTTCCTGCTGAGGCTAGAAGTGAAGCTTTTGACCGTGATAAAGCGAAACAACTCATCTCTCAAGTAGGATTAGGTAATTATCAGTTAGATGCTCAAATTGAGCACATGTCTGGAGGAGAGCAACAACGTATTACCATCGCTAGACAACTCATGTATGAACCTGAAGTTTTATTATTAGACGAAGCTACTAGCGCTTTAGATACACATAATAAAAAGAAAATTGAAGAAATTATATTTAAACTAGCAGATAAAGGGATTGCCATTTTGTGGATTACGCATAGTGATGACCAAAGTATGCGTCATTTTAAGCGTAGAATCACAATTACTGACGGTAAGATATCGAGTGATGAGGAGTTGAATGGTAATGAGTAATACAGCACTTTGTCTGACAGCACTTTTATTACTAATCCCTATCTTTATTTCTTATAAAGAAGGATTACATATTATCAAAGATTTAGTTATTGCTACAATTAGAGCAACCATACAACTATTGATTTTAGGCTTTTTATTACATTATATTTTCGAAATTAATGAAAAATGGTTATTAGTGCTATGTGTGTTAGTCATTATTATCAATGCATCTTGGAATACAATAAGTCGTGCTTCACCTGTCATGCATCATGTTTTTTGGATATCATTTGTGGCTATATTTGTGGGAACAGCGCTACCATTGGCAGCAACTGTTGCTACAGGTGCAATTAAATTTACAGCGAATGAAGTGATTCCAATTGGAGGTATGTTAGCTAATAATGGTTTAATCGCGATTAATCTCGCTTATCAGAATTTAGAAAAAGCATTTGTTCAAGATGTTTCTGATATTGAATCCAAACTTACGTTAGCAGCGACACCTAAGCTCGCATCAAAATCATCTATTAGAGAAAGTATACGCTTAGCGATTGTTCCTACAATTGATTCTGTAAAAACATATGGTCTAGTTTCAATTCCAGGTATGATGACAGGATTGATTATCGGAGGCGTTGACCCACTTCAAGCAATTAAATTTCAATTGCTTGTCGTGTTTATTCATACAACAGCGACGATTATGTCTGCACTCATTGCAACGTATATGAGTTACGGTCAATTCTTTAATGCTCGTCATCAACTCATTGCTAGAACGCAACGCACAAGACAAAGTAGTTAAATATAGTTGTTAACCTACACAGTACAGCTTTAAATATTATATAATAAAACAGTTATAAACAATGATAAGTTTGTAGCTGTTTTATTTTAGTCAAAATCAATAGTTACGTTATTACTTTGAAAGGGGCATCTAGTTGTTATGACTGTCGCACGCACAACAACATTTATATTAAGTGTTTTCATCGTAGGTATGGTTGAGATGATGGTTGCAGGTATTATGAATTTAATGAGTCAAGATCTTCATGTTTCTGAAGCGGTGGTTGGGCAACTGGTAACGTTGTACGCGCTTACCTTTGCGATATGTGGTCCGTTATTAGTGAAGTTGACTCATCGGTTTTCTTCGCGATCAGTATTATTATGGACGTTAATTGTCTTTATCTTCGGGAATGGTATGATTGCCATTGCGCCACATTTTGGAATAATAGTTGTAGGACGTATTTTATCTTCTGCCGCAGCTTCACTCATTATTGTGAAAGTTTTAGCACTCACAGCGATGCTCACATCAGCAAAAAACAGAGGTAAAATGATTGGTATTGTTTATACAGGTTTTAGTGGAGCGAATGTCTTTGGTGTTCCCATCGGTACAGTGATTGGCGACTGGGTAGGATGGCGATTTACATTTTTATTCATTATTATTGTAAGTGTATTTGTTGGTGTTTTAATGTTAATATATCTACCAAAAGAAGATGAATTGTCACATCCAAATCAAACACCTCGTTCATCTAGTATTGAATCACAAACTGGCTCAAGCGTCATAAGACCTCGTGAGGTTTTTAAATATCTGATGATTACATTTTTAGTGCTGGTTGCTAATTCTGTAACATTCGTGTTTATTAATCCATTAATTTTATCCAATGGACATGAAATGTCTTTTGTGTCTTTAGCACTACTTGTTAATGGTGTAGCAGGTGTGATTGGTACTTCATTAGGCGGTGTTTTATCTGATAAGTTTACTAGTAAGCGTTGGTTAATAATTTCGATTTCAATATTTATAATAATGATGATAATTCTTAACTTATTATTACCAGGAACAGGATTATTATTAGTTGGCTTATTTATGTGGAATTTAATGCAGTGGAGTACAAATCCAGCTATTCAAAGCGGTATTATTGAACACGTCGAAGGAGATACAAGCCAAGTGATGAGTTGGAATATGTCGAGTCTCAATGCCGGTATTGGCGTTGGCGAAATCGTAGGTGGACTCGTTATGACACATTTATCAGTGGAATATGTTACTTATACTAGTGCATTGATAGGTTTAATTAGTCTTATCATTGTATTCACTTTAAAAAATAGACATTATGCTAAAAATTTATGACTGGAAAAGGTGTGCACGATAGCACATAGAAGTATCTTTATGATATTAGATTTGTGTATGCTATCAGTGCCTTTTCCAGTCTTTATCTATAGATATGTAACGCTTGATGTTGAGGTTCATAACATTTCCATGGCATCTTACCTTTTCGGGCAAAATAAGCTAAGTCAGATATCATGTTACGACTTAAATTCATATCATGTTGAGTTATAGAATAATGATTTTTAGTCAAAATAGAGAGGTGACCAAACCAAAATACTAAATCCAATATATGATATGCACTTTTAAAGTAGGAGGTATGGGGTTGGTGCCAATCAAAACGTGCTAGCCAAGTGTCGCAACTATTCATTTTATTTAAAAATAGATAAATCGGACGAACAAAACAATACTCTGTTATTAAATTTCTTTGTTGTTTCATTGTGAGGGCATCATTTTTTTCGACGTGTGTACCATATTGAGACATCAAGTGAATAAAACGTTCAGAAGGTAAGGTGCGTGTTGCGTCTTCAATATAAATATCACCTTCATCGTGTGTATAACTCATGAATGTCGGTTTGGGAAATTTTTTAATGGATCGTGACATATGATGATCTTTAATAGGTTGATAAATCAAATCAAGTCCACGAGATCTTCCACGCTCTATTTTTTGAGACTCCATTAGATATAAAATGTCATCACTGGTAAGTGTCTTAAGTGTTTTATTAGGAAAATAATGTCTCATGAGTTGTGAAAAATGTTGTACTTTAGTATGTGCATTGAGTGGTGTATCAGTAGTTAACGTTCCACTTAATAACATCACTTTATGATAATAATCATCAAGTTCGGGCATTTGCATTAATGTCATGATACTCATACTACCTGCAGATTGACCCATTAGTGTCACGTTATTTGAATCACCGCCAAAATGTTCGATATATTGATGTACCCATCTTAAAACGTTAATTTGATCAGAAATCCCATTATTATAGTTCAAATGTTGATTAAAATAAGACCAATCTAGGTAGCCGAGTGCACCTAAGCGATAATTAAAAGTAACTACTATTATATTTTCTTGTTCTACTATGTGTTCAGGACAATATAGTTCAGCTGTGCCATGTCCTTGAAGAAAACTACCACCATAAAAGTAAATCACTACAGGTAAATGATTTTGATTGGATGATGGTTTCCAAATATTTAAAAACAGGCAATAATCATTTTGTTTAAAAGAATTAAACGATGAATCTGTCATCGAAAAAAAGTCTTCAAGTGAATTGTAGGGTTGTGGTGGGATGGATTGAATATGAGTTGCATCAATCATTGGTTTGCTTAGTTCCATAAGCTTTGAATGTTGGAATCGAGATATCTTATTGAATGATTTGGCATACGGGATACCTAAGAATACATCAATATTCTTTTTGTGTAAGCCATTGATGGTACAGTTACCTATCTTGACTTGAACCATGTTTGAACACACCTTTACATATAAAGTCGTAGCTTAACTATAACATGAAAAATTATATTTAGATGAAATGTGAGCAAGTAACAAAGTGAAAGAATTGTTGATGATTGACTTGAACAATGTGTTAAAAAATTAAATTTTACAAACGAAATAAAAATGATATTAAGTGTTTAACTAAATATTTAACGAATGATATCAGATAGAATTAAATGAATTTTTGAGTTTAATTCATAATTACTGGTATATTAAAAAGCTTGAGACAGTAATGATAGTCCCAAGCTTTTATTATAAATATTTTATATTCTATAAGCTGTCGTCTTATTGATTTTGCTCTTGTCGATCGCGTTCTTTCCAATCTTTATGACGCGCTTTTTTGCGTGTTTTACGCAACTTATCGCCCATTTTCTTATTCAACTTGTTCGCACGCTTGAAATAAATACTTTCAAAGTAACTTGTCGTACCTAGTTGATAGAAGATTAAAGCAACGATTACAATGACTAAGAAATCCCATGGATAGTGAATCCAATTTAAGCCTTTGAACTCTTTACTTCCAATAAATGATAAAAATGCGAGAACAATAAGGTAGATAATAATCCATAAGCTTCCGCCAATTTGTTTTTTAGTATTCTTCCAATTCATTTTATATTCATAGAAGAAATAAATAGGTAAACCTAAAATAATAATTAAAATAACTTCTGCTGTTGTTGGCCACATTGCCCAATAGATAGCTAATGATGCTAAAACAAAGGATAAAGGTGCCATAAATTTTAAAATATTAGCTTTGAATGGACGAGTCATTTTTGGTGCCATTTTACGTAATGAAATAACCGTAGTTGGACCAGTTAAATATGCAACTAATGTTGCAGTAGAAATAACCGCAGCTAGTGTACCCCAGTCACGGAACAATGTCACCATAACCATGCTGATAATTGCATTAAATGCAATGGCAACACGTGGGATATTATACTTTTTATTAATTTTACCTAAGAATTTAGGAATATGCCCATTTTCTTCCATAGCGCGTAACACACGTCCAGTAACGGCAACAAAAGAAACCCCAGTACCAAACGGTGACACAACTGCTTCCATATAAAGTAATATTGCTAACCAGTTAAGACCTAATAAAATTGCCATATCTGCAAATGGTGAATTGAAATTGATACCGCTCCATCCATGCTCATGCAACATTGAGCTTGGCATAGATGTAATGAACGTACTTTGTAAAACTATATATAATATAGCACTTAATGTAAGTGAGATAACAATCCCACGTGCGATGTTTTTCTCTGGATTTTTAATCTCTGATCCCATGTTAATAATTGTCTGGAATGCATTAAATGAGAAGATAATTCCAGATGTTGTTGTTGCAGCAAAAATAGGTGCACTTCCGTAAGGCATAAATGTACCGATAGAGTGTCCATAATTACCTGTATCAAAACCGGAAACTAATAACATAATTATGGTTAAAATAGGGACACCTAATTTGAATACTGAAATTAAACTTGTAAATGATGTTAATAATTTTACTGACCAATAGTTTAATAATGAAAAGATTGCAATAATGATGTAAACAGCAATCAAACCGTAAGTACTGATTGAGCCATCTTTCATTAAAGATCCCATTGGTTTAGCCCAATCCCAAGGCCAAGAACTCATATATTGAACAGCAGACACAGCTTCAATGGGAATAATTGTTACTAATGATACCCAGTTCGCCCATGCTGCAATAAAACCAAGTAATGAGCCGTGAGTATACTGTGCATAGTTGCTCATACCGCCTGATTGAGGGAACATAGTTCCTATTTCAATATAGTTATAGGCAATCGTTCCAATTACTAAGAAACCGATAACCCAGGAAATAATGGCGGCTGGACCGGCCATTGAAGATGCCTCCCACGCTCCAAATAACCAACCTGATCCTATTAGTGAACCAAGACCAAGGAGGACGAGTTGAGAAAGACTTATCTTATTACTTTTTGATTTGCTATTATTTTTCATAAATACTCCTTTGTATATGTTGAATAATCAACAAAAATATTACGATATAATTATACGCTAGTTAAAACATTAGTCAAACTAAATTTTTGTAATAATACAATTAATATTGTTTAATTAAATATCAATAAAAAACAAATATATAATATAAGAAGGTAATGCTTATTTAAAAGAGGTGTAGTAATGAATAAACAAAAAATGAGCAAGTTGAGCAATTTTTAGCTAAAGAAAGCCAATGGCAAGATTGTTATAAATTTTTGAGAAATTTAATTTTTAATGAAACTGAACTTGAAGAAAATTATAAATGGATGCATCCTTGTTATACGATAAACAATAAAAATGCTGTGCTAATACATGGATTTAAAGGTTATGTAGCGTTGCTTTTTCAAAAAGGAGCAATACTTGAAGAAAAGTATCATACATTGATTCAACAAACTGAAAGACTACAGGCTGAAGCTGTCTCCTAAGAAAGCGAGCCAACAATACGAAGTATTGTAAATAAAGAAGCCAGTAAATGAATTTATGAAAACTCATTTACTGGCTATTTTGCTAGGAATTATGTCCCAACCTTTCGTATAAAATGAACGATATTCTGTTTAGAATTATTTTTGGTCACCATTTAAACGGACTAAAATTTTAGCTTGAGATTTATCGTTTACAAGTTGATTGAAGCCACTTTCAACAATATTATCTAATTCAATTTGATCTGTTACGACGTCTTTAACATTTAAGCTACCGTTAGCGATTAAATCTATTGTTTGTTGGAATGTAGTTGGTGTATAAGCAATTGTAGTTGTTAACTTGACACCTTTATTCATTTGTAATAATGGATTGAATTCTACGGGATGACCGAAGATTGATACGATGACAGCAGTACCACGTGGACGTGTTACTTCAATAGATTGTTGTAAAGTAATACCTACACCAGCAACTTCAAATGACACATCTACACCGTTGTCAGTATGTTCATAAACCGTTTGTACTGGATCGACGTTACCTGAGTTATACACGTGAGTCGCACCGACACTTTTAGCTTTCGCTAAACGTTCTTCTGATAAGTCAAAGACAAATATTTTACTTGCACCAGCAGCTTTTGCTGCAACAATAGTTAACAAACCAATTGGCCCAGCGCCAAATACTGCTACAGTATCACCGAATAATAATTCGCCTTCTTTAACTGCTTGGACAGCAACGGCTGTTGGTTCTACAAGAGCACCTTCTCGTGCTGAAACATTATCTGGTAGATGATAAACATTTGTTTCAGGAGCATTAGTAAACTCGGCAAATGCACCATCAGAACCTAGTCCTATAAATGAATAACCATCATACAAGTCAACATTTTCCGGCTTTTCTCTTTTAGACACTGTTGGATTAACTACCACACGATCCCCTTTTTTAAAACGTGATACGTCTTTACCAACATTTTCTACGACACCTGAAAATTCATGACCTAAAGTCACAGGTGCAGTTTGACCAAGTAGTGGGTCCGGTTGATCAGTTGAAATAAAGATAGGTCCTTCCAAATATTCATGTAAATCAGTACCACAGATACCGGCCCAAGAGACTTTAACTTGCACTTCATTGTCTTTTATTGCTTTGGGTTCGCGATCTTCAACGCGTACATCCTTTTGTCCATACCATACTGCTGCTTTCATAATAAAAACCCCTTAAATATAAATTTGACTGTAAAATATGAATATCAGTCTTTAATGTGATGTAATAATTCTTATTACATTTTGAGCATAATACTAAAATGCTCTATTTTCAAGAGGACACTGACATATAATGTGATATTTTTCACAATATTATAAAAATTAAACTTTTAATTCATAGATAGTGAATCATTTGCATAAATAACCGTAGATTTCTTAATTTATAATTTTTTTAACATAGAAAAAATTATAAAAATTCTGTGAAAAGTGTTTATTTTCAACTCATTGGGTATATATTAATATCTGTCTCTGTTTTCATGTATAGCAAATTTATGGTTAATGTTTAAGACTATTAATTTAACGTAAAAATATATAAGCAAAGGCCTTTGTCTTTTGTTTAACTTTAGTCATTATTTGTTTAACAATTGCATCAGAGGTCTTTTTTTAGGTCATGGAACAAGACATTCTTTATATAGGAAGGGGAAAACAATTATGTTAAGTATTAAAAACTTAACCAAGATTTATTCAGGGAATAAAAAAGCGGTAGATAATATTTCTTTGGATATTCAATCTGGTGAATTTATCGCTTTTATTGGGACGAGTGGTAGTGGTAAAACAACTGCACTACGCATGATTAATCGTATGATTGAGGCGACAGATGGACAGATTATGATGAATGGAAAAGATGTCCGTAATATGAATCCTGTTGAATTGCGGAGAAGTATCGGTTATGTCATTCAACAAATTGGTTTGATGCCACATATGACTATTCGAGAAAATATTGTTTTAGTACCTAAACTTTTAAAATGGTCTAAAGAGAAGAAAGATGAAAAAGCTAAAGAACTTATTAAACTGGTAGATTTACCTGAAGAATATTTGGATCGTTATCCAGCTGAATTGTCAGGAGGGCAACAACAACGAATTGGTGTTGTGCGCGCTTTAGCAGCTGAACAAGATATTATATTAATGGATGAACCTTTCGGTGCATTAGATCCTATTACACGCGATACATTACAAGATTTAGTAAAGGAATTACAACAAAAATTAGGAAAAACATTTATTTTTGTCACTCATGATATGGATGAGGCTATTAAATTAGCAGACAAAATATGTATTATGTCTAAGGGAAAAGTCGTTCAATACGATACACCTGACAATATTTTACGATATCCTGCAAATGACTTTGTTAGAGATTTTATTGGGCAAAATCGCTTGATTCAGGATCGTCCTAATATGAAATCTGTGGAAAGTGCTATGATCAAACCCGTCACTGTTAAAGCAGATGATTCATTGAATGATGCAGTAAATATTATGAGAACACGTCGAGTAGACACTATTTTTGTAGTCAATAATCAAAATAAATTATTAGGATTTTTAGATATTGAAGATATCAATCAAGGATTACGTGCGCGTAAAGAATTAATTGATACCATGCAAAGGGATGTCTACAAAGTACATATCAATTCAAAGTTACAAGACTCAGTGCGTACTATTCTAAAACGTAATGTTAGAAATGTACCTGTGGTCGATAATGATGAACATCTCATTGGTTTAATTACACGTGCAAACTTAGTCGATATTGTGTATGACTCAATTTGGGGCGAAGAAGATTCTGATAGTTATGAGATCCCAAATGAAAGCTTAGATGAGAATAATCACGATTTACCACAAAATCAAACTGATACACGAACAAATATAAATGAAGATGTGAATGATTATCATGATGCTCAACATAGAGGTGAGGATTAATAATGAAAGCATTCTTACAAGAATACGGTAGTCAACTTTTATCAAAAGCAGTAGAACATTTTTATATTTCTATGTTTGCATTATTGTTAGCGATTGTAGTAGCTGTCCCTTTAGGTATTTTATTATCAAAAACGCAACGCACAGCTAATGTGGTATTAACAGTTGCTGGCGTGCTTCAAACCATTCCTACTTTGGCTGTGTTAGCTATCATGATTCCAATATTTGGGGTAGGAAAAACACCAGCTATTGTTGCATTATTTATCTATGTATTATTACCAATTTTAAATAATACAGTATTAGGTGTTAAAAATATCGATAAAAATGTCATTCAAGCTGGTCAAAGTATGGGAATGACTAAATTTCAATTAATGAAAGATGTAGAAATGCCTTTAGCTTTACCACTTATTATTAGTGGTATTCGTCTATCAAGTGTATACGTCATTAGTTGGGCAACACTCGCAAGTTATGTAGGTGCAGGTGGACTTGGGGATCTTGTATTTAATGGATTAAATCTCTATCAACCACCTATGATTATTAGTGCAGCGATTGTTGTTACTTTATTAGCATTAGTTATTGACTTTATACTTTCATTAGTTGAAAAATGGGTTGTACCTAAAGGATTAAAAGTATCTAGATAAATGGGAGGAATTGACATTGAAGAAGTATCTTAACTATACACTGATTCTGATTGCATTATCTCTCATCGTGTTATCTGGATGCAGTTTACCAGGCTTAGGTGATGGAAATGCTAAAGATGATGTGAAAATTACAACGACTGAAACAAGTGAAACTAAGATTATAGGTCATATGGAAAAATTATTAATTGAACATGAAACTGATGGAAAAATCAAACCGACGTTAATTGGTAACCTAGGGTCTAGCATTATTCAACATAATGCGTTACAACGTGGAGATGCAAATATGTCAGCGGTACGTTACACAGGTACTGAATTGACGAGTGTATTAGCAGCTAAACCTACTAAAGATCCTGATAAGGCCATGTCTGAAACACAACGCTTATTTAAAAAGAAATATGATGAAAAGTATTATCATTCACTTGGGTTTGCGAATACATACGCATTCATGGTGACAAAAGAAACGGCTAAAAAGTATCACTTAAAAAAAGTATCAGACTTAGAGAAATATAAAGATGAACTACGTCTTGGAATGGATACCCAATGGATGAACCGTGCAGGTGATGGATATCCTGCTTTTGTTAAAGATTATGGATTTAAATTTGATAGTGCGCGTCCAATGCAAATTGGTTTAGTATATGATGCATTAAAAAATAATAAATTAGATGTAGCAGTTGGGTATTCAACAGATGGACGTATTGCAGCTTATGATTTGAAAATATTGGAAGATGATCGCAAATTCTTCCCGCCTTATGACGGTAGTCCACTTGCAAATGAACAATTAATAAAGGATAATCCAGAAATCGATAAGGCACTAAAAAAATTAGAAGGTAAAATCTCAACAGAAGAAATGCAGAAGTTAAATTATGAAGCGGATGGAAAAGGTAAGGAACCTGCAGTGATAGCTGAAGAATATTTAAAGAAACATCATTACTTTGAAGAAAAGAAAGGTGGTCATAAGTAATGAAAGGTAATTTGTTACATTCAATCATCGAATATTACTCACTGAACTGGGCCTTTCTTCTAGAACTGTTCTTCAAACATCTATTAATGTCGGTATATGGTGTGTTGTTTGCATGTATAATTGGAATTCCTATTGGTATTTTCATAGCCAAGTATAAACGTTTATCGTGGCCGGTAATTACAATTGCAAATATTATACAAACTGTTCCAGCAATCGCTATGTTAGCCATACTTATGTTGGCTATGGGATTAGGACCAACAACTGTTGTTGTAACTGTATTCCTATATTCGTTATTACCTATTATTAAAAATACTTATACTGGTATTGTAGAAGTTGATGAAAATATTAAAGACGCTGGTAAAGGTATGGGAATGACGGGGAATCAAATATTAAGAATGATAGAGTTACCATTATCTTTATCTGTTATTATTGGTGGTGTTAGAATTGCACTTGTTGTTGCTATCGGAATAGTAGCGATTGGGTCATTTATCGGTGCTCCAACACTAGGTGATATTATTATTCGTGGTACAAATTCAACAGATGGAACAACATTCATCTTAGCAGGTGCCATACCAATTGCTTTAATAGCAATTATCATAGATATAGGATTACGTTATCTAGAAAAACGTTTAGATCCTACTCGTAAAAACAAAAAAGATTCAATGCAAAAACATCAAGTACAAAAATTACATTAATAGATATCAATAAACTTAATTAATATAAAAAGCATAGACAGTGACTAAAACAGAGATTATTTTAGTCAACAGTTGCTTATACATTAACAATGCCTGGAACATTATTTTGTGTTCCAGGCATTGTTTGTTTAACATATTAAGTTTTCAGGGGTATTTTAGATATATTTATAGTTTTGGGTAATTATAATAAGATTGGAGCAAGTATAGGAACTACTGCTACAACAATAACGCCAACGATGACAACTGCAATACTTCCCATTGATTCTTCAGTCTCACCCAATTCTTTAGCTGCCGCGACACCTAAAGTGTGTCCACTTGTCCCTAGTGCAAGTCCTCTGGCAATAGGGTTAGATATTTTAAATAATTTAACTATTTTAGCACCTAAAGCAGAAATGACAACTGCATTTAAAATAACTGCGAGTGAGGTTAATTCTTTGACACCACCGATACCGTCAGATACAGGTAATGCAATTGCTGTCGTTGCAGCTTGAGGTAGCATAGATGCTATAATTTGATTGCCAAATTGGAATGTTATTGCAACAAGATAAATTAATAACAAGGCAATAATTGTACCAACAGCTATACCACCAAATATTTGTAACCAATATTTTTTTAATACTTCGCGCTTGCGATATAAAGGAATCGCAAAGCATATTGTAGCTGGTTCTAGGAAGAAATTAATAATGTCGCCACCGATTTTATAATTCTCATAACTAATTCCTGTCAATTTCAAAAAAGCAATACCTGCAACCATACTTACGAATAAAGGTGCTAGTAAAAAGAAACCATTCGTTTTTTTATAAAAATAAGTCGCTATGACAAATGGTATTAATGATACTAATATCCCAAAATAAGGTGTATTAATTCCTAAATGTTCAATCATTGCTTACCCTCCTACGTGACTTGTTTCTTCATTTTTCTCTTTAGAAGGGAAAAGTGATTTCGTCACTAATAATTGTGACGCAAAGCCAGTACAAATTAATAATAAAAGTGTTGAAATAATAATAAGTAAAATAATTAAAATAGGGCTTTGCTTAAGGATTGGTAAAGAGTTAATGACTGAAATACCAGCTGGTACGAATAGGAATCCAATATTATTGGTTAATGCAGTTCCCACAGTCTCAACTTGACCTAATTTCACAATGCCTGTACACAATGCGATAAATAATAGTACAAGTCCAATTACTGAAGCTGGCATTGGAATAGGCATAAATGATTCAATAATTTTTGATATAAGTAAAATCACTGCAATCGTTAATGCTTGTTGAAAAATACTGTATTTCATTGACTTCTTGTTATCAACCGTTTTGTTTTTAACGAGATGCGTTTGTTCCAAAATAACCATTCCCCTCTGTTTTCTTCATGGTTACATTATAGAATGAAAGCGGTTACTATAGATGTTTTCATAGCTCACTTACAAATATTTTAGGTTGAGGTGCACCATTTTAAAGGTGAAACTCATAAAGCATGATTTAAATTTTATTGAAGACCGAGTTGTTGTTTAAAAGTCTTCATATAAGAACGACTAACTTGATATTTAAATTCATGTGTTAACGTCAGCTGATACGTATAATTAAACCAATGCTCTATTGTTTGGATATGTTCTTTATTAACGATAGTAGCGCGATGTATTTTAATAAATAGAGAGGAAGGTAGTTTTTTCTCGTAATGATTAAGTGTTTCGGTCGTTTCATAACTTTGTTTTGTTGTATCTATCGTTGTAATCCCATTATTAACAGATAATGCGATAATGTCTGTGAAATTTAAGATGTGAATACGTTCATCCACTTCAATTGGAAGTACATGTGTTTGAGCGCGCTCATCATCACTATAATCAATATATTTAGGTGTGATAGTTTTATCTTTGTTTTTTGGTTTATCTTTAGCCATGTCAACTTTATTTACAGCTTGATTAATACGTTCTTTTTCAAAAGGTTTTAATATATAATCGGTTGCATTTAATTCAAAGGCTTTGACTGCAAATTTCTCGTGAGCGGTTGCAAAGATAATATGTGGTGATCGCTTCATTTTATTAATTTTTTGAGCTAAATCAATACCACTTTCATCCATTAAATTTATATCTAAGAATATTAAGTCAAATGTGTTGTAGAGTAACTTCTCCAATGTTTCTTCTATGTTTTCTGCTTCTTCAATTTCATCTATAGCATCATTAAGATTTAAAAGATATTGTAATTCATTTCTTGCAAGTGGTTCATCATCAACGATTAACGCTTTCATTAAAGTGTTCCTCCTTAGAAGATTTATATGGAATTAAACAACTTACAGTCGTGCCTGATTGAGAAGATTGAATGTTCAGTGCCGATGTTGTTCCAAATAGTCCAGTAAGTCTTTTATTAAGATTGACTAAGGCATTACCAGTACCAGTGGTAGACGTTACTGTCGTATATCCAATAGTATCTAATTGATCAGCTGGTATGCCTTGACCATTATCTTGAACAGATATACTTAAGTAGTCTTGCTTCATGCTAACATCCACATCAATATGATTATTCTTTTTACGATTTTTAAATGCATGTTTAATAGAATTTTCCACTAATATTTGAATTATAAAAGGTGGGATGAGCGCATCTTGACACTGATCATCAATTCGATAGTGTATGTTAAATCTATTTGGATAGCGCGCTTGCTCTAAGGATAAATATGCTGCTACTTGTTGTAATTCCTTTTGTAAAGTAATCGTATTATTACGTGCACCATTAAGATTAGAGCGGAAGAACTGACTGAGTTGAATCAGTAAACGTCGTGCTTTTTCGCTATCAATTCTTACTAGTGCTGATATAGTGTTAATAGCATTAAAAAAGAAATGTGGATTGACTTGTGCTTGTAATGATTTAATTTCAGCGTCTTTCAACAATTGTCCCTGCATTTCAGCTTGACCTAGTTCTAGTTGTGAAGAAAATATATTGGCGAGACCTTTTGCGAGCTGTTGGTCTGAAGTTGAAATAATATTGTTATCTGTGAAATAAAATTTTAAAGTCCCTGCGACTTCATTATGTATATAAAGAGGGACGACAATGGCTCCTTCAAGAGGGCAATTAGGATGGTGACATCCAATTCCTTCTCTCGTATGAGCGACTTTTAATTTTCCAGATTGAATCACTTCTTTAGATAAATCAGTAATTATCTCTTTACGTGCTACGTGATGGTCACTGCCTGCACCAATATGTGTTAAAATATCTTTTTTATTTGTAATAGCGACCGCCGACACTTGCATTAATTTTAAAATAATTTCAGCAGCTTGTTGGGCTGATTTTTCATTAAGTCCAGATCGAAAGTAAGGTAGTGTTTCGTTAGCGAGTTGTAATACATCATGCGTCTGGACTGCACGCATTTGTTCTTCTTGCTTGATGGTCGACAAAATGATGGTTAAAAATATGGCTGTACCTAAACTATTAATGATAATCATCGGTAGTGCTATAAAACTGACTAATGTAATTGCGTGATGTAGGTTATTTGTAAATAATAATATACAGCCCATTTGAATAATTTCAGTTATTGCACCGATAATAGCACCTTTTTTAATGGACGGATATGTATTTTGTTTTATTGTTTGATGACCAAAGTAACCAGATATGATAGCGATAACTATGGATGAAATAAGATAGGTATATGCGTCAGCCCCGCCAATATATAAACGACATAATCCTGAAATAATGCCTACAATTATAGCTACCCACGGTCCACCTATTAGACCAGAAACACCGATTGTTAATACACGGGTATTGGCCATTGAGGCGTCTTTGCTTAAGTGGTAATAAATATCACCAGATACGATATGGCCATTTTCTATTTCAATTCCTGTAAAATTTGAAATCATAGAGAATATACCAAAAATAATGATTAGTTGGAATTTTGAACGCCATTTGTCACGTTCGCTCATCATTGTTTTAAAATGATTAATATTCATGAGTATATATGCGAGTAAAATAATTAATCCCACGCGTTCAAGTAATAAAATAAATAAATTAAGCATAACGTCAATCCTCATTTAATTTTTAATATCATAAAAAGAAATATATTTTTTTATTAAAAATAAAAGCACTTACATTGGCTTGTTTCATATATTTATAGTTTATATTAAAACACGATTAAATCAATTATAGTATGGAAAATTGAAACTAGATAGTGTAGAATATGTTTCTATATTTACAAATTTTCTAAAAATTACAAGAAATTAAAAAAGAAACATATCTAGGATGAATGAATATTAAAATGATAAACGATTTAGTCATATTTTTATTTCAGTTAAAAAATTGTTCTAAATATGATAAAGTTTCTTAATGTAAAAATGATATTAGAAGAAAGCAAATAAAAGATTTGTAAAATAAGAAATAGATATCGTAATTAAATAAGTCTTATTAGAGATTTCTAATTAATTGTGAAGGAGTAAGTGATAGATGAATACATCACAAAAGTTTAGGGGAGATAATCGCTTATTATTAGGGATTATTTTAGGGGTTATTACATTTTGGTTATTTGCACAATCACTTGTAAATCTAGTCGTGCCATTACAATCATCATACAATAGTGATATTGGTACTATTAATATAGCAGTTAGCTTATCGGCACTATTTTCTGGTCTGTTTATTGTAGGTGCAGGAGATATTGCAGATAAAATTGGTAGAGTAAAAGTGACATACATAGGCTTAGCACTTAATATTGTTGGGTCGGTTTTAATCATTATTACGCCATTACCAAGTCTATTGATTATTGGACGTGCTATTCAAGGATTGTCAGCGGCATGTATAATGCCAGCGACACTCGCAATCATTAATGAATATTATATCGGGACAGCACGACAACGTGCATTAAGCTACTGGTCCATCGGTTCATGGGGAGGTAGTGGTGTTTGTACTTTGTTTGGTGGTTTAATGGCAACTAACCTTGGATGGCGCTCAATCTTTATTGTTTCAATTATTCTGACAATATTATCCATGTTTCTCATTAAACATACACCCGAAACAAAAGCAGAGCCTATAGGAGATAAACCGACAGAGACAAAGAAATTTGATGTTGTTGGTTTAATCATCTTAGTGGTTAGTATGTTAAGTATTAATGTGATAATAACTCAAACCTCTCAATTTGGTTTGTTCTCACCATTTATTTTGGGACTTATTGCAATTTTTGTTATATCGTTAATTATATTCGTGATTTACGAAAATAAAATCAAACAACCACTTGTCGATTTTGATATCTTTAAAAACAAAGGTTATACAGGTGCAACGATTTCAAACTTTATGTTGAATGGTGTAGCTGGTGGTACATTGATTGTAGTAAATACTTTTTATCAGCAAAAATTAGATTTTAACTCTCAGGAAACAGGATATATTTCACTTACATACCTAATTGCAGTATTAATTATGATACGTGTGGGTGAAATGATATTACAATCGTTAGGACCTAAAAGACCTTTGTTACTCGGAAGTGCCTTGACCGTCATAGGATTAATATTATTATCTTTGACGTTTTTACCTAATGCTTGGTATATAGCGTCAAGTGTCATTGGTTATTTATTATTTGGTACCGGTTTAGGTGTTTATGCAACACCATCCACGGATACAGCTGTTGCACAAGCACCAGATGATAAAGTAGGCGTCGCATCCGGTGTATATAAGATGGCATCATCCTTAGGAAATGCATTTGGTGTGGCCATCTCAAGTACAGTTTACAGCGTACTTGCAGCCCAACTTAATCTGACTTTAGGTGGTTTTACTGGAGTAATGTTTAATGCGCTTATAGCATTATTAGCATTCCTTTCTATTTTGTTCTTAATACCGAAAAAACAGTCTAATGTATAAGAGTATAGTCAACAACTTTTAATTTCATCTTTAATGTTGAAATGGAAAATATAAATTTATGTCTGGGACATCATCGGTGTCTCAGACATTTTGATATATTGATATAGAGAACTAAGCAAAAATGTAAGTATGAAGAAGTCTATAAATTTTAATTCTTGTTAAAGAGAAAAGAGATAATCAAGTCAATATGAAGTTAGTTCTACTCATATTTTAAAAACGCAACTGAAATAGAATAATAAATTAACAAAGAAACGATTCACTGTGCAAATTGGTAATAAAATGTCGAATGAGCAATGTACGTTTGAGAGATAATACTTATTCTTAATTAACAGAAAATTCTTACAAATTAACCGTATTATATTGACTGGTATGTAGTAAAGTAGTATTTTAAAAACAATATAGAATTGTAAGGAGATGGAATATATGAAAATAGCAATTGCAGGTTCTGGCGCATTAGGTAGTGGATTTGGTGCTAAGTTGTTTCAACATGGTTATGACGTCACTTTAATTGATAATTGGGAACCTCAAGTTACTACAATACAACAGGACGGTCTACATATCGATATTAATGGTGAAGCGCATCATTTCAGGCTACCTATGTATAGACTAACGGAAATTCCTAAAGCAACGTCCTATGATATTGTTTTTCTATTTCCTAAATCTATGCAATTAGAAGAGGTGCTTAGTCATATTCAACCCCATCTTCATGATAATACAATTGTTGTGTGCACTATGAATGGTTTGAAACATGAACGTCTTATACAACAATATGTTTCTATAGATAGAATTGTACGTGGAGTAACAACGTGGACTGCCGGTATTGATCAACCTGGTCACACGCACTTAATGGGGCAAGGTCCTGTTGAAATTGGGTGTCTCGTGCCCGAGGGAAAAGAAAGCGTAGATATCATTGTTAATCTGCTACAAAATGCAGAATTAAAAGGTGTAAAAAGTGAACATTTACATCAATCAATTTGGAAGAAAATATGTGTTAATGGAACAGCTAATTCATTATGTACTATACTTGAATGTAATTTGGCAGCACTGAATAATAGTGATGACGCTAAAAATTTGATATATAAAATTACACAAGAAATTGTTCATGTTGCAACAGTTGATGATGTTCATCTTAATGTTGATGAGATTTTTGATTACTTAATTGCTTTAAATGATAAAGTAGGCCCACACTATCCTTCTATGTACCAAGACTTAATTAAAGATAATCGAACAACTGAAATAGATTATATTAATGGAGCAGTTAGTAAATTAGGGAAAGAGAATCATATTGCTACACCTGTAAATGATTTTGTAACAAATCTTGTACATGCTAAAGAAAATCAACGTGGTGCACAATGATAAAATAATATGAATCGTTTGAGTTATAAGCTCTTTTTAAATTATTAACATGGCATATTTAATAGTGGAGAACGAAAAGCACGCTATAAACAATTTTGCAAGATTGTTTATAGCGTGCTTTTTTATGACTCTTCGGTTAATAACTCACTATTGTCTTTATTTTGCTCTAATTTTTGTTTGAGTTTTTTAGCTTCATGTAGTGCCACTTTCTTATAATGAGAGTGAGCAAAATGCATTTGCACTATTAGAAAAGCAGCGCTTATACTCCAATATAAGCCCAAAGCTGCAGCAGAATGTAGAGACGCATATGTTATGAATATCGGTGAAAATACCATCATAAAGTAATATGTTTTTCTTTGATCTTTTGGATAATGGATTGAGTTTACAAGTGGCTGAACAAAATACATGATTGCTGCGATTATTGTCATAATCAAATCAGGTTGCGTTAAATCAAACCATAAGAAATGTGGGTATTCAGTAATTCCGTGACTCGAAGGGTACTTCAAACTCATATAAAGCCCCATTAATATAGGCATTTGTATAAGAACAGGAAGACACCCTAACATATTTTTTAATGGATTAATTCCATACGATTGATACTTTTTCATAAGCAATTGATTGGCTGCATTACGTTCTTCTTGTGATGTTGCGTGTTTCATTTTATCTCTTATAGCATCCAATTCTGGTTGGACGACTTTTGTTTTTTCGCGCATCATATGCATATTCTTAACTTGTATTAACATGAAAGGTAATAGGATGAAACGAACTATGAGTACAATAGAAATAATAGCAAAGCCATAGTTATCCTGAAAGACTCTGCCAAGAAAATGAAGAAATCCATCCATAGATTTTACAAAAACGTTATAAAATATACCAGTTTGGTTCTCTTCTTTAGAATAATCGCATCCAGCTAGTAAAATGATAAAACCTAATAAAGTGATGAAAAGTCGTTTATGCATAGTGATACTTCCTTTTTGTTAATAATTCTATTAATTTTATGATAAATGATGTTCAAGTTCATCAAAATAGTATAATATTGCATGATTCAAAAATAACAAAGTCATTCTTAGGTGTGTATCGCATGTCTTAAATGTGGCTTTTTAATGCTTAGGTGTTATTTTAATGTTTTTTCCTTTCATCAGAACGGTAAGTTATACTTATTAAAGATAACCAAACCAGTAACATGGTTATGGCTAGATAGACACTTACAACTAAATATTTCGAATGTAAAGGTAACCATGATAAAACAAACCCCCAAGTTGCATCTCCTAATATTATCAAGGGAAGTAGATAAAAAAGAATATTCATTGCTACAAATCCCAACAAAATGATGCTGAACATGATTGAAGTTCGTAAACATTTACGGATGAAGATGTGGCCTTCACGTAATTTTAAGGTTTTACTAAAAACTAAGATACTAAATATGACCATGAATATATCGGCCAATGTGGAAATGATAAGTTGCATATTTTTCGTTTGGTTCACTTTTTCTTCTATAGTTGTGTAATGACGATTATTCATAATTTGAGTATTTAAATGTTCCGCTAAACGAGTCACTTGATTTGAATTTGTATTGGCTAATACGACAATGCCATAAGATTTACGAATATTTAATAAAATTTGTGAAGAGAAATTATCTAAAACGCCGGTATGAAATACGAGATGGTCATCAGTATTTATAAACCATCCCGAACCGTAGCTATCTGCGTTAGGCTCACTATTTAATGAGTTAGATAATACCTGATGTGATTGACGAATTAACTTGGCTTGTGATTTTGAAGTAGGGTGGATCTGTAGTTGGACCCATTTTGCTAAATCACTTGTACTTGACATCATATATGCCGCAGGAGTATCCCCAATGTTAAACTCTGGTTGTGCAACTTTATTTTCATTATCTTCCCATATATAACCTAATGCTTCGTTATTAGATTTGGTATTATTTACTTTAAAAGTGGTATGTTTCATCTTTAAAGGGGCTAAAACATGCTTTTGGATGTATGATGTATAGGATTGATGGGTAACATTTTGAATAATAATACCTAAAATATCATAATTCATATTCGAATATTCAAAAGTTTCTCCAGGTACATGGTTCAGACGTTTTCCTTTTGCAAAATTAACGATATTTTCAATACTATCGTACTGTTTAGAGTAACGATTTTCTTCAGTGATATCTCCAGGTATACCACTAGTTTGAGCTAATAGCTGTTCAATAGTAATATCTCTTTCTTTGTCTTCATACTTCATTTTAAATCCGGGTATAAATGTACTTACTTTGTCATTTAAATTTATTTTTCCTTCTTGAGCTAGTTGTAGAATTGCATAACCTGTAAAAGCTTTAGTATTGGATGCAATTTCAAATTGAGTATGTGGATTTACCTTTGCTTTTTTTTCAATATTGGCATAACCATACCCTTTATTTAAAAAGATTTTATTGTCTTTGATGATCAATATTGCTAGTCCGGGGATATCTCCTTTCTTCATTGCTGTCTCAACCATTTTATCAATATGTTTTTGAGAAGCATGTGTCAATATCGTCTCATTCTTACTATGTGCGATTTCTCGTGTTGTTATTGAAATTATCGATAAAATAGTCATCAAAAAAATGACAACAATGACAAACAGTTTTATCTTCATTGAGCATCCTCTACTTTAAACTTAAAAATTTATTGCCTACGTTATGGCAACAATGAGTGAATTTATTATAACAGTTTTGGTGTATAAAGTTACAGATAACGAATAGATATTGGGTTAACTATATCTTAATCAAGTAGTCTTTTTTTGAGAGAAACAATAAATTCTAAAGTGTAATATAACGCTAATAGAGTAAATGTAATGATTAAAGATCTGTGAAGTAGCTATACAATTTTGATTTATGGGAGTATAGTTTTATCCATCAAAATGAGTTAAAGAGGTAGGAGTCATGTTCATTCAATTTAAAAGACTTTTGATTGGTAGACCTAAAAGAAACAGAGACTTAAAAAACGAGAAAATTTCAAAATTTAAAGGATTAGCTATCCTATCATCCGATGCATTGTCATCAGTTGCATATGGTCCTGAGCAGATATTAATTACATTATCGGTGATAGGAGCTGTGGCATCTTGGTATACGCTGCCTATTGCCGGAGCAGTTTTAATATTATTAACAGCTCTAATTTTATCTTATAGACAAATTATTTATGCTTATCCAAAAGGTGGGGGAGCGTATATTGTTTCTAAAACAAATCTTGGTGAGAAATGGGGATTGCTAGCTGGAGGGTCTTTATTAGTCGACTATATATTAACGGTGGCAGTGAGTATTTCTTCAGGAGCAGATGCTTTTGTTGCTGCATTTCCCCACTTATATCATTTTAAAGTGCTTATTGCATGTTTATTAGTACTCTTTATTTTAATGATGAATTTAAGAGGTTTGACTGAATCAGCAACTGTATTATCATATCCAGTCTACTTATTTATTATAGGTTTAATTGTTTTGATAGTCGTTGGGACATTTCGCGTAGCTACTGGACAAATCGCACCACATATTCATTCCACTGTAGGGAGTACTGTGCCCGGTGTTACGTTATTTTTACTTTTGAAAGCATTTTCATCTGGAGCATCATCACTTACAGGTGTAGAGGCAATATCCAATGCAGTAACAAATTTTAAAAATCCAGCACCTAAGAATGCAGTCAAAACTTTAGTCACTATGGGTACAATTTTAGCAGTGTTATTAGTAGGTATTGTTGTACTCTCATATATATATGGAATTATGCCTCAAACTGAAACGACCGTGCTTTCACAACTTGCGTCCCAAATATTTGGTGAAAATGTAGCGTTTTATTTTATACAAGCTACTACAGTTATGATTTTGGTATTGGCTGCTAATACTGGTTTTACAGCATTTCCTATGCTAGCTGCATCAATGTCTAAAGACAAATATATGCCACGTATGTTTACTGTTCGTGGTGATCGTCTCGGTTATTCAAACTCGATTATTATATTAGGTGTATTAGCCATCATTTTAATTATCCTATTTGAAGGAATGACAGAGAACCTCATTCCATTATATGCAGTAGGTGTTTTTATTCCATTTACACTTGCTCAGTTTGGTATGGTTTTAAAATGGCTTCGAGAACGACCTGAACGATGGGGAATAAAGCTTACTATCAATTTAATTGGTGGTACGATTACGTTTATCGTATTCATGATTTTACTCATTACCAAACTTAATCAAGTATGGCCAATTCTTTTATTTTTACCTTTTGTTGTATTTATTTTTATTAGAATTCATGTACATTATGAGAATATAGCATGTGAATTACGATCTGAAATTGATATACACGATATTCCTGTTGTAGATCGTAATTTAGCTATTGTACCTATTCAAAGTATTACAACTGTAGTTGATAAATCTATTTATTATGCCAAATTATTAGCTAATGATGATGTTATTGCAGTGCATGTGACATTTGGTGATGAAGATGAGCAGGCTTTTATGACTAAATGGAAAAAACATTTTCCTGATGTAAGACTTGTGATTTTACATTCAGAGTACAGAAGTATTATTCGTCCGATTTCACGATTTATAGATAAAATTCGTAAAAAAGCGAATGATAAAAATTATTTAATTACAGTAGTCGTTCCAGAATTTATCCCTAAAAAGGCTTGGCAGCACTTGTTACACAATCAAACGAGTTTACGTTTAAAATTGCATTTAATTTATCAAAAAAACGTTACTCTGTGTACTATTCCATTCAAATTAATGAAATAACAAAAGGACCAAATACACTTGATTAAAGTGAGATTTTGGTCCTTATTATAATGAGTATATTCGCTTTGAGATAATATATATTTTATAAATATTGATTATTAATATTTTAGAGTTATAGCTTATAATTAAGTTTAATCACAATTTACTTTAATGTCGCTGTCTATCGGCTAAAGATTCAGCATTATTCTTGTATTTCTTATAATAAAAGAACAAGAAGATAAACCATAACGGTGAAATAAAAATAGCTACTCTAGTATCTTTGCTAAAGAATAGCAAAATAAAGATAAATATGAAAAAAGATAACACAATATAGGCAATAATTTTTCCGCCCCATAATTTAAATGCACTTGATTGATGTTGTTCAGGATTCTTCTTTACGTATGCGATGTAAGAAACGATAATCATTCCCCATACTACAAGGAATAGGACGGTAGATAGTGTCGTTACATAAATAAATAATTTAATAGCATCTGGGAAAACAAAATTTAATAAAGCTGCGATTAACAATGTTATTGAAGATACTAACATTGAGAGATAAGGTACACCATTAGAATTAGTTTTTGTCAATACTTTAGGACCTAAACCTTGTTTCGCTAAACCAAATAAAATTCTACTATTAGAATATATTCCGCTATTTGTTGCAGATGCTGCTGCTGTTAAAACAACAAAATTAACTATGCCAGCAGCAAAGGGAACACCAATTAGTGTGAATAATTTAACAAACGGACTACTATCAGGATCAACTTTAAACCATGGAATGACAGACATGATTACAAGTAAACCACCTATATAAAATAATAAAATTCGTATAGGAACGTTATTTATTGCTTTAGGAATTGTTTTTTCTGGATTTTTTGTTTCGCCAGCTGTGACTCCTATAAGTTCTATACCGATAAATGAATATACAGCAATTTGGAAGGACATTAAAAATCCAGCTGCACCATGTGGAAACATCCCGCCATGATGTATCAAATTACCAAAAGAAGCATGTCCATATTCTGTTTTAAATGATAAAAAAATCAGAACTAAACCTACAATAACCATCGTAATAATTGTAACGACTTTAATTATAGAAAACCAAAATTCAAGTTCTCCAAATAATCTGGCGCCAAGCAAATTAAATGATATAAGTAGGAGTACAATAAATAGTACTGTCAACCAGTGTGGGACTTGTGGATACCAATAAGCAAAATATTGTCCCATCGCAGTGAGGTCCGACATGCTAGAGACAATCCAACAAACCCAATAGGTCCACCCAATTACAAATCCACCAAATGGACCAAGGTATTCATTTGCAATATCTACGAATGAATTAAATTTAGAGTTACTTAATAATAATTCACCAAGAGCTCTCATAAAAGCAAATAACACTATACCTATCAACATGTAAGTAAAGAGTAATGAAGGTCCGGTTAGAGAAATTGTTTGTCCTGAACCTAAAAATAAACCAGTTCCTATAGCGCCACCTATAGCAATTAATTGAATATGCCTATTATTCAACTCTCTTTGTAGTTGTTTTGCCATCAACTTCCTCCTTAGGGATACGAATATGAAAGCGTTTACTTAAAATTTATCTTATCCAACATATTTTAAAAAAGCAAGAATTTTCAGAAATATAAGTGGATATATGTATTAATATGGTATCTTACATTAATAGTTATAACCTTGTAATAAAAAATTATGAAATACGATAAATGTAAACTTTATATTAAAAATTATGCTTAATTATAGACATTATTTTACAAATAGCAAGTATAATGATAAATAATCACATGAATTAACTTTCATTTATCTCTGTGTAATAATGTAAGTTATTATAAAGAGAAATGAGGATTGAGAAGATGAAAATAGGTACTATTTCTGACCTACACATTGACCGTCATCCACACTTAAATCCTGAAATATATTTAGAAAAGCTTTGTCAGGTGATTAAACAAAGGTCTATTGAGTTACTTATCATAGCAGGGGATATATCTAATGACTATAGGATAAGTTACGATTTTATTCAAAGCATTCAAGAATTAAGCGGGATACCTACTTATTTTGTTCCGGGAAACCATGATTTATGGTCTGACCAAGCAGATAAAACTTCAACAGAAATACTATCATTCTTTCGCTCAAAAGAGGAATGCTTGATCGGCAATCCAATCATTATTAATGATCAATATGCAATTGTAGGCCATGTCGGTTGGTATGATTATAGCTATGCAGATCATCGTTTTTCTCAGCAAAAAATAGCAAGTGGTAAACATTATGGTGCAACTTGGCAAGATAAAGTAAGAACAGATTGGTCATTATCAGACCCGCAACTATCCCTTTTAGCTGCTCAAGAGGTGGAAAAAGACATTAACAATGTAAGCCCACGTCAAATTATTTTAGTTACGCACGTTGTAACACATCCTCAATTCGTAGTACCAACGTCTCATCGTATTTTTGACTTTTTTAATGCATTTATTGGTACTCATGATTTTGATACTATTTATAGAAATTACCCTATTCGATTTAGTATAATGGGGCATGTTCATTTTAGAAAAAAACTTGTTGAAAATAACATATTATATATATGTCCGTGCTTAGGATATCAAAGACAATGGATGACAGATGATATAGCATATGAAATAAATCATGCTTTAGTCGATTTTGATATTTAGTATCAACTTATTTAATAAAGCCTCTAGAAACTGAATTTAAACAGTCTCTAGAGGCTTTATTATTAATTATCGATATATATGCATTTTTTTCCTGGGGCATTATAACTATTTTCCAAAGTGTGCTTTTTAATTTTAATGATTTGTTTAGAGTTAGGAATAATAGATGGGAAAATAACAAATTTTGATAAACGACTCCATAACGGATCAATATAATAATAATAGTCATCATCATACCCTATCAATAAAGTAACGTGAATATTTGAGACTAGTTTTGTTGGTTGATTGTCGAAATGAAATACACGTCGAAGCGGTTTAGAACCCAAACTAGTATGATAAATGATCGCCGGCTGACCTTTGTCGATAAATTTTTCAAGTTGATTTAATGATGTACCTGTACCATCTACAATTCGAGAATCATATTGTTTAAGAAATGGCGCAAAAGCATCAGGAAATATTGTTTGATGATGGCCAAATTTAACTAACAAAGGATGACCAACATAGCCTTTGTAGGGATTGGTTGGATGTTTAGGCCAATGACTCATAATTTGTGTTGCTTTAATATCGTAATGATTAAATTGTAATAGCATCGCTGCGGACACTCCCTCACACCCCATTACAAAAGGGATAGGGAATAGCTGACTTATAGGCTTTACTGGTAAAATTATCTTCATAATATGTATCCTCTAATAACTTTGATAAATTATATTATATAACGTGCGATTTATTTAGTATACAAAATTGATTTAGACAAACTTGAAATGAGCGTTTTCATCAGATATTCAGAGTAGAAAGGGAAGAATTAGTATTAAAATTGTCAAGGGAATGAAAATTGAAGTGAAAATAGGAGTGCTCATTTAAACATTACAAAATGTAAATTTAGAATCATAAGTCTATGGGTCCTATTAAAATAGAAAATAGGAGTGGAACTTAATTATACTACATTGTCAGTTCACTCCTATATTTTGGTTTACGAATAACTATGTGTTTTTCATAAATAATTTGAAATAAATAATTTGTAGTGCAATAAGTAAAACAGCTGTCGCACTAATAATAATTAGATACGGGGACATATCATGTTGACCGTTCAAACCAACTAGGGGAGAAATGAGGCCTCCTAAAATAAATTGGAATAGGCCAAGTAAACTTGAAGCATTGCCACTTCCACCTGTGCGTTCAGCCATTGCCATAGAAAAACAAAGTGGTGCTATAGAAGTGACTGGACATATATTAATAAAAAAGCCAATAAGTAAAACATACAATGGAAGATGTAATGTTAAAGTAAATATTAAAATTACAACACCTGACATTTGAATGATTGTTAAATATATGAGCATCGCATATCGGCTTACCTTTTCTACTATAATAGCGGTTATCTGACTGACGACTATCAAACCCACTCCATTAATAGCAAACATTGCACTGTATTGAAGTGGTGTCATATGATACATCTTTTGTGAAATAAAAGGTGCGGCTGACGAATAACTGAATAACATGACATAAGTTAATCCTTGCAATAACATCGGAATAACGAAGGTGGGTTTTGTTAATAACAGACCAAAATCTTTAAATATTGCTTTAAAATTTAACTGAGATTGTTCTTGATGGAGCCCAACTGGCATCTTTAATAAGATGCCTAAGATGACTATTAAGGTAATGATTGTTAAAAATATAAAAATCATTCTCCAACTTGCAATAGATAAAGCGAGGCCACCTAACAGTGGAGCAATGATGGTGATTATACCGTTTATGACCATAAGAGAAGTTAAAAATTTTGCTAATTCGTCTCCGTCATAGTTATCTCCAATAGAAGCTTTGGCTATGACGATTGCACCACCTCCTGCTAAACCTTGAATTAAACGGATAATTAAAAATATTGTTAAATGAACTGTAAAAACTGATAATAATGAGGCTATTAAATATCCAATCAATAAAATGAGTGCCATTTTTTTACGACCTAATACATCTGATAGTGGCCCGAACACAAATTGACCAATAGCTAAACCTATCATAGCAAAGGATAATGTAAGTTGTATTTCTGAAATTGATGAACCAAACGCATGCTGAACTTTAGGTAAAGATGGTCCGTACATATCAATAGTCAAAGGACCAAATGCAGTCATAACGCCAAGTATAACGATTAATATTTTAGATAAGTGTTTGGAACTTGTAGTCATCATCATTATTCTCCTAGAAAAGTTATAGCATCTATTATATACGTTTTACATAAAAAAGTAATCAGCTTACACAAATAAAAAAAGAAGAGTATTATCAAATAGGCATTGATAGTTTTGTCAACGTAATGTTGATCAATGAAAAAATGGTAAATATGTATATACGTCATTCAATCACCGACTGTCTTTGATAAAAAAGAACCCGAGACAAGCATTTATGTCTCAGATTCTTAAGGGTTTGTAGATATTTAGTTTGAAGTCTCATGCCTTTAGTTTCCTGAATTTGATCCATTCAAGATATTTTCTAGTTTAGCTTTAATACTATCAAATTTTGTATTGATGTCTTCAAGCATGTTGTTAACTTTACTTTGATTTTCGTTATTAAGTTGAGCGTTATTTGCATTTTTCAGTTTGTCGATTTGGTTTTGATAAAATTTTGTGAATTTAGAATCCGCATTAGTTTCTTCATTTTGTTTTAATTGATCAATTTGATTTTGTAGTTTATCAATTTGGGATTGGGTGTCCTTTTTATTTTTTATATCGCTTTTGGCTGAATCAACTTGTCGATTAATGTCGTCGTTTTGATTTTCAACTTCCTTTTTATAGTTTTGTGAAACGTTAGGGTCATTACTTACTTTATCATTATTATGATTGATAATTGCACGCGTGATAAAGATAGCTACAATAATGAGTAAAATAACTATGATTGCAATCAGCCATTTTTTAGTTTTGCTTGATTTTTCATTTTCTTCTTCCAATTGCTGCTCACGTCGATAGTCTCTTCCATTGTAATAACGTTCAGGATGATTTTCATACTCTCTATCATTTTCACTTTGTGTTGCACGATTTGAATTTGCTCTCTGTTGGGACTCTTGATGTTGTCGATACATATCTTCTTCTGAACGTTTACGATGATTTTGATATTGGTCATCATATTTGTATGAATCTCTATATTTATCTGTTCTTTTCATATTGTCACCTCATTTAATAATTACGCTCAATCAGTTTTCAATTTTTACTTGTAAAAGTCGTGCGATATTTGTTGTTGTATGTTTAACATGAAGTGCGCCTTCTTTCAAAGCTTCGTCAAGGTGGCATGGACGTTCCATGATACTAAACACGCTATCGATACCGTGGTGATAAATTGCTTCGTAATCTTTTCCTAAACTACCACAAATAGCAATGACGGGTATATCATATGATTTTGCAACTTTAGCTATGCCAATGGGTGTTTTGCCATAGATTGTTTGTTTATCCATTTTACCTTCGCCAGTAACAACTAAATTCGCATCTTTTATTCTTTGTTTAAATTGAGTCTCTTCAAGAACTACATCAATTCCAGGACGTAATTCAGCGTTTAGAAACGCAATTAACGCTGTTCCCATGCCTCCTGCAGCACCAGCGCCCGGGATATCTTTTACATTCATATTTAATTCTCTTTCAATTTTATCATGATAGTGACGTAATGCGGAATCCAACTTTGGTATCATCTTTTGCTGAGCGCCTTTTTGTGGACCATAAACTATAGTTGCTCCATTGTCTCCTAATAATGGATTAGTTACATCACAGGCTACTTTAATATTCACATCTTTCAATCGTGGGTTTATACGAGTAATATCAATGTATTCTATTTGAGATAGGGCTAAACCTCCATCGCGAATCTCTTGATTGTTTTTATCTTTAAAAGAGACACCTAAAGCCTTTAACATTCCTACACCACCATCATTCGTGGCACTTCCACCTATTCCTAAAATAATTTTATTAACATCGTGATTAAGTGCATCATTAATGAGTTGGCCGGTACCGTACGAAGTTGTAATAGATGGATCTCTTTCATCTTTACTCAATAATGCTAGTCCTGAAGCAGCTGCCATTTCAATGATAGCTGTTTGGTGTTCGTTGCTTCTCTCATAACTAGCCATGATATTTCTATTAAGTGGATCTTTTACTTCTACGCAATAAGAGGTAGCATTTAAGGCTTCTTTCAATACTTCGGTTGTTCCCTCGCCACCATCAGCCATAGGAATAATGTCATATATAGTACTGGAATCGAACACCTCTTGGAATCCATCTTTAATAGCTAAAGCAGCTTCCTTTGCCGACATACTTTCTTTAAAAGAATCAGGTGCAATGATAACTTTATATGGTGACATTTATATCACTTCCTAAACAATTGGTTTATATTTATTCTATCCAAAAATGAAATTAAACTAAAGAAATCTTGATAATTAAAATGGAAATCATACGTGAATTGTATAATAATAAGAATATAAAATTGACGATGAGCAATATGTATATATTAATATGATTAAAGCTTCAATAAATGTCTATATATTTTCAGTAGATAATTGAATGAATCACATAAAAAGAGAATAAACATGATAATCGTTTAAATGTTAGTTTTGAATTACATCATGAAGAACAGAGAGGTCAACAATGAATTACTTAAAACAATATGAATCATTTTTTTGGTTAATAGGAATTTTTATCTTTTATCTTATAATGGCAATTCTAACACCATTATCAACTACGGATTGGCATGCATATAAAGTTAATCTAAGTCAATATTTGACTCAAGAAAATGGTCGTTATTTAGGACATTTATTTGAATGGGTTGCCGTACATAATATCATAATAAGAGCTTTAATATATGCGATAACTTCGTTTTTAGTTATCTATTTAGTTGCTTATATGGTTCAATTACATACGAATCGTTTTTATTTTATTTTGAGTTTTGTGTTAATGGTTACTGTACCTAATACAATTTATAGCGAAACTTACGGGTGGTTTACTGGATTTTTTAGTTATATACCTGCTACAGTCCTATCACTTTTTATTCTTTTTACTGTAGTTAAAATGATTGAGTCGCACGATACAGTTTCTGAAATGCAATTATGGGTATTTTTATTAGTAAGTTTGTTTGGACAATTCTTCTTGGAGAATCTTTCCATCGCTAATAGCTTAATTATTTTAATAGGAATGGTAGTCTATTTCTTTGTTAAAAAAAGACTCAGTTATTTCTTAATTGTAGGATTTATGCTTAGTTGTATAGGTAACATTATAATGTTTTTAAACTTCAATTATTTTTTAATTAAGGATGGATTAAATACGCATTATTCAATTTCCGATAGTCATGGAATGATACATAAAGCAGGTGTGACGTTATTTAAGCTTGTACCAGAATATATGTTTATTAATCAAATGATTATTCTTACCGTGATATCAATAGTAAGTATAGTTTTACTTAAGCAAAATAAAAGCCTGAAGCATATGAGAGTTTATATTAAAATACCACTACTCTTAGGTTTAATTACTTTACCTGTTTATAAGATCTTCGTTTACAATCAATTTCATTTTGAATTATATAAAGCTTCATTTTCTATAGCCGTTTTGAATACAACGATTTGCTTCATTTACATGATAAGTGTGATATACGTTGTGTTTAAAATGATACAGCAAAGATACATAAGAATGATTGTGATGGGGAGTTTTATAGCTATGGCTTCATCTGTTTTGCCACTTTTATTTGTGACGCCTATAAGTTATAGAAATTTTTATTTTATTTATACTTTATGGATCGTGATATTACTTTGTTTAATTCAGCAATGTGATGTGCTATTTAAACAACTTGAACATATAATTAAAATATTTGCGATTATCATCAGCATCATTATGATGATTGGATTTACTTTTATACATATTAGTAGTGTGCACAGAATAGACTTCATTAAAGAACAAATAACACAACATCATCGCCATCAGAAAATAACATTGGAAAGATTACCATTTGAGCGATATACTCATATGACTACACCAAAGTCGAAGGAACAACTTCAAGATTTCAAACACTATTATGATTTGCCCAAAGACATCACATTTAAAGTAGTCCCATATGGTACAAAACAATAACTGTTCAAAGGGGAAATATTATGAAGTTAACCCGAATACATTATGAGATTATAAAGTTTATCATAGTTGGTGGAATTAATACCTTTAACTACTATATAACATACTTATTTTTGTTAAAGGTGTTACATGTGAATTATATGGTTAGTCACATTGCTGGATTTATTGTAAGTTTTATTATTTCATATTATTTAAATTGTTATTTTGTATATAAAGTAAAACCTACAATAGAAAAGTTTTTAAGATTTCCTATCACTCAGATAGTTAATATGGGAATGCAAACGTTATTATTATATATATTCGTAAAGTGGTTGAATATCGCTTCGGAAATTGCACCTTTTGCGGGTCTAATCATTACAATCCCAGTGACATTCATACTTTCTAAGTGGTTACTTAGAGATAAAGTTTAACGTAATCATAAGCACTATTTTTTCCTTTGAGATGAATTGAATTTCTTTTTCAAATATCTACCAATTCGTATTTAGAAAAATTTAATGTATATAAGTCTTTACATATTCATATATGTACAAGGCTTATTTTTAAATGAATAAATAATGAAGTGAAGGAAAGTATTTTTTTAGGGATATCTAATGAAATAATTAGATGGGGAATATAAAAAATGTAGAAATAAAAAAACGTTGTCATTGTGGAACTGATAATTCATACTAATATTAGCAAAAAATAAAGGTGGTAAGTGAAGGTGACTCAAAATGAAAATTTGAAGTTAGCGCAACGAGGTGCATTTCTTAGTTTAGTCATCTATATTATACTTTCTATTGCGAAATATATGACTGGATATGTTTATGATTCGGCGGCAGTTAGAGCGGATGCTTTAAATAACATGACAGACATTTTAGTTTCAGTAGCAGTTATTGTCGGACTTAAAATCTCTATTAAACCTGCTGATCAAAACCACCCATATGGGCACTTAAAATCTGAAAATATTTCCACATTGCTAGTATCATTCATTATCATGTTTGTGGGAATACAAGTTATTATAGAAAACTTTCCGAGATTGTTTACACATGATTCACATATTCCTAACTTTATTACTATTATTATAAGTATGATCAGTGGACTTGTGATGTTATGTGTCTTTGCTATTAATTATCGATTATCTAAAAGAACGAAAAGTAGCTCATTAAAATCAGCAGCTAAAGATAATTTATCTGATAGTTTAGTCAGTATTGGCACTGCCATTGGTCTAATGTTCACACAAATTGGATTTCCAATTATCGATATTATATTGGCAAATATTTTAGGTTTATTAATCGTGTATACAGGTTTTGGAATTTTTAAAGAGTCGATTTTTACTCTAAGTGATGGTTTCAATGAACAAGATTTAGAAGAATACAGATTAGACATATTAGAAGTTGAAGATGTAATTGATGTTAATAATATTAAAGGTAGATATCATGGAAGTAGTATCTTTATTGATGTGACCATTGTAGTAGATCCTTATCTTTCACTTTATGAAGCACATCAGATTTGTGATAAAGTTGAAATTCATTTGCATAATAAAGGAATTTCGTCTGTATATGTACATCCAGAACCCTATACTACAAAAGACGAAGTAAAATAAAATATACAAGAAGTCAATAATTACCTGACCATAAGGTAGTGGTTGACTTTTTTATTTTAAACCAGAATCATTACTGGGAAATTAAGAATTATAGTTCTATAATAAAAATAAGGAGAGAAAAAAAGAAACAATTTATTACTTGTACTATTTTAATGGAATTACTACATTGACTGATATTTAAATGGATTTGTAGTTAATTCATTGTAACTACATTTAGATTATAGAAAGGAAGTTTTGATTTATGCCAAAATTAATACTATGTCGGCACGGACAAAGTGAATGGAATGCGAAAAATTTATTTACAGGTTGGGCCGATGTCAAACTATCAAAACAAGGAATTGAAGAGGCGCAATCAGCAGGTAAAAAAATTTACGGCAATCAAATTGAAATTGATATTGCGTTTACCTCTTTACTCACTAGAGCTTTAGAAACAACACAATATATTTTAGCAGGTTCTGACCAACAGTGGATTCCTGTTTATAAAAGTTGGCGTTTAAATGAACGACATTATGGTGGTTTACAAGGTTTAAATAAAGATGATGCGAGAAAAAAATGGGGGGAAGATCAGGTGCATCAATGGAGACGCTCATATGATGTACGTCCGCCTAGAGAAAGTGAAGAACAACGAGAAGCATATTTAAAAAATCGTCGTTATCAACATATTGATCACCGTATGATGCCTTATTGTGAAAGTTTGAAAGATACATTAGAACGAGTTGTTCCGTTCTGGACTGATCATATTTCACAACACCTATTAGATGATAAAACTGTACTTGTTTCGGCCCACGGAAATTCCATTCGCGCATTAATTAAGTATTTGGAAGGTTTATCAGAAGAAGATATCGTCGGATATGAAATTAAAACGGGTGCACCGCTAGTATATGAACTCACAGATGATTTAGTTGTTAAGGATAAATATTATTTATAACAAGATGTATATAGTTTAAAATATTTTCATATCATAATAAATAAACCATTCAATGGTCAGTATTGATTTCATTGAATGGCTTGTTTTTTGTGTGAAGTGATATTTAAAACAATTAAATTATAGATAAATTTATGAAACCTAGGTTATTGAGCGAATTAAATTAAAATAATTGACGAATGTTACATTTATTTCGAACGTTGATGCTGTTTTATTATTTTTAAAGCACGTTTTCGTGTTTTGATATTAGGACTATTGAGGTTGCGTCTTGCTGTTTGTAAATTCTGTTTCATTTTATCTTCCTCCTTGTATAACACTATTATGAAAGAAATTAAGTTATTTGTAAATAGTAATTATTACGATTTGTAAATCGTTTAAAATAATAGTTAATAGAGTTTGAACTTTCTGAACACTTATTAGCAAGTAACTCTTTATTGACTATTATGTAATAACGGGATAAAATATTTTTATTCCGATTAGAATAATAAGAATAAGGGGTTTGATTAAATGAAAAGACTTTTACTTTGCATTGTTGCACTTGTTTTTGTTTTAGCAGCCTGTGGCAACAATTCATCTAACAATAAAGATAATCAATCAAGCAGTAAAGACAAGGATACGTTAAGAGTTGGTACTGAAGGTACATATGCGCCCTTTACTTACCATAATAAAAATGATCAATTAACAGGTTATGATATTGATGTGATTAAAGCAGTTGCAAAAGAAGAAAATCTTAAACTTAAGTTTAATGAAACGTCATGGGATTCAATGTTTGCAGGATTAGATGCTGGTCGTTTTGATGTTATTGCAAATCAAGTGGGTGTGAATAAAGATAGAGAGAAAAAATATAAATTCTCTGAACCTTACACATATTCAAGTGCTGTACTTGTTGTTCGTGAAAATGAAAAAGATATTACATCATTCAATGATGTAAAAGGTAAAAAGTTAGCACAAACGTTTACGTCTAATTATGGTCAATTGGCTAAAGATAAGGGTGCGGACGTTACTAAGGTAGATGGATTTAATCAATCAATGGACTTACTATTATCTAAACGTGTAGATGGTACATTTAACGACAGTTTATCTTACTTAGATTACAGAAAACAAAAGCCTAATGCTAAAATTAAAGCAATCAAAGGACATGCAGAGCAAAATAAATCAGCATTTGCATTCTCTAAGAAGGTTGATGAAAAAACGATTGAGAAATTTAATAAAGGCCTAGAAAAAATTAGAGATAATGGTGAATTAGCTAAAATTGGTAAGAAATGGTTTGGTCAAGATGTTTCTAAACCTGAATAATGAACAACAACATGCATTAGATGCAGCCAAACAAGCATTTGGTCCAATGTTAGAGGGATTGGTGAAATACTCAATCCCTATTACTTTGGTCACTTTCATTCTAGGTTTAATCATTGCATTGTTTACTGCACTTATGCGTATATCAACCAGTAAATTGCTTAGAGGTATTGCGCGTGTCTATGTATCAATTATTCGTGGTACACCTATGATTGTACAGTTATTTATTATTTTTTACGGTATACCGGAGCTTGGAAGATTGGTAACTAACAATGCTGATAATCAATGGACACTTGCACCTGTTATTGCTGCAGTCATTGGTTTATCTTTAAATGTTGGTGCTTATGCTTCTGAAATTATACGAGGAGGTATATTGTCTATTCCTAAAGGACAAACAGAAGCGGCTTATTCTATAGGTATGAACTATAGACAAACTGTGCAACGTATTATCTTACCACAAGCTATTCGTGTATCTATACCAGCACTAGGAAACACATTTTTAAGTTTAATTAAAGATACATCATTACTTGGATTTATTCTTGTTGCAGAAATGTTTAGAAAGGCACAAGAAGTTGCTTCGACAACGTATGAGTATCTAACTATTTATTTGTTAGTAGCTTTAATGTATTGGGTCGTATGTTTTGTCATCTCAATTATCCAAGGATGGTATGAATCACGCATTGAAAGAGGGTATCGCTCATGATTGAATTGTCTCATATCCATAAGTCTTTTAATGAAACTGAAGTGATTAAAGGTATTGATTTGAAAGTTAATCAAGGTGAAGTTGTGACACTAATTGGACGTTCAGGTTCAGGTAAAACGACTTTACTTAGAATGATTAATGCTTTAGAGATACCTACTGAAGGTACAGTGTATGTCAATGGCATGACATATAATGCTAAAGATAAGAAATCTCAAATTAAAGTAAGACAACAATCAGGAATGGTTTTTCAAAATTATAATTTATTTCCACATAAATCTGCATTAGAAAACGTTATGGAAGGTCTTATAACAGTTAAAAAGATGAATAAAGCAACGGCTAATGAAGAAGCAATGAATTTATTGGCTAAGGTTGGATTGGTACATGTTAAAGATCAACGGCCACATGCTTTATCAGGTGGGCAACAACAACGTGTCGCAATTGCACGTGCATTAGCCATGAATCCTAAAGTGATGTTATTTGATGAGCCAACATCTGCACTTGATCCTGAATTGGTCAATGATGTATTAAAAGTCATTAAAGAATTGGCTGACGAAGGTATGACAATGGTCATTGTGACTCACGAGATGCGTTTTGCCAAAGAAGTTTCCAATCAAATTGCTTTTATTCATGAGGGCGTCATTGCAGAACAAGGTACGCCTGAAGATATATTTAATCACCCCAAAACAGAAGAGCTTCAGCGATTTTTAAATGTGATTAATGAAAAATAGAATAGTAATATTATAGAAATGGAGAGGCTGGGACAAAAAGGTCCAAGATAAGTAAATAAAGACAATTTCTATTGAAATAATATAGAAATTGTCTTTTTTATAATTTTTTTGATTATTTTCAGTTCGTTGAGCTGTTACTTTTCTTATATTAAGCCACGGGGATGTCTGAATTCATCGAATTCAGTATCGGGAATTGTTTCTACAATATCATTTACATGTCGTGAAATATTATTTGTGGGGATATGAATTGAAGGTAGAGTATGTTGAATCATGTTATAATCTTTATACATAAGGCACCTCGTTAATTTAGTTTATTGCTATTTATTAAATTTTACGGAAGGGCCTTATTTTCAAAGTATTTTAATGTAAAATTACATATGAATACAAAGTATTTTGGCGAGACTCTTGAGGGAACAGGACAAGCTGAAGACTATAGGCTGAATCTGTCCCCTAAGAAAGCGAGCCAACAATACGTAGTATTGTAAATAAAGAAGCCAGTAAATGAATTTATGAAAACTCATTTACTGGCTATTTCACTAGGAATTATGTCCCAGCCTCTCCTTTAAGTGTATAGAAAGTCAATGACTTAAACTCATGTGCATTAATATTTAGTTTTTTATCTATGTTGAAGGAATCGAATTGATTAGAATTCGATTCCTATTTGCTAATGAATAATTATCTACGACTTTCTAATTCTTGTTTTACTTTATAAAATAGTGGTTTAATTGGTTTGATAAAATCACCAATATATTCATAAATTTTAGCGTTAAATCCTTCTTTAAATTTTTGAACGCCAGCATCTTCAGCATTTTCACTAAAGTCTCCGGTAACACCGTAGAAATTATATCTATCGATATTATGTTCTTTTGCAAATTGAATCATATCCCATTGTAATCGATATGCTCCCATATAAGCATTATATTTAGGGTTAGAGCCACTTGATAAGTAATACACTTCGTGATCATTATATATATATAATGCTGCAGCAAGATGAAGAACTTGACCTTCTTCTGCTATTTTCTCTTTAGTTTGTCTGATTTTACGCGCATTACTATCGAATTGTTGTTTGACTTGTGTATGTTTCGTTTTATTTTTCTTAGAATTTGGATTTTCTTCTAATGTTTTTTCAACATCTTTTAGTTGTTGATTAAGGTTTTGATGTTTAGTTTGCAACGTATCTAAATAATCTTGTAAATCGATGTAAGCAAGTTTTAACATAGCATGATCTTCATAAGTTTTTTGCATCTCAACAAAGTAAGGCTCTTCACGGAATTTAAAGCCATGTTTTTCTTCAGCCATTTTGAATAATTCAAAAAATGTATTTGTTTCTTCAATGGGTAATGTTTTAACTTTAACACCCATTTCATAAGTCTTTTTAATATTTCGACGTGTTTGGTAATCCATTTCTTTTAATAATTGATCTTCAGATTTATCTTTAAGGTTAAGTACTGATAACCAGCGGATTTGACTCATTGTATCATAACCTACAGTGTATCCTTGGTGTTTGTAACCTAATTCTTCCATTGTTTTAATCAATGCGCGATTATCAAAGGATTCAATGATTTCTCCATTAGGTTGACGTAAATTTTCTAATACATAAGGGTCAACGAGTACATATAAACAATTGTGTTTTTTTAAATAAGCAGTAAGTGATTTAAAAAAGAAGCGAACTAAAACTAAATTGTTAAAGTCCATGACTGGTCCTCTATGTGTGTAAAAATACTTAAAGAATTTTAAAGAACGTGCCTCTGTTAATAAGCACGCAGCAATGACATCTTCTTGATCATCTTTAACTCCCACTAAATGTACGTCACCTTTTGTTTTCGATCTATTATTATAATGTATACTGGATTGTGTATAATGCGAGAAATTTTCTGAAGTAAATTGCTCGAATTCTTCAGAAGTTAAATTTACAAATTTCATTATATTTCTTCACCTCTAAGTCAATTTCCATGTTTTATCGTCATGATATATATTACCAAACCCTAAACATCCTTACACATCATAACATAAAAAATTGTGTCATACTTTCGTATGAGGCCGTTTTATTTAAAAGAGAATAGATTTAAAAAGTAAGAGGTATAAAAAATTAAGTTAATGAAGATCGTACCTCTAAAGAGAATGTGATAAAATTTAAGTTGAAAGAATTGCTTAGATTAAATAACATGCTAATTGTAAACGTAGAGCTAAAGAAATATTGACATCGTTTGATATGTTAAGTGTAAAAAGAGATTAACTTGAAGTTCTATGACATAGATATAGATAGAGTGAGTAGGAGTGAGTATGTTGAAGAAGTTATTAGTCGGGGTTAGTGTACTAACTTTATTATTAGCAGGTTGCATGAGTCACGAGTACGCAGACAAAATAGATAAAGCGGTTAAACTACAAGAGAAAAAGCAACAAAAAATTGCTAAAAACGATTCAGGTGATGAAGTTAAACATTTTGATAAAAAAGATGCCAATATTTATGTGTTTGACAAAGGAAAATATGTTGTATTGGAGTATAAACCACTTAGTGATGATGCTGAAGCGCGTTACTATACTTATGAATTTAAAGATAAAAAAGCATATTATAATAAAGACTTTAATGCAAAAGCATACTACCAATCTCATGAGCCTGACTATAAAGAAGAGAATATGTATTAATCGTTTTAGGAAAAGGAGAAACGATGAAAAAATTAATCGGATTATTGATGATTTTATGTATGGTTTTGCTATACAGTTGCTCAGGTCCAATGGACTCTCCAAAGCATTCTAATAATAGCAAACCTGTAGTGGTAATATACGGTGATTATAAGTGCCCTTATTGTAAAAAAACAGAAGATCGCGTGATGCCAAAGCTTAAGAAGAAGTATATTGATACAAACAAAATTAAATATCAATATGTGAATTTGGCATTCTTAGGAAAAGATTCAATTGTAGGTTCAAGAGCGCAGCATGCGGTAAATCATTATGCTCCCAAGAAGTCACTTGAATTTCAGAAATTAATGTTTAATCAACAAAAAGATGAACATAAGCAATGGATTACAACACGTCTTGTTGATAAGCAAATTGATAAATTAAGTATCAGTGATGACAAAAAGAAAAAAATAAAGACTGATTATAAAACTAAAGGTTCCATCTCGTGGAAAAAAGCCAAGGAAGATCAACAAATTGCGAAGAAAAATCACATCAAGCAAACACCTACAGCGTTTGTTAATGATAACAAGGTTGAAGATCCATATGACTTTTCTAGCTACGAGATGTTGCTAGAAAACGAAAAGTGAAAGTATCTGTAATAGTAGTTAATATATATAAATCTTTATTTATTTAAAATGCCTGAGACTAATCATTGTCTCGGGTGTTTTTTAATTTTGACAGTCACTTGCTAATTCAAAAATGGGTGTGTATTAACCATATTTAATTTGTTTTTAGCAACGAGAACTATAAATTAAGCGTGATGTTTTCCTGAAATTTCTTCGATATTTTAGAATTAATGAAATTATCTTAAGCGTATTATTTTTGTTAATATTGAGGCAATCGATTCTTTAAAATGTGAGGTACATATATGACGATAGAAAAAAAGAAAAATAAGATTATTTTTACTAGAACTTTTAGTGCACCAATTAATAAGGTATTTGATGCTTATACAAAGCGGGAACTATTTGAACAATGGTTTCATCCTCAAGACGCATCTGTCACAGTTTATGATTTTAATGCTACGAAAGGAGGAAACGCTTTTTATGCTATTCAAGCTCCTCAGATGACAAGTTATACTATTGCTGAATATCTGCAAGTGGATGCACCATATTATATAGAGTATTTAGACTATTTTGCTACGTCAAAAGGGGAAAAAGACACAAGTATGCCTGGTATGCATATCACTTTGAATTTTGAAGAAGTAAAAGGAAAGACTACTGTAACATCGACATCGACTTTTCCAACTGAAAGTGCCGCTCAGCAAGCGATAGACATGGGTGTAGAAACAGGTATGAATTCAACACTTAATCAGTTAGAGAAATTACTAAATCAAAAGTGATATAAACCTCGATCGTATACCTAACCAAAGAAACGTGAAAAAATTTGAGTAAATCATTACACTTTGATGAAATGTCATAAAGTTTTCAGTTATATTGTTTAAATATTGAAAATGCTAGGTATATAAACTTTTTTGAAAATTTCTATATCCTATAAATAAAATTTAATATACACATATGTCATTCTTACTTATATAATAAGTGTGAAAATATTAATGTGGATAGGATGAGAAGACATGTTCAAGAACAACAAAAGTATTGAAGATACTTATGCAACAAAACCTATTATTCAGAATATCGTTGGTCAGGCACAAATCAAACAAGTGATGGCGAAACAAACACCCATGAGATATACGTTGAAAGCTATCATGGCTGGTTTTCTATTATCAATAGTTACAGTTTTTATGTTAGCAATTAAAACACAATTCGCTTCAACGCATAATGACGGGTTAATCAATTTGATGGGAGCTATTGCGTTTAGTTTAGGTCTCGTATTAGTTGTGTTAACCAATTCTGAATTATTAACTAGTAATTTTATGTATCTGACTGTTGGTTGGTATTATAAAGCAATTAGTGTAAGTAAAATGATATGGATTTTTATTTTCTGTTTTATAGGTAATATCTTAGGTGGATTTATTTTATTTTTCCTCATGAAATATGCACATGTTATGACGCCAGAAATGACAGATAGTTTAACAGCATTAGTACATAAAAAAACAGTAGAATCGACTTGGTTAAATATTTTGATTAAAGGTATATTTTGTAATTTCTTTATTAATATCGGTATTTTTATTTCAATGCAGTTTAAAGAGGGACTAGCCAAAGCATTCTTTATAGCTTGTGGAGTGATTGTCTTTGTATTTATGGGTTACGAACACGTTGTTTTTAACGCTGGATTATATGCAGGTATGATGTTCTTTAATATGGATGGATTATCTTGGTTGGGTGTGCTAAAAAATATTGTTTTTGCATTCCTTGGAAACTATATCGGTGGAGGTATCTTTATTGGATTAGTGTATGCATATTTGAACGGTAAACGTGACAGCCTCCAACCATAGAGAACTATTAAGTAATTGAGATTTAATCACTAGTCTTTATCATATTGACATCTTCATGTGCTAGAAATGGATGTCTTGCTTCATGTTGAAAGTGTTTAAATTACAAAGTATTATTGCATCATTGAAATGATATATAGATTAAAGAGATGAAATCATGAAATAGAGAAGATGAGTGGGGCTTTAGTCCTGTAGTTACGTTGCCTTACTTCAAACTCGAAATCCATTTTAGAATTTAAAAAATAAAGTTAGTATATTTAGAATTCTGTCTTATGCTTCTATACGTTAATAAAACCTGGGATATTTACAGATATCCTAGGTTTTGTTTATCAGTAATAGAATCTTGACACTTTATAAAAATGATAATAAACATTTATTGACGAGCACTTATAAAAAATTTAATCTATAGTTCATGTGGATGTTCAGTACTTAAGGAGTGAAAAATATGTCGAATATTAATATTAGAGTGGCACATGAACAAGATGCTGAAGAATTACATAGCATCATGCAAATTGCTTTTACACCTTTAAGAGAACTAGGTATTGATTGGCCATCAGTTCACGCTGATCTTGAAATGGTAAAGGATAATTTAAGACAAAATACTACATTTGTACTTGAAAATGAAAAAGAAATTATTTCAACGATTACGGTTTGCTATGCATGGAGTAGTGTAAAACCCATTTCAGGTTATCCGTTCGTTTGGTGGTTTGCAACACGACCAACTTATGATGGACAAGGGTATGGGAGTCAACTTTTAAAATATGTAGAGGAGACATTTTTACGCGATACTTTAAAAGCTGCTGCGGTAACCTTAGGAACATCAGCACGTTTGCACCCTTGGTTATTAAACATTTACGAAAAGCGGGGTTATGAAATATACGCTAAACATGAAAATGATGATGGTGATTTAGGAGTCATAATGCGTAAAATTTTAATACCAGAACAATTTAATGATGACATTTTGGGCCGACCGCCATTTTAGAAATATTTTTGTGTTCTAGAATGATAATTTAGTGAGATAGAATTCTTAGTCCTTAATGACCCCAATTCTATAATTTGTAAAATATTTGATAACAATCTATATTTTGAATTCTATACTAGAGTTCAAAAATGAATAATTACATTTTTATTTCAGTCATTGACTGAGCATACTGTAAGAAAGAGGCTGGGACAAAAAGGTCCAAGATAAGTAAATAAAGACAATTTCTATTGAAATAATATAGAAATTGTCTTTTTTATAATTTTTTTGATGATTTTCAGCTCGTTGAGCTGTTACTTTTCTTATATTAAGCCACGAGGATGTCTGAACTCATCGAATTCAGTATAGTGAATTGTTTCTGCAATATCATTTACATGTCGTGAAATATCATTTGTGGAGATAAGAACTGAAGTTTCCATTAGTAGAGTATGTTGAGTCATGTTATAGTCTTTATACATAAGGCACCTCGTTAATTTTGTTTATTGGTATTTATTAAATTTTACGGAAAGGCCTTATTTTCAAAGTATTTTAATGTAAAATGACATATAAACACAAAGTATTTTGGCGAGACTCTTGAGGGAACAGGACAAGTTGAAGACTACAGGCTGAAGCTGTCCCCTAAGAAAGCGAGCCAACAATACGTAGTATTGTAAATAAAGAAGCCAGTAAATGAATTTATAAAAACTCATTTACTGGCTATTTTGTTAGGAATTATGTCCCAGCTTCCCGTATCAATTATTATTCTTTTTTACTTAATTTATAATCAATTAAATAGATAGATTCTGGTGTAACATTAAAATGTCTTACTTTATTATTCACACCATCTATTTGAGAGTTGTATGTGATATAGCTGTTAGGAATATCTTTTTTAGATTCATTTAGTATTTCATTAGTCACTTGACCACGTTGCTTGTCACCGAAAGTAGTATTTAATTCTTTAATTAACTGAGTGACTTTAGTATTACTATAATTACCTTTATTTAATGCTCCATCAGGTAAGTATGCAGTGTTAAAGAAATAACCTGTATCACCACGTGGCACACTTAAATAACTATACATTGAAACATCCCAACTCTGTTTGTTTTTGAGATATCCTTCGATATCATCTACATTGCGTAATTGTATATCAATATTTGCCTTTTTAGCTTCAGATTGTATCACCTGTCCAATTTTAGGCAATTCTGGTCTGCCATCGTATGTGACCATGTTTAATTTAAGAGGATGCGATTTGGAATAACCTTCTTGAGCTAAAAGTTCTTTTGCACGCTTGATGTCTTGTGATTGAATTTCCTCTTTTTCTAATGATTTTAATCGATGGTTAAAAGGACCTGATGCTGGCTCAGCATAATTTTTAGAAACATTTTTAGCAATGTCTTTTCGATTAATAATCATATCTAGTGCTTCTCTTACTTTTTTATTAACTTTTTTACTATCATGATTGTATAACATTAAATGCGTTCTAAAGCCTGATGTACTTTGAATGTTTGCTTTGTTAGATTTTTTTACATCATCAACGCGTTCAATTGGAACATCAGTAGTCAAATCTGATTTGCCTGATAATAAGTGATCAACACGAGTATTACCATCTTCATGATAAGTGACATTAATTCTTTTTAATTTTGGCGTACCTTGCCAGTAGTCTTTGAATTGTTTTAGTACGATTTTTTGCGAACGTTTATACTGATCAATTTTATAAGGACCCGTACCAACAGGTTGATCAGTTACTTTGTTTTTAGCTTTTGTGTCGTAAATAGCAGCAAATGGGCTTGCGAGTTCAGACATTAATTCTGGATAAGGTTCTTTAGTAGTGATTGTGACTTTTTGTCCATGAGCATTGATTGATTTAATAGGAAGTGATCCTTTTAACAAATCACTTTTTTTCATTCCTTCTTCGAGACTGCGTTTTACAGCTTCGCCTGTTAAATGATGACCGTTTTGAAATTTAATATTATCTTTTAAAGTGAGTTCTAGTTGATTGTCAGATACTTGATGATAATTTTTGACTAATAAAGGTTTTACTTTACCATTCTTCGACATTTTAAAAAGCGATTCCAAGGCACCTGTTTTAACTGGGATATCAGTTTCGTAAGGTGCAATTGATTTAGTTTTCAAAGGTATTTCAACATTGAGGGTGTCTTTGTCTGTACTTGATGTGCCCCCACAGCTCGCTAAAACAAAAGATATCATGACAATAAGAGTAATCAATTTTTTCATAAATGAAATCCTCTCTAAATATGAATTATTTGAGATATTTAAAAATGTAATTATGTAGTAAATATAAATACATTTGGCATGATTATATTTGTAAACTCTCAACGAATTTTATTATATAACTTATAATTAAAAAAATAAAATTTTTGACAACTATGTTAGCATATTTATTTAAGATGCTACATTATACATTAGTACACAAATGTGATTTAATTATTCGTAATAATGATAATACAAAAGGGTGGGATAATTATGATAGGTAATATTCTAGTCGCTCACGGCATGAGAAAAGGAAATCAGAATGAAGCTTTAGAAGAATTTATCGGAACTTTATTAAAAGATGAGCAATATTATTATGAGTTAGCATTTTTAGAAAGTGAAACACAAAATCTTGAAATCATAATGGAGAAGATGATTAAGCAAGGAATTACAAAATTTCGTATTGTACCTTTACTCATTTTTAGTGCAATGCATTATATCAGTGATATTCCACAAATACTTAAAGAGATGAAAGCTCGATATCCACAAATTGATAGTAAAATGAGTGCGCCTCTTGGTACACATCCATATATGAAAACATTAGTAGAAAATAGAATTGCTGATGAAAAAGTCAGTGAAGGTTCAACCAAAGCAACTATAGTAATTGCCCATGGAAATGGAAGTGGACGTTTTACGAAAGCACATGATGAATTAAAAGCATTTGTTAAAACGCTTGATAGTCATCATCCTGTTTATGCAAGAGCTTTATATGGGACATTAGCATTTAAAAATGATTTAGATAAAATCTCAGAGCAATATGACGAGTTAGTCATTGTCCCATTATTTTTATTTGATGGTAGATTGGTGAATAAAGTAAAACGTCTTTTAGGTGAAATGACATTGCATAGTCAATTACACATTACGCCATCGATTAACTTTGATCCAATTTTAAGATTAATTATTAGAGAAAGACTTGAAGCGTTAGATATTTAATATATTTCAATTATTTTAAACGAATTTACAAAAAATAAATGATATGATTCGTTAAGGTTGGGGAATGTAACACAATTCATTGTTACATTCCCCTTAATATTTGATGATATTATTTCTATAATGAATGCAGCTCATTATAAAATAGTTTGTGGTTTAAAATGACAGCGTAAAGTGTAATTTCAATTGCAACATATATTATAAAATAGTTAATAATATATTTTAATTTTGGCCTCAATTTCATCCTAGAAAACCATATCCATGCCATTAGGGAAATCCCCGATTTTAATTTTAAATGTGAATTACATCACAAAAAACTGAAGTTTTGTTATAAGATGAACTTGAAAAGAGAAATACAAAATGATTAAATTTCTGACCTTTTATAAAGTTACATTGTGTTTTGTATTAAAAATTTATATTGATAAAAGGGGCATTAAAGTATGGCAAAACAAAAACTTGTAATGATTGGTAATGGTATGGCAGGTTTAAGAACGATAGAAGAGATTTTAGAACGTTCACAATCACAATTTGATATTACTATTATTGGGAAAGAACCTTATCCGAACTATAACAGAATTATGTTATCCAATATTTTACAGAAGAAAATGACCGTCGAAGATACAATTATGAATCCTTATGATTGGTATCAAGAGAATAATATTGAACTTATAAATAATGATCCAGTGGAAAAAGTTGATAAAGAAAACAAAATAGTTACTACTTCTAAAGGTATTGAAGTAGAGTATGACATTTGTATTTTCGCTACTGGATCAAAAGCTTTTGTATTACCTATACCAGGTTCAAATCTTCCTAGTGTCATTGGATGGCGAACAATTGATGATACAAATAAAATGATTGAAATTGCCCAAACGAAAAAACGCGCAGTTGTCATTGGTGGAGGTCTTCTAGGCTTAGAGTGTGCCAGAGGACTTCTAGATCAAGGAATGGAAGTGACAGTTCTTCATTTAGCTGATTGGCTCATGGAAATGCAATTGGATCGTAAAGCCGGAGAAATGCTTAAAGCGGATTTAGAAAAGCAAGGTATGAAGATTGAACTTCAAGCAAATTCTAAAGAAATCATTGGTGATAAAGATGTTGAAGCTATTAAATTAGCTGACGGTCGGGTGATTGAAACAGATTTAGTAGTTATGGCTGTTGGTATCAGACCTTATACTGAAGTTGCTAAAGATAGTGGATTAGATGTCAATAGAGGTATTGTTGTAAATGATTATATGCAAACATCTGATTCTCATATTTATGCAGTCGGTGAATGTGCCGAACATGATGGGAAAGTTTATGGATTGGTGGCGCCACTTTATGAACAAGGCAAAGTGCTAGCAGATTATTTAACTGGTAAAGAAACAAAAGGTTATAAAGGATCTACTACTTTCACTTCACTTAAAGTATCTGGTTGTGATTTATATAGTGCAGGGCAAATTGTTGAAGATGAAGATGTCCATGGTGTGGAAATTTTTAATAGTGTCGACAATATCTACAAAAAAGTGTATTTAAGTCAGGATCAAGTCGTTGGTGCTGTCTTGTATGGTGATACTGATGATGGATCACGATTTTATAATATGATGAAAAAACATGAAACGCTTGAAGATTATACACTTGTTTCTTTATTGCATAAAGGTGATGAAGATGCGGGGACATCTATTGCTGATATGTCTGATGATGAAACGATTTGTGGATGTAATGGTGTTGATAAAGGAACAATCGTCAATGCTATTACAAGTAAAGGTTTAACGTCTGTAGATGAAGTGACTAAAGCAACAAAAGCAGGTAATTCATGTGGTAAGTGTAAAGGTCAAATCGGTGAGTTATTACAATATACATTAGGTGACGACTTTATTGCTGCAAAACCAACAGGTATTTGTCCATGTACTGATTTAACAAGAGACCAAATTGTAACTCAAATCAGGGCTAAAAATCTCAAATCATCAAAAGAAGTACGACACGTTCTTGATTTCAAAGATAAAGATGGTTGTCCTAAATGTCGACCTGCAATTAATTATTATTTAAATATGGTTTATCCTTTTGAACATCGAGACGAAAAAGATTCTCGCTTCGCTAATGAAAGATATCATGCAAATATACAAAATGATGGTACTTTCTCAGTGATTCCTCAAATGCGCGGTGGTGTTACAGATGCTGACCAACTCATTCGATTAGGAGAAGTTGCTAAAAAGTATAACGTACCACTTGTTAAAGTAACAGGTTCGCAACGTGTAGGTTTATATGGATTGAAGAAAGAAGAATTACCACAAGTTTGGAAAGATTTAGGAATGCGTTCTGCTTCTGCTTATGGTAAAAAGACGCGTTCTGTTAAAAGTTGCGTTGGTAAAGAGTTTTGTCGTTTTGGTACACAATACACAACTCGACTAGGAATAAGACTTGAAAAAACATTTGAATATATTGATACACCTCATAAATTTAAAATGGGAGTATCAGGTTGTCCGAGAAGTTGTGTAGAGTCTGGTGTTAAAGATTTTGGCGTCATATCTGTTGAAAATGGCTACCAAATATTTATCGGAGGTAATGGTGGTACTGATGTTACTGTAGGTAAATTGTTAACGACAGTTGAAACCGAAGATGAAGTGATTCAATTATGTGGTGCCCTCATGCAGTATTACAGAGAAACAGGTGTTTACGCTGAAAGAACAGCACCATGGTTAGAACGTATGGGCTTTGAAAATGTCAAGAATGTCTTATTAAATCAAGAAAAGCAAAAAGAACTGTATTTAAGAATTATGGAAGCCAAAAAAGCTGTTGAGAATGAACCATGGGAAACTATTGTTGAAAATAAAGAAGCACAAAAAATCTTTGAAGTTGAGAAGGTGTAAGAATGAAAGCTAAAGAAAAGATTAAAGTTACAACAATGAATGAAATGATTCCTCAAATAGGCAAAAAAGTAGTTGTAAACGAAAAAGAAATAGGTATTTTTCTCACAGATAATGGTGATTTATATGCCATTGGAAATATATGTCCACATAAAGAAGGACCGTTGTCTGAAGGGACTGTAAGTGGTGATTATGTTTACTGTCCGTTACACGATCAAAAAATAGCTTTAAAAACTGGAGAAGTACAACAACCTGATACAGGATGTGTAGAGACATACGAAGTAGAAGTTATTGATGGAGATATTTACTTATGTCTATAACTTATCCTGGCACAGTATATCTAATCGGTGCAGGACCAGGCAATCCAAACTTATTAACTAAAAAAGCTGAACGGTTAATTAGATCAGCTGACGTGATTTTATTTGATCGTCTCGTAAATCCTTTCATCTTACAGTATGCTTCTTCTCAAACAAAAGTGATCAATGTGGGAAAGAAACCTTATTGTAAACACATTCAACAAGAGGAGATTAATCAAAAAATTGTTGAAGCAGCTAATCAATATCAATGTGTGGTGAGACTAAAGGGAGGAGATCCTGCGATTTTTGGTAGAATTACAGAAGAAGTACAAACATTAGAAAATCATCATATTCATTACGAGATTGTCCCTGGTGTGACATCAGCAAGTGCTGCCGTAGCAACTATGAATATGGGATTAACGATGCGTTCTATCGCACCGAGTGTGACTTTCTCAACTGGTCATTTTAAAGATTCGGTTAATCACGATACGGATATTAGGAACTTGATTAATGGAGGCACTTTAGCTATTTATATGGGTGTGAAAAGATTAGGTCAAATTATTAAACAAATTGAATCATATACGAATGAAGACTACCCCATTGCAATAGTGTTTAATGCTTCCTGCTACAATGAAAAGATTGTTATAGGTCATTTAAGTACGATTGAAGAACAATTGGTTTCTCAACAACTAGAAGGTCATCCAGGCATATGCATTTTAGGTAATATACTTGATGACATTAATCGTACGTTATTGAATAATAATAAGAATGACAAGGGAAATCTATATTTAATCAAGGGAGATAAAGAACGTGCAATTGCAAAGGCTGAAACTTTATATGATGAAGGAATCCAATGTCTGATTGATTTTGACCATAGCTACCACATTTCTCAACAAAACGTGTATAACGAAATGATTAAACACAAGAGTATTAAAACAATATATGTATAAACATTTGGGTCTACAAGTTCATTATGAATTTGTAGGCCTTATTTTTTAGGGAATCTCTAACATCAATTAGGACATTCCCTAATATAATGGCTTTGTGAAAAAATGTACAATAAAGATAAGACACAATACCTATGCATTGAGAAAGGATATAACCTTGTATGGTGGGAGGATTAATAAAATGGGAAAATTTGGATTGAATTTCTTTAAACCGACAGAAAAGTTTAATGGAAATTGGTCGGTATTAGAGCATAAAAGTCGAGAATGGGAAAAGATGTATAGAGAAAGATGGAGCCACGACAAAGTTGTGAGAACGACGCATGGTGTTAACTGTACTGGATCATGTTCATGGAAAGTATTTGTCAAAAATGGCGTAATTACATGGGAAAATCAACAAATTGATTATCCAAGTTGTGGACCTGATATGCCAGAATTTGAGCCAAGAGGTTGTCCGAGAGGTGCATCATTTTCTTGGTATGAGTATAGTCCGTTAAGAGTTAAATATCCTTATATTAGAGGTAAATTATTAGATTTATGGACCGAAGCGCTTGAAGAACAAAAAGGAAACCGAATTGCGGCATGGGCATCCATCGTAGAAAATGAAAAAAAAGCCAAACAATATAAAGAAGCAAGAGGTAAAGGTGGACACGTCAGAGCAAATTGGAAAGATGCCACAGATATCATTGCAGCTCAAATTTTATACACCATAAAAAAAGATGGACCGGATCGTATTGCTGGATTTACTCCTATTCCTGCTATGTCGATGATTAGTTATGCTTCAGGAGCAAGATTTATTAATTTGTTAGGTGGAGAAATGTTAAGTTTTTACGATTGGTATGCTGATTTACCACCTGCATCTCCACAAATTTGGGGTGAGCAAACAGACGTGCCAGAAACCAGTGATTGGTACAACGCCTCATACATAATGATGTGGGGATCAAACGTTCCATTAACACGTACACCTGACGCACATTTTATGACTGAAGTTAGATATAAAGGGGCGAAAGTTATTTCAGTAGCACCTGATTATGCTGAGAATGTTAAGTTCGCCGATCATTGGCTTGCACCACATCCGGGGACAGATGCAGCGGTTGCACAAGCAATGACACATGTTATTTTACAGGAATATTATGAAAATCAACCGAATGATATGTTTATTAACTATGCTAAGCAATATTCTGATATGCCGTTTGTCATTATGTTAGATGAAGATGAGAATGGCTATAAAGCAGGTAGATTCTTGCGTGCTTCTGATTTAGGGATGTCAGGTGAAAATAATGAATGGAAGCCAGTTATTCAAGACAAATTGAGCCAACAATTACTTGTTCCTAATGGCACAATGGGGCAACGCTGGGAAGAAGGGAAAAAATGGAATTTGAAACTTGAAACAGAGGATGGTACACCAATTGATCCAATGTTATCAATGGTTGAAAGTGACTATCATGTTGAAACGATTCAATTTCCATATTTTGATAGCAGTGGTGATGGTATCTTTGAGAGACCTATTGCAACGAGAACTATTCAGTTAGCTAACGGAGAAGAAGTTAAAATTGCTACGGTTTATGATTTAATGACGAGTCAATATGGTGTTCAACGTTTTGAACACGAACTAGAAGCTACATCTTATGATGACGCATCTTCTAAATATACTCCCGCTTGGCAAGAACAAATTACAGGTATCAAAAAAGAATTAGTGACGAAAGTGGCAAAAGAATTTGCACAAAATGCTATTGATACTGGTGGACGCTCAATGATTATTATGGGGGCTGGTATCAACCATTGGTTTAACTCCGATACTATTTATCGTTCAATTCTTAACTTAGTACTATTGTGTGGTTGTCAAGGCGTTAACGGTGGTGGTTGGGCACACTATGTAGGACAAGAAAAATGTCGACCAATTGAAGGATGGAATACTATTGCATTCGCTAAAGATTGGCAAGGTCCTCCACGTTTACAAAATGGTACAAGTTGGTTCTATTTCGCTACAGATCAATGGAAGTATGAAGAATCAAATGTAGATAAATTAAAATCACCATTAGCTGAAAATATTAAGCATCAACATCCAGCTGATTACAATGTAACAGCTGCTCGTATGGGCTGGTTGCCTTCATATCCACAGTTTAATAAAAACAGTCTATTATTTGGTGAAGAGGCTAAAGATGAAGGTGATGATTCAAATGAAGCCATCTTACAAAAAGCGATTGAATCAGTTAAAAATAAAGATACACAATTTGCGATAGAAGATCCAGATTTAAGAAAAAACCATCCTAAAACATTATTTGTATGGAGATCTAATTTAATTTCTAGTTCAGCTAAAGGACAAGAATACTTTATGAAGCACTTGTTAGGTGCGCGCTCTGGTTTAATGGCAGAGCCAAATGAAGATGATAAACCAGAGGAAATTAAATGGCGCGAGGATACAGAAGGGAAACTTGATTTATTAGTATCACTTGATTTCAGAATGACTGCGACGCCATTATATTCAGATATCGTTTTACCTGCTGCAACTTGGTATGAAAAACATGATTTATCTTCTACAGACATGCATCCATTTATTCATCCATTTAACCCAGCGATTGACCCATTATGGGAATCGCGTTCGGACTGGGATATTTATAAAACTCTAAGTAAAGCTGTTTCAGAAATGGCGAAAGATTATCTTCCAGGTAAATTTAAAGATGTCGTAACTACACCATTAGGACATGATTCAAAACAAGAAATTTCAACTGAATACGGTATTGTAAAAGATTGGTCTAAAGGAGAAATTGAAGGTGTGCCAGGTAAAACAATGCCTAATTTTTCTATCGTAGAGCGAGACTATACACAAATTTACGATAAATTCGTTACTGTTGGTCCAAAACTAGAAAAAGGGAAAATAGGTGCTCATGGTGTGAGTTATAGCGTTAGTGAAGAGTACGAAGAACTTAAAAGTATAGTTGGAACTTGGAATGATGATAATACTATTTCAGTTAAAAATGATAGACCGAGAATAGATACAGCGAGAAAAGTAGCAGATGTCATTTTGAATATATCCTCTGCTACAAACGGCAAATTATCACAAAAGTCATATGAAGATTTAGAAAATCAAACAGGTATGGAACTTAAAGATATTTCTAAAGAACGTGCTTCTGAAAAGATATCATTCTTAAACATTACTTCTCAACCAAGAGAAGTGATTCCAACTGCAGTATTCCCTGGCTCTAATAAAGATGGAAGACGCTACTCACCGTTTACAACTAATGTTGAACGTTTAGTGCCATTTAGAACACTAACTGGACGTCAAAGTTATTATATAGATCATGAGGTATTCCAACAGTTTGGCGAAAGTTTACCGGTATATAAACCTACTTTACCTCCAATGGTATTTGGTGCTCGTGATAAAAAAGTTAAAGGTGGACAAGATACATTAGTGCTTCGATACCTTACACCTCATGGAAAATGGAATATTCATTCAACTTATCAAGATAATGAACGCATGTTGACGTTGTTTAGAGGTGGACCAGTTGTATGGATTTCAAATGAAGACGCAGCTGACCATGGTATTAATGATAACGACTGGTTAGAAGTATACAACAGAAACGGAGTTGTTACTGCCAGAGCTGTAACATCTCATCGTATGCCTAGAGGCACAATGTTTATGTATCATGCACAAGATAAACATATAGAGACACCTGGTTCTGAAATTACTGATACTCGTGGAGGTTCTCATAATGCACCTACTCGTATTCACTTGAAACCTACTCAATTAGTAGGAGGATATGCACAAATTAGTTATCACTTTAACTATTATGGACCAATTGGAAATCAAAGAGATGAGTATGTAGCTGTTAGAAAAATGAAGGAGGTCAATTGGCTTGAAGATTAAAGCGCAAGTTGCAATGGTATTGAATCTAGACAAATGTATTGGTTGTCATACTTGCAGTGTGACATGTAAAAACACATGGACAAATCGACCTGGTGCAGAATATATGTGGTTTAATAACGTAGAAACAAAACCGGGTGTAGGATATCCAAAAAGATGGGAAGACCAAGGACAATATAAAGGTGGTTGGGTGCTAAATAAAAAAGGAAAGCTTGAATTAAAATCTGGTAACAGATGGTCAAAAATTGCTTTAGGTAAAATCTTCTATAATCCAGACATGCCACTCATTCAAGATTATTATGAACCGTGGACATATAACTATGAACACTTAACCAATGCTAAACAAGGACAGCACTCTCCCGTGGCGACAGCTCACTCTTTAATTTCAGGTGATAGATTGAATCTTAAATGGGGGCCAAACTGGGAAGATGATTTAGCTGGAGGTCACATTACAGGACCAGAGGATCCAAATATTCAGAAAATAGAAGAAGATATTAAATTCCAATTCGATGAGACATTTATGATGTATTTACCAAGACTATGTGAACACTGTTTAAATCCAAGTTGCGTAGCATCTTGTCCATCAGGAGCTATGTATAAACGAGATGAGGATGGTATCGTACTCGTCGATCAAGAAGCCTGTCGAGGTTGGAGATACTGTATGACTGGATGTCCGTATAAAAAAGTATATTTTAACTGGAAAACGAATAAAGCTGAAAAATGTACATTTTGTTTCCCACGAATCGAAGCTGGTATGCCAACTGTTTGTTCCGAAACTTGTACAGGACGTATGAGATATTTAGGTGTTTTATTATATGACGCAGATCGCGTTCAAGAAGCGGCTTCAGCTAAAGATGAAAAAGACTTATACGAAAAACAATTAGACCTATTCCTTGATCCATTTGATGAGGAAGTCATTGCACAAGCTGAAAAAGATGGAATAAATCAAGAATGGATTACAGCAGCTCAAAACTCACCAGTGTATAAATTGGCAATAGAATATAAAATGGCCTTTCCATTGCATCCTGAATTTAGAACTATGCCGATGGTGTGGTATTGTCCACCTTTAAGTCCTATTATGAGTTATTTCGAAGGTGAAAATGCAGGTCAAAATCCAGATATGATTTTCCCAGCTATTGAGGAAATGCGTTTACCTATTCAATACTTAGCAAATTTATTAACTGCTGGCGACACAAAACCTGTTAAAGAGGGCTTACAAAAAATGGCGATGATGAGAAGTTATATGCGTTCTCAAATAACAAACCAACCTTTCGATACTTCTAAATTAGAACGATTAGGACTTACTGAAAGACAGATGACTGAAATGTATCGCTTACTAGGTATTGCTAAATATGAAGATCGTTTTGTTGTGCCTTCTTCCCATAAAGAAACATATTTAGATACTTATAAAGCGCAAGGAAGTCAAGGTTACGGTGGAGAGTACTTTGGCTCTAATTGTGAAGGTTGTGGTGTTGCAGTTCAATCAGGTAAAACTGGACAAGAAATTTATAATGAAAATTTCTATGGAGGGATCTTCCGTGATTAACCTTGAACAATTAAGTCTATACCAAGATAGCTTAGGCTATCTTGGTCAACAAATGAATTTTCCAGAAAAAATGACATTTCATCCAAAAATATTTGAAGAAACTATTTCTAAGTCTCACCCCGGCTACGAAGATTTGCTTGCATATAGAGAAGTCATGATGAATTATACTTTGTCAGAAATTAAAGCTATCTATACAGATACATTTGATTTTAGTAAAAAACACCCACTCTATATGACATTTAATAAATTTGACACGCAAAAGGAACGGGGTCAAATGCTAGCTAAATTAAAGGTTTTATACGAAATGTTTGGACTAAAAATGGTTGATAATGAATTATCTGATTTTCTCCCATTGATGCTACAGTTTTTGCAAGTTGCTGATTTTAAAAATGATAGTCGAGCACAGGAAAACCTTCAACTTGTCATTATGATTATTGAAGATGGTACGTATGAAATGGCAAATACCCTAGCTGAAAACAATAATCCCTATGCATATGTTGTCAGTGCATTAAGAAAAACGTTAAAAGCGTGTATCGTGCCTTTGAAAGAGGTGGAAAATCATGCTTAATCAATTTGTATGGGTTATTTATCCATATTTATGTTTAGCAATATTTGTTATTGGACATATCGCAAGATATAAATATGATCAATTTTCATGGACAGCAAAGTCGAGTGAAATGATTGAAAAGAAACGATTAAAATGGGGAAGTTTACTTTTTCATTTAGGTATTATTCCGGTATTCTTTGGTCATGTTGTGGGATTATTGATTCCCGCTAATTGGTTAGAGGCGATAGGAGTAAATAATCATATCTATCATATAGGTGCAGTTTATATAGGTAGTGTTTTTGGTATAATAACATTAATAGGAATGTTGTTGCTAACTTTAAGACGACTATCCATCAAAAACGTTAGACGATTAAGTTCATTTTCAGATATATTTGTGAATATCGTTTTGTTGATTATTTTAATAATGGGTTGTTATTCTACGCTTGTAACCAATGCGATTCAACCTGAATTTGATTATCGTCAAACCATTGCGATATGGTTTAGACATTTATTCATGTTTTCTCCAAATGCTGACTTAATGTTAAACGTGCCTTGGTCGTTTAAACTGCACATATTATTAGGGTTTACAGTGTTTGCGTGTTGGCCATTTACTCGTTTAGTACATGTTTGGAGTGTACCACTGTCATATATGAACAGAAGATATATTGTTTATCGCAAAAACAAAATTTAATTTATTATGAGGTGAAAGTGTGGAACCAGAATCTTTAAAACATAATCAACATTTACAAATGAATTTAGATAAGTTGAGAGCACAAGAGGGTTATGATTTTGGTGGTATCGCTTTATATGATTATCATCAAACTTCATCACCAATTAAATGGCAATATGTTTCAGGTAACACAAATGATAGATATAAACTTATCATTTTGAGAAAGGGTAGAGGGCTTGCTGGAATGGTGATGAAAACCGGTAAGCGTATGGTTATTGCTGATGTAGATACAGCTTTATCTCCAGAAGAGAAAGTTAAATTTCCAATCATTCTTAGTGAGTCATTGACAGCTGTAGTTGCAGTCCCTTTATGGTTAGAAAATTCAATGTATGGCGTTTTATTATTAGGTCAAAGAAATCATCAGCCGTTACCTCAGTCATTGGACCAACTTAATATTGAAAAACAAATCGGTATTTTTACAGAAATAAACTAGGTGGTAAATATGTTGGAGCAAACTGATTTAAGTTTAGAGCAATTACTTAAGAATTATTATGAAACCACGAACGAGAAAATTGTATTTGTTAATAGACAAGGCAAAATTATTGCTATGAATGACGCAGCAAAAGATATTTTAACTGAGGAAGATAATTATAATGCTATGACAAATGCGATTTGTCATCGATGCGAAGGATACTCTAATGAATATGATGTACAATCGTGTAAAGATTGTTTTTTAGAGACAACGCAATTACAACATTCCAATTTCCAAGTATTTATGAAGACAAAAGATAATGAAATTAAGCCTTTTACAGCTATGTATCAAAATATTGATGAACAAAGAGGTATTAGTGCATTTACCTTACAGAATGTGGCGCCTCAGATTGAAAGGCAAGAAAAAATGTATCAACAAAAAATGTTACATCGTTCAATTCAAGCACAAGAAAATGAACGAAAGCGTATTTCTAGAGAATTACATGATAGTGTAATACAGGATATGCTCAATATAGATGTTGAACTAAGGCTTTTGAAGTATAAGCACAGGGATAAGGTGTTAGCTGAAACATCTCAACGTATAGAAGGCTTATTATCACAGCTTATTGATGATATTAGAAATATGTCTGTTGAATTAAGACCTTCTTCTCTCGACGATTTAGGCATTGAAGCAGCTTTTAAATCATATTTTAAACAGTTTGAAGAAAATTATGGTATGCATATTAAATATGATTCGAACATTAAAGGCATGCGTTTTGATAATGAAATTGAAACAGTTGTGTATCGTGTAGTTCAAGAGGGTGTATTTAATGCTCTAAAATATGCTGAGGTTAATGAAATTGAGGTAAGTACGCATAGTGATGGCAAGCAGCTTGTAGCAGAGGTTGTGGATCGAGGTAAAGGGTTTAGTTTAGATCATCACCCTAAAGGCTCTGGACTTGGATTGTACGGAATGAGAGAACGTGCAGAATTAGTTAACGGTCATGTTAATATAGAGACACATATTAATAGAGGTACTATAATTACATTAGATATACCGATTTAAGTTGATGATGTAAGTTGGGGGAATTGAAGTGAAAATAGTTATAGCGGATGACCATGCAGTTGTTAGGACAGGATTTTCAATGATATTAAATTATCAAGAAGATATGGAAGTTGTTGCAACTGCAGCTGACGGGGTTGAAGCTTATCAAAAAGTGTTAGAACATCGACCAGATGTTTTAATTTTAGATTTGAGCATGCCGCCAGGAGAGTCAGGCTTAATCGCAACCAGTAAAATTTCTGAAAGTTTTCCTGATACTAAAATTTTAATACTTACGATGTTTGATGACGAAGAATATTTATTTCATGTGTTAAAAAGTGGTGCTAAAGGATACATTTTAAAAAATTCACCTGATGAGCAATTAATATTGGCCGTACGTACAGTATATCAAGGTGAAACTTATGTTGATATGAAATTGACGACGTCTTTAGTCAATGAGTTTGTCAATCAATCACAAACGGATGAAGTGTCATCATCTTCAGATCCATTTAAAATTTTATCGAAACGAGAGTTAGAAATATTACCTCTTATAGCAAAAGGCTATGGCAATAAAGATATTGCAGAAAAGTTGTTTGTATCGGTGAAAACGGTAGAGGCACATAAAACGCATATTATGACGAAACTAAATTTAAAGAGTAAACCTGAATTAGTTGAATATGCCTTAAAGAAAAAATTATTAGAATTTTAAATGTATATCATGATTGATTATTAGGGCTTACTTAGTCTATGACTAAGTAGTCCTTTTTTTGTACCTTTATATAGGGAAAAATAAAAGTAAAATCAGGGTATGTCCTTATGTTCATATTTTCACAAACATATTAAAATGAATTTGTGATTGGTACTTTGTTTATAATTTTGTTTTATATTATTAATTTTGACCTCTTATTAAGCTCTCACAAAGTACCAATACACCTTATAATTAAATCAGATGAAGGTGAATTAAAATGAACATGAAAAAGGGTGTTTCTCAGCTTACGTTACAGACATTGAGTTTGGTCGCAGGCTTTATGGCATGGAGTATCATTTCTCCATTAATGCCATTTATTTCACAAGATGTTGATATTTCTCCAGGACAAATATCTGTCATTTTAGCTATTCCTGTTATTTTAGGTTCTGTACTACGTGTACCATTTGGGTACTTAACTAACATTGTAGGAGCGAAATGGGTGTTTTTCTGGAGTTTTATTGTACTATTATTTCCAATTTTTCTTTTAGGTCAAGCTCAATCACCCGGTATGCTAATGTTATCAGGATTCTTTCTAGGAATTGGTGGCGCAATTTTTTCAGTAGGTGTTACTTCAGTACCTAAATACTTTTCAAAAGACAAAGTTGGTTTAGCAAATGGTATATATGGTGTAGGTAATATTGGTACTGCAGTTTCATCATTTTGTGCCCCAGTGTTAGCAGGTGCAATTGGCTGGCAAAATACAGTTCGTAGTTATTTAATTATTCTAAGTATATTTGCAATTTTAATGTTTTTTTTAGGAGATAAAAATGAGCCGAAAGTGAAGATTCCTTTGATGGCTCAAGTCAAAGACCTATCTAAGAATTATAAGTTGTATTATTTAAGTTTGTGGTATTTTATTACTTTTGGAGCTTTTGTGGCTTTTGGGATCTTTTTACCGAACTTTCTAGTTGATCATTTTAGTATTGATAAAGTGGATGCAGGTATTCGTTCAGGTATATTTATAGCACTAGCGACGTTCCTGAGACCGGTTGGTGGTGTTATAGGTGATAAATTTAATGCAGTACAAGCGCTTATCATTGACTTCGTGATAATGATTATTGGTGCGCTTATATTAAGCTTATCTAGTCATATTGTTCTGTTTACGATAGGCTGTTTAGCAATTAGTATCTGTGCAGGTATAGGTAATGGTTTAATATTTAAATTAGTACCTTCATACTTTTCTAAAGAAGCAGGTTCAGCGAATGGTATTGTATCCATGATGGGAGGACTAGGCGGTTTCTTCCCACCACTAGTGATTACTTTTGTAACGAGTATCACTGGTTCAAGTCATCTCGCTTTCTTCTTCTTAGCTATATTTGGTGTAATTGCTCTTATTACAATGATTCATTTAAATAAAAAAGAAAAAGCTGTTCGTATATAAATAAAAATTGTGTCCTAAGGTGAGCATTAAAGTGTGTTCAAATTAGGGCACATTTTTGTTTAATATCAAAATAAAATATTCAAAAAATTTTGCTATTTTTCGTTTCATTAGAATGAAATAACTAACAGTCAGTTTTCATACACATACTGAACCAAAGACTATCAATGCATTAGGAAACAATCATCTTTTCAAGACAGTGACAGTCGATAGATCATTTTAAAAAATACGTATATCTTAATGTTTTAACATAATTCCATGTTGTCATATATGTGAATAACTGATTTTACAATCACACCCTCTACTTTCATTAAAATAGCTATACAATTGCTTCTTTCAACCTCCATTATATGAAGGGAAACAAACAACACACATCTTGATAGTCTATTTAAATACCACCTTAATTCACATTTTTAGATGTTAAAATGGATAATTATTAAAATATCTATAATCATTCATTAATGGTCTTTACAATGCTTGTAATTAATAGAGTATAGATAAAGTGATGTAACTTGCAAAAAAGAGGTATTTAGATAAGTTTAGTAGGAATTAGGTGCAAAAAAATATACTGACTGTACGAGAGAATAAGACAAAAGCTTACTTTAGACATACTATTACTATTAAATTGTATCGCTATTGCTAAAGTTGAAAGTTTTGTTGTATTTGTATTTAAAAAGTTTACTTTTGTCTCTAGTCTCTATAAGTATCACTTTTCCACTGTTTTATCAAAATTTTTCGTTACAAAATTTTGCAAGTCTTCAACTAAATTTTGGGTTTCTTCTTGAGTAATATTAAATTCATTAAAAACACTTTGTGAAATATCAGATAGAACATTTTGAATATCCTTGCCACGTTCTGTTAAAGAAATTTGAAGGTTCCGTTCATCTTGTTCTTCACGAGTTCGAATGACATAATTCTTTTTCTCTAATTTTTTTAATAATGGTGTCAGCGTGCCAGAATCCAAGAAGACTCTTTCGCCTAGTTTTTTAATGTTAAGTTTCTCATCATCTTCTATCGCCATTAATACAATATAACCTGTGTATGTAAGACCATACTCTTTTAGGTAATCTGTATATTTTTTGATGATTTCTTTAGAGGAAACATAAAATAAAAAACATAATTGTTTGCTCAAATAACTATTCTCTACATACATTTAATCACTCCTTGTTAAGGTAACAATATTATGAAGCGTATCACTTGTCAAGTATTGATTTCATCACTATAATTCGAATTGTTTTAAATTAAATTTATCAAATATTTGAATGAGTTTAATTTGATAATAAAACAATTTTTTTAAAAATGGAGGAGTGCAAAAATTGACACTTATAAATGATTTTAACGAAGTGCTTAACAGTAGAAAATCAGTAAAGGTATTTGATGAGAATTATAAAATTCCTCGAGAAGAAATGGATGAAATCATTACTAAAGCAACTAAAGCACCATCATCGGTTAATATGCAACCATGGAGAATTGCTGTTGTAGAAAGTGATGAAATGAAAGAAAAAGTTAAAGAATCATTTGGATTCAATTCCAGACAGTTAACAACATCCTCAGCTATGTTAATTATTTTTGGAGATTTACAAAACTACGAAAAAGCTGAACAGATTTATGGCGATGCTGTAGAACAACAATTGATGACAGAAGATATCAAAGCACAACTGTTAGATTGGATATTACCTTATTATAAAAACTTATCTAGAGAAGGCATGAAAGATATTGTGAATATAGATAGTAGTTTAATGGCAATGCAATTAATGCTTACAGCGAAAGCTCATGGATACGATACAAACCCTATTGGCGGCTTCGATAAAGAAAATATTGCGGATATTATCGGTTATGATTCTGACAGATATGTGCCAGTTTTAGCGATTGCTATAGGTAAAAAAGCACAAGATGCACACGATTCAGTGAGACTTCCAATTGATGATGTAAGGGAATTTTTATAAAACTTCTCAAAATTTTCACATTTACAAACGAACATTTTGTTACAATTTAAATAAATCTTTCTTTTCTATACGAATTAATCGTTTATAATTGTGTGTGATAAGATAAAAGGAGTTTCTATAATAATGAGTAAGAAACAGGTTATTTTTAGGGTAATCATTATTTTGATTATCTCTCTAATATTAGCAATTGCATTTTTCTTTGGACTCAAAGCTTATCAAGGTCATAAAAATCTTGAACTGATTGATAGCTATATGAGCGACCATCATCTTAATGATAAAGTGAAAAAAGACAAAACATCATATAGCACTAAAAAGGGGCTATACTATAAAGAAGTCGTTTTCAAAGATGAACCTAACGTGACATATGTGATTCAACCTATCAGTACTTCAAAAGGAATATTCATTGAAGGTTTTGATAGCGAAACGAAGAAAAGTATTAAAAAAGCAAAACATAGTGATTTTGATCAAAAATATAAACCTTCTAAATAAAGGATTAACACACAGTTTTATTTAAACATAGAACTGTGTGTTTTTAGTGTTGTTTTTAATAGGAAGAAATGCAGCATGCATGTATTTTTAATAAAAAAATTATATAGCTATTTTGATATTATCTGATATAATTAAGTGATGTCAGATGAAGGGGAGTTTGCATAATGGCTCTATTCAAGAAAAAAATAAGTCTACCAACGCAAGTAATTATTGCTTTGGTACTCGGTGTCATCGCTGGTCTATTACTATATGGACAAGATGATGTTGCAAATTATATTAAGCCATTTGGTGATGTGTTCTTAAATTTAATTAAGATGATCATCATTCCGATTGTATTTTGTTCATTAGCCTTATCTATTTCAAATTTAGGGGATTCTAAAAAGGTAGGAAGCTATGGATGGAAAGCAATCCTTTATTTTGAGATTATTACAACTATCGCTATAGGTTTAGGTCTTATCATTGGTAATCTATTCAAACCAGGTTCAGGTCTAGATCCAGATAAATTACCTAAAGGCGATATTACTAAATATCAATCATCTGCACATTCAGCAGAACAAGCGACTACTTATGGTAATCATCTTATAGATACATTAGTTCATATTGTGCCAACGAATTTATTTGAATCTATGGCAAAAGGTGAGTTATTACCGATTATCTTTTTCGCAGTATTTTTTGGATTAGGATTAGCTGCGATAGGAGAAAAAGCAGAACCCGTTAAAGGATTCTTAAATGGTACTTTAGAAGCTGTATTTTGGATGATCAATAAAATTTTAAAATTAGCTCCAATTGGAGTATTTGCATTTATCTGTACGACAGTAATGACTTTTGGTGCTTCTGCATTAATTCCATTATTTAAATTATTAGTTGTTGTAGTATTTGCTATGGTTTTCTTTGTTATTGTAGTATTAGGAATTGTTGCAAGAATGGTTGGAATAAGTATTTTTTCAATCATGAAGATACTTAAAAGTGAATTGTTACTTGCCTTTTCTACTTCAAGTTCAGAAGCAGTATTGCCGATTATGATGAAGAAAATGGAACGCTTTGGTTCGCCAAAAGATGTTACTTCATTTGTTATTCCTATCGGTTATTCATTTAATTTAGATGGCTCAGCTTTATATCAATCTATAGCTGCTTTATTTGTTGCTCAAATGTATGATATACATTTATCATTAACTGAACAACTTGTATTAATGGCCACACTTATGATTGCTTCAAAGGGTATGGCTGGGGTGCCAGGCGTATCTATTGTAGTTTTATTAACAACATTAACTTCTATGAACATAACAGCACAAGGTCTTGCTTTAATTATTGGTGTTGATCGTTTATTAGATATGGTTCGTACATGTGTTAATGTTATTGGTAATGCACTATCAACAGTTGTTATTGCTAAGTGGGAAAACGTCTATGATAAAGAGAAAGGTCAAAACTACTTAAATTCAATTTAAAAAATTTATATATCTGACATTTTAGAGCCACTTACAATCTATGATTGTTAGTGGCTCTTATGCATTTTTGAAAAAATGCAAACAGAAGCAAAACAATCTATGATAGTAAGTGGCTCTTATGCATTTTTGAAAAAATGTAAATTTAAAAAGCACAAAAATGATTTTTTAGTTTAAAATCATCTTTGTGCTAAATTGTTCTAATTTAAATGCAAGTTTTAATACTTCTACATTCCGTGTTTCATATTACCCATATCATGGATTTTTGACATTAAACCATGAGGTACGTCATCGTGATCAACTTTCTTAACTTTAGTAATTTTTCCAGTTTTTTCATCTTTAAAGAGCATCACAAAATCTTCTTTTTTAACTGATACATTAGCATCTTTAGGTAATTCTACGTTTTTTTCAATTTTTTCATTTTTAGTATTTATCATTTTATCAATGGTCGTGCTATCTTTCATAATACCGTAGTATGAATCTTTCTTACCACCCACGAGCATCATGATTACTAGTACAATACAAACGATAACCATAATTGTGATAAGACCTATGCCTAATCCTTTTTTATTTTTCATTATTGAAAACTCCTTTATCTATATTAATTCATTTATACATAATTTTAAGTCATTTTGCAATTATATATTGTAGTATAAAGAAAATAAAGTTTATAAAATAGAGCTTGATGATATGAATGACAATAAATAGACAATAAATAACCGCATCATAATCTAAAATGATTATAATACGGTAAATTTTGATATTATTTTATAACTCAATTGTAGCTGGCGTATCTAGTTCATCATCATTCATTAATTTAATTGAACGAGGTATAACTTTGAGTACACATAATTCAGGATCTTCTTTTGAATTGAAAAATGTTTTGTCTTGAGTTTCCCATAACCAATCAATAACTTTTTGATTTTTGACAACTTCTATAGTGGCATCTATTTCAACAAAGCTTTTGTTTGTTGTTTCGTTATAGCCTAATAAAATGTGAGCATCAGGATTATTTTCTATTTCTTCGACTTTTAGTGAATTGATATTCGTTTTTGTATATAAGTTTAAGTCATCGTTGTAAAAGACCATATATCTGCTATTAGGTTTATTATGATGTGCTGTTGATAGGACACCAATTTTTGAAGAATTTAATACTTTTTCTATTGCTTTTGTCACTTGTTGTTTATTCAAAATTATCATCTCCTTATTATTGTATATATCCTTATCACACATAATTTAAACGAAACAACCTTATGATGATTTTTAAGAAGGTTTAAAACAAATATATTTGACTTCATCGTGTTTTAAGGTGACTTGGAAAGGAAGATGATGGTCATGTTGTATAGCTAATTCTGTTTTTGGTTGATTTGATTTATCAAGTTCATCAAGAATACTACGTTCAATATAAAATTGTTGTTTAGTTTGTGGTAGAAGGTTTTGAATTGCGCCATGCTCATGGTTTAACGTTTTAATAATAATTAATGAGTTGGTTGATAATGTATTTTTAAAAACGTAGCGCTGTTGACTATCAGATAGATAACGATCATTTATTTTATTAAATAATAAAAAGTGATAGTTACCATCTTTGCGACTCATTAAAAAATTGTTAGCTATCTCTAAAGGTTCATTTAAAAATGGTTCGATTAATTTATAGAGGTGCATGAGAGGTAGGGGACTACCATAACGATTAAATAAGGCAATAAAAGGACTCTCATCTTCTATCAGTTGATAACTTACACCACCCCCGTAACGCATTAATGCGACTAAATGACAAACAAGGTCAGATAATTGAAGTGGATAAGTACCATTGTTTGTATATTTAAAACACTTTAAAGATAAATTATTGTAAACAAATTTAGTTGAAGGTATACCGGAATCTAATATAAATTGTTTATAATTTTCAAAGTGTGTGGACGAATGTAAGTACGATTTACGTTTGGTAATTAATGAGTTTTTGGTTTCTAGATTTTCAATGTCTATAAAATAGTAATCGAAATTTAATCGCTTCATCATATCATAAGTTCGATCAATAGAAAAATTTTGGTGTAGTAATCCTTCAACAGTTATACTATAACGGATAGCTTTATTTTTATTTTTAATTTTTAAATGGCATAAATGTATATCGTTCACTGACATATTCTTAGTTTCAAAGACTAACATAAATTTAACCATTTTTTTGTTCATTTTATAATCTTGGTGGCTATTAAGAAATAATAAAATTATTTCTTTGATAGATTCAAATTCATTTGTAGATGTTAATCTCATGGCTAAACCTATATTTTTTTCAAATAATTTTTCAAAGCATCGATTTAATAAATTAAAGTTCACCTCTCGCGTCGAAATATCAGTGATATCATTGATAAAAATTACAGCTTGTGGCAGGGAGGTAAGATCAATGTTGTAATATTCATTAAAAACAAATTGAAATAATTCGTTGAAATTTTGAAAACGTATAAACGCTTTAGAGTTTTTAGTCTGATCTTGAGGATAAAATTCATTGATATCTCTTTCAGTCGTTTCAGTAGCCAAATGATCACAAAACTCAAATTGATTAATTAAATCAATATATTGTGAAAAGTCAGTATCACTAAAACTTATCGAAGGTAAGGAGTCTAACTTAGAGATAATCGTTCGGTATTGTTTTGGGCTACAACCTAAATAATTTTTAAATTGATTTGTAAAATTGGTATGACTACTAAATCCAGATTGTTCTGAAATAGCGTTAATTGAGTCCTCAGATGAAAGTAGCCTTTTTATAGAGTCAATCACTTTTAAGCTTGTAAAATAATCTTTAAAATTCATATTAAGATATCTTGCAAATAGGTTAGAACAATAAGATTCAGATATATTACAATGTTGAGCTACTTCTCGTAGTGAAAGTGACTGTGATACTTTTGAATGAATAAATGTTAATCCTTCAGTAAACACTGAATGATTAACTGCAATTTGAGGAATATATTTTTTCTTATATCGAATGACTGCTTCTTTTAGTAGCGTTTGTATTATTTTAGAGATGGATTGCTCATCTTGATTTTCTCCTTTTATTAAATGTTGAATAGCTTGTAAAATAATTGTTTTAACAAAACTGCTTGATTGTAATAAATGTCTGTCAAAATAACATTTAAAAAATTTATTATCTTTACTATAAAAATAAATAACTGGAATAGAGAGTAATACGAGATTTGAAGCACTATTAATAAAATAGATGTCAGATTGATTAATGATAGCTATATGATTACCTAAATCTTTTGTTTCACCATTAATAGTGATTTTTAAGTCATTTGTAAGTGAAAACATCAGAATAATTCTATTAATATTGCGTTCAGGGGGAGAATGATATTCTTTATATATATTTAAAAAACATGTCATTGTATATTACATTAGCTCCTTGAATGAATTGAATAACTAAATTTAAATGTGACCGTGTATATCTATTTCGCTCAATTATTTAGTTGTTTTGATAGAATAATAAATGTAATTATAAGCGATTGATAAAGAAATAGTAATAGTAAAAAATAAAATTTTTCTTGGCTAAATACAGAAAATTGTTAGAAATTATAAGTTTCGCACAATATAAAAGTTGATTTAGGAATATAGGGTCATTATTTTGGAAAATTTAGATAGAGTCAAAAAGAGAATTTTACTACATAATTAATGTTAGATTTCGTTTCCTTTTAAAAATCTAAAAGAGCAATTTAGAGGTTTAGGAGAAGTTCGAATGAATTATAAAACGAAGTCACTGTAACTAAATGCACGCTGCTCATTTCAACGTTAATTGAAAGAACAATAAAAGAGATATCGATCATAACAAGACTCAACATGTTTGATGTGTCATTATTCAGCACTTATTATCAATTGAGCAAAAATGTTTCATACCTATGTAATCTCTTAAAACTTTTCCAATTACATCAATGAATTCAACAGCAAGAAAACACAAGCACTATGATCCGAAAATAACTCCATTAAAATTCTATTTTTTGATTATTAATTTTTAAATTAAGATGAATAAACATTAGCATATGGGTAGTTTTGATGAAAGTTAAACATTTTATTTCAACATCAAGAATCAACATCTATGCACGTTTTAAATGTACCATAAGTTTATGTTCAATATTGAAGTAGCAACAATTAGAATTTTGAATTAAAATGACTCTCCCCCAAAGTAACATTTAATTTAAATTTTAAGCATTGTCATGGTGCTCGCCGTAAAGTTTTAGATTTCATTAAGTATTCATATCGCTTTTAATTCTTTTCAACAAATAGTTTAAAGACTCTCAATCATACTTATAAACTATAAATGTGAGTGGTTTGATGAGTAGAATTTTCATATAGATGTCATCATCTATAGGCGTACATTTTCGCAAGATTTTCTGTATAAAGGATATGTACAGATTTTAAACTGCCTGCAAAGTATCAAACCACTGTGCCGGCAGTTTTTTATTTTAAAACCAAAATTGACATATAAATAAAGATCTGTTTTACGTATTCGTGCTTGCCTGACGAAATATAATTGTTAAATGATTTTGTCACTTCATTTTGTAATATTGAGTATGGTACTTTGTTGTAAGTACTCGACAGCATATTTATCTGCTAAATTTTTTAAAAAAGACAACAGCTCAAAATAGTCAATTTGATTTTCAATATACAACGCTTTTAATTCTCGGCTATGTTGTTTTTCATATTGTGTACATTGTTTTTTGAAATACCCCCACATATGTTCAAAAGCATTGATAACTGAGCCTTTTGTAGGTGTAATGGTTAAAGCGTGCGTTATATGTTCTTTCACTTCACCCAATGTGGTAGGCGATTTTAATAACGTTCTTATCGAATGATATGCATTCTGATCATGAAATAGCACACGATATTTTTCTTCACGCCACAATTTTTCTATTTTTCCGCGTTCTTTCAACTAAATCCCCTCCAAAGTGATATTGATTTAACTGCAGATGTTAAAGCTAGTTTAATATTTTTTAAGAAAAATGAATAGGAGTATTGTGTAAATGATTGGAACCGGTTACAATATAATTAAGTGATTGGAATCGGTTCTAAAAGGAGGATGAATATGAGTTATAAAAAATCTGCTGAAGAAATACTTAAAGCAATTGGCGGTGAAGAAAATTTAGATGCAATGGCACATTGTGCAACTCGATTACGTTTAGTATTGAACGATGAGAGTAAAGTAGATGAAGATACCTTGTCTAATATGGACGTCGTCAAAGGAACATTCTCTACAGGTGGTCAATACCAAATTATTATAGGTTCAGGGACAGTAAATAAAGTATTTAATGAATTAGAAAAAATAACTGGAAAAGAAGCATCTACGACTTCAGAAGTTAAAGATAAATCATCTAAGCATATGAATCCATTCCAAAAATTTGTGAAAATGTTATCTGATATATTTGTTCCTATTATTCCGGCTATTGTAGCTGGTGGTTTGTTAATGGGATTAAATAATATTTTCACAGCTAAAGATTTGTTCTATGATGGTAAATCTATCATAGATGTACATAGTCAATTTTCTGGCTTGGCTGATATGATTAATATATTTGCAAATGCACCTTTTACATTATTACCAATACTTATTGGTTTTAGTGCAGCTAAGCGATTTGGTGGTAATCCTTATTTAGGTGCAGCTCTAGGTATGATACTTGTTCATCCTGGATTGATGAGTGCATATGATTTTCCAAAAGCTTTAGAAGAAGGAAAAGCTATTCCACACTGGGATGTCTTTGGGCTACATATTAATGAAGTTGGTTATCAGGGACAAGTATTACCTATGCTCGTAGCAACATATATTTTAGCTACGATTGAAAAATGGTTACGTAAAGTTATTCCAACTGTGTTAGATAATTTATTGACGCCATTATTATCAATTTTTATTACAGCATTTATAACATTTTTATTTGTAGGGCCTGTCACTCGTCAATTAGGTTATTGGTTATCTGATGGATTGACTTGGTTATATGAATTTGGTGGAGCTATTGGTGGACTTATATTTGGTTTATTATATGCGCCAATCGTCATTACAGGAATGCACCATAGCTTTATTGCAGTTGAAACGACATTAATTGCTGATGCGACTAAAACAGGTGGTTCATTTATCTTCCCAATCGCAACGATGTCAAATATTGCACAAGGTGGTGCAGCTTTAGCTGCATTCTTTATCATTAAGCAAAATAAAAAATTAAAAGGTGTTGCTTCCGCGGCGGGTATTTCAGCTTTACTAGGAATTACAGAACCAGCAATGTTTGGTGTCAATCTTAAATTGAGATATCCATTTATAGGTGCTGTTGCAGGATCAGGTATAGGTGCGGCTTATATTTCATTCTTCAAAGTAAAAGCGATAGCGCTTGGTACAGCTGGATTACCTGGATTTATATCTATAAATCCTACACACGCTGGTTGGTTACATTACTTAATAGGAATGCTAATTGCATTTGTTGTTTCAGTTGTCGTCACTTTAGTACTTTCTCGAAGAAAAACAAATAAGACAGCTGTTGAATCATAGTAGAGACTTAAAATTTTGACACAATTTTAAACATATAATAATACCCTTAGTTAGATTGAGTGCTAATCTATAACTAAGGGTATTTGTTGTTATAATTTTTGTTTTTTCCATAAAAAGATACTAACGATAGCTACTAGAATAAGTGAAATTCCCACAACAATAATCCAAGACACGTAACTATGATCATCAATTGGTAAGGGTACATTCATACCAAAGAAACTAAAGACGAGTGTAGGAAGGGTCAAAAGAACCGTAAACAACGTTAATGTTTTCATGATGTTATTCATATCATTAGATAATAATGAAGCATACGAAGAAGTGATACTCTCAAGTATTCGTTGATGTAATTCAGTCGTTTCAATAGCTTGGTTGTTTTCTATCACCAAGTCTTCAAGTAGCTCTTCATCCTCTTCAAAACGTTTGATTGCAGGAAGACGAAAGAGTTTTTTAATAATTGTGTCGTTACCTTTTAGTGCAGCTAAGAAGTATACTAAACTTTTTTCTACTTCCATTAGTTTAAAAAGCTGCTTGTTAGTAATGTTATTTTTGAGTTCTCTTTCAATACGAATCCTAGATTTATTAAGCAATCTTAAATTTCTATTGTAGTGATTTGCTATTGTTGTTAGTATTTCAAGTGCAAATCGACTGTGAAATTTCAAGTTAATATCTTCTTGTTTAGCAAAGTTTTCTAAAAATTCATTTTCAGCATCGCAAACAGTCATAACGATACCATTTCCAATAATAATGCCTAATGGGATGGTCACAAACGACAATACACGTCGATTGGTAGAATTGACGATAGGTAAGTCAATAATAATTAGCGAGTATCCCGTATCTTCGTCATATTCAATACGTGCACTCTCTTCAGAGTCTAACGGATCTCGAATAAAATCCTCAGGTATATTGTAAAATTCCATCAAACCTTCAATTTCTTCTCTATCTGGTTCTACTACATTTATCCATGAAGCACTATGATTGATTTCAGTTTCAATAATTTGTGAAGGATGATGAAGTGCGTGTTTATAAGCTGTAATCATAATTAATAGTTCCTTTCAGCGTCCACTAGAATAAGGATGATACTAAAGTTAATTAAATAAATTTTAAACTTCTAAATTTGTGGCATCAAGCTTCTTAAACTTCGGACATAATTTTTAAATATCATACTCTCTTGGCCTAAATATGATATATAAAGTTGAATCACATTCCTATTGTATAGTTAGGTATAAGAAAAAGTAGATGAATTTTGCTATATTATCAATCCAGCTACTAATAACTTTAGATTGTACATTAATCATTAAATATATAATTTATCTTTAAGGCATATGTAGATTACTTAAGATTTAATAGTATGGTTAATTATAATAAACTTTATACAACTTATTCAATCTTCGAAATTTTGTTGGTCACTTAGTAAGGTGATTCTAAAATGAATAAACTTTATTTTATATTACAAATTGTCATTTTGCTACATACTTAATTGATTTATTAACTTTATGATTTATATATACTTGTATTTAGTTTACTAGATAAAATTTCTATTTTTATATTTGTGTCTAATTCGAAAAAATTAGAATAGTTATTGTTAAGATGAGTGATAATGTCTAATATGAAAAACGGAGCAAAATTTTTATATGAAAGGAGGGGTGTCGGTGTTAAAAATAATGTCTAAACATAGTGCTACGTTAGTTATTATGTTTTTAATAACTTTATTGCCTATTTTTCAATAGCAAGCTTCTGCACATGCGACTTTAGAAAAATCAACACCACAACAGCAAGGGGTTATTAAAGACAAACCAGAAGCAATCAAGTTAGAGTTTAATGAACCTGTGAACACCAAATACTCGAGTGTGACCTTATTTGATGATAAAGGTAAAAAGATTAAAGAACTTAAACCAATAACAACTGGATGGTCTCAGACAGTTGTATTTTCATCTGAGCAAATTGTTAATGGCACGAATACTATTGAATGGCATACGGTATCTGCGGATGGACATGAAGTCGGAGATACGTTTGAATTTTCAGTTGGAAAAGTGACGGCTAAAGATGTAGATATATCTTCACCTTTTTATGAACAGTCTAAATTTTGGTTTGGATTATTAAGATATGTTACTGAAGGTGCAACCTTTCTACTTATTGGCTTGTTTTGGTTAAATGGTATTGCTAAGAAACGAGGATTAAGACAAATTAATGTGTTACCCAAGCAATCAGGAATTGCATGGATTATGGCTATGTCAGTACTCGTGAGTCTTGTGGTTTATATGATGACACTCACATCTGATATATTAGAAGATATTCTATCATTTAAATTAGAAGTGATAATGCAATTTCCGTATATATTAAGCTCTATTTCACTAATCATTTTGTTTATACTTTTCATTTTAAAGGATATGGAAAAAATATGATACTGGCTCATTTCAATAATTATGATTGCTGTGATAAGTATGTCTGGACACGTGTGGTCACAACAAGTGCCATTATGGTCAATCATCATAAGAACAATTCATCTTATAGGGCTAACATTATGGTTAGGTTCACTCGTTTATCTCATTTGTTATGCTATTAAAGTGAAAATTGATCAGTTGACGAGTGTAAGACGTATGCTTTTAAAAGTTAATATCATTGCTGTGATTATGCTCGTTTTTACAGGGATTTTAATGGCTATTGATGAAACGAATATTTTAACACTTAGGAATAATGTGAGCGCTTGGTCTATTTATCTTGTCATAAAAATCGCAGGAACTATTACTATGATGCTATTAGGTTTCTATCAAACGATGCATGCTTTGAGACAACGACAACAGGTCCATCGTTTTGCACTGATGACTGAATTGTTAATTGGTATGATATTAATTTTTGCAGGTATCATGATGAGTCAAATAAATATACCTAGTTGAGGAGCGAAATGATGTTGCGCAAATTACTGTTGTTAACTTTTATAGTATTTTTGGGGATCGGATTTTTTAAGTATGCTGATGCACATGTCACACTTAATCCTAATGAAAGTGAACCTGAATCATATGATAAGTATGATGTAAGGGTGCCTGTTGAGCAAAATGATTATACAGTGAAAGTAGAATTAGATGTGCCGAAGGGATTAAACGTTGAGAGTGTTAAACCTGTTGAAGGTTTTAAACATCATTTTTTAAAGATAAAAAAGGGAACATTACTAAAATAACATGGACTGCTACAGATAAAGGTATTGGTCCCCATGAGTTTATTGAATTTCCTATTGTAGTGGCTAATCCTAAAAAGGAAAGCACATTCAAATGGAACACTACTCAAACTTATGATAATGGAGATGTTGTTAAGTGGACTGGGAAGGAAGAAAGTGCGCACCCTGCACCAACTACAACTGTAAAAAAAGGAGCAAATCCAAATGACACTCATTCTGACTCAAGTCAAGGTGATTCAATCGCTTTATGGATAGTTGCTATCGTGGCAATTGTGATTTCGTTGATTGCTCTTTTTAAACAAGCGTATCCAAAAAAATTTAATTGAATCGTTTTGAATATGAATAGTATTTTCTGATGTAAAGGTTCTACGTCTTTAGATAATAATTCAATATACATTTCTATTAATTTACAAAAACAAATAAGAGTGAGGCTAAGAATTTACCTAAATTTCTGGCTAGCGTTTTATTTTATAGTCGTGATTTTGTCACTTTAATAAAAATGAATATGTTTTATAATATAATCTTAAGGAGGATTTTTTATGCGTAGATTATTATACTCTTTTTTATTTTATATGGTCATAGGTTTATTAAGTGGCTTTTACTACAGAGAATTAACTAAAGCGCATGACTTTGTGGGTGACACGCAATTGTCTTTAGTGCATACACATACACTTATCTTAGGCATGTTTATGTTTTTACTCTTATTACCACTTGAAAAAGTATTTAAATTAAGTAGTTATTACTTATTTAATTGGTTCTTTTTCGTGTATCATTTAGGTGTGTTAATCACGATTTCAATGATGACAGTTAAAGGTACATTCCAAGTTATTGGTAAAAAATTTTCACCCGAAATGTTTGCGGGATTTGCAGGCATAGGTCATACAGGTATGCTTGCAGGTTTACTGTTACTGTTTTTCTTATTAAGACAGGCTATTCTTACAGAACCCAAAAAATAAAGTCGAAATACTAAAAAATGTTTGGTAGAGTGGATTTAGATTTTCAATAACTAGACAGGTGATAGATAATGACTAAGATTCACTTTGAAGCACCCAGTCCCGAAGATTACTGTAATTTAAGAGCTAATGCTGGAATGAGTAGTAAATCGATTGAAGCGGCAATAAAGGGGCTTCCTCATGCATGTTTTAATGTGACCCTTTATGAGAATGATATGTTGATTGGTATGGGGCGAGTGATTGGGGATGGTGGTACAGTTTTCCAAATCGTCGATATTGCTGTGAAAGATATATATCAAGGTTTGGGTCATGGAATGACAATTATGCATGAAATAATGAAGTATATTGAGAGTGTTGCTGAAGAAGGTACATATGTGAGCTTGATAGCAGATTATCCGGCAGATCAATTATACGAGAAGTTTGGGTTTAAAAGTACTGAGCCTTATTCAAAAGGTATGTATATCAAATATTAAATATTAAAGTAAAAACGTCATGAAATGCATTTGCTTTTGCATCCAATGACGTTTTTTAGTTATTTAAACATTGAAATCAATGACAATACGTCCAGTATTATTATGATTGATGACTTGATCGATTGCTTTTGGGATTTCATCGAATGAAATAACATGTTTGATGTCATGTAATTGTTGTGGTTTTAAGTCTTTTGCAAGTCTTCTCCAAACACGTTTTCTTAGTTTAATTGGAGTAAATACTGAATCGATACCAATTATACTTGCTCCTCTTAAAATGAAAGGAAAGACGGTTGTTTCAAAATTGTTACCACCAGTCATGCCAATTAATGCAACACTTCCGTTGTTATCCAATCGTTTGACGATGTACGGTAAGTTTTCACCACCAACTGGATCAATGGCTGCCTGCCATGTTCTCTTCTCTAATGGTTTACTATTATCTTCTGGTAAACGGCCAATTACTTCTTTAGCACCAAGCTTTTTAAGTTTTTCTTCGGCGTCATCTCTACCCGTACTTGCAATAACATCATACCCTAAGTTATTTAACATGAGTAATGAAATCGTTCCGACGCCTCCAGTGGCACCTCGTACAAGCACTTCTTTACCTTCAATAGACATACCTGATTTTTCAAGTTGTTCTATAGCTAAACCTGCTGTATAGCCAGCAGTACCGTAAATCATAGCTTCTTCCAATGTTAAATCTTCAGGTAATTCAATCACCCATTCTGATTTAACACGTGCGTATTCACTGAAGCCTCCGTAATGACTTACACCTAAATCATAGCTTGTTACGATGACTTTATCTCCAACCTCAAAGCCTGGAGCATTTGTTTCCTCAATGGTACCTGCTAAATCTATACCAGGGACCATCGGATATTGTTTTACTATTTTGTTATGGTCCTGAGTGGCTAGTGCGTCTTTATAATTTATGCCAGAATAATGTACTTTTATTAAAACGTCACCCTCAGGTAAGTCATCTTTAGTTAGTTCTTTATAACTATTTGAAACAATACCGTTGTCATCTTGATCGACTACAAAAGCTTTGAATTTTTCTACCATATTTCTACACTCCTCTAATGATGAATTGAATCAATATTAAATTTTAAAGATATTATTTAATGATTCGCTTGATATCACCCTGTTTTTATTTTTAATATAAGGAAACTGCTTTTCTAACAAACTTTATATCATTCATTGTATAATTTAATTTGAAAATTTAAAACTTATTAATAGCAAAAATGTCAATGTACACATCTAATTCACAAAATTAACTTTTTAAGGTTTTAGAGGGGGATTTAAATGGGGGAAAGGATAAGAAGTGTTCAAATAACTGAGGTAGAGCAACTACAACTAATTGCTAAAAGAACATTTTTTACAACGTTTAGAGAATCTTATAGTGATGAGGACTTCAAGCAATTTTTTAATGATGCATATAATATAGATTTGTTGAGAAAAGAATTGGAACAAAGTAATTCTTTTCATTATTTTTATGAAGTTGATCAAAATATAGTAGGTTTCTTGAAATTGAACATTAATGATGCTCAGACTGAAAACAAAGGTCATGCATATTTGGAAATACAACGCATTTACTTTGATGAAGCATTTCAAGGGAGTGGAAGAGGACAATTATTTATCAATCTAGCTATTGATCAAGCTATCAAATTTGGGAAATCGAAAATATGGCTTGGTGTTTGGGAGCATAATCCTAAAGCGCTTAGCTTTTATAAAAACAGAGGATTTAGAGTTACAGGGTCGCATCAATTTTATACTGGAAGTGTAGTAGATAATGATTTGATTATGGAGTTGGATCTTACAACAAACTATAAACAAAGTTTATAGTTCAATCATAAAATATAAATGAGCTAGGGTTATGTTTAATATTGTTCGCATTTAGCATTAATATTAGATATAATTGTAGCGTTGAATTTTAGTACAATATCTATGTAATTGTATTCAAAGTGAAGTCATCGAAATTAAAAATGCAATCAATATATACAGATTAGGTTTATATTTTTAATAGGTAATGATAGTTATTATAGTGACATTCAAACATACAACCTAAATTTTATAAGATGTTGTCGATTTAATATAAAGAGAAAGGACGTATAGTATGAATAAACTGACAATTATTGTCACGTATTATAATGCGGAGGAATACATCACAGGTTGCTTAGAGAGTATTAAGCAACAACGTACACAAGATTTTAATTTGATTATTGTGAATGATGGGTCGACAGACCAAAGTAAAAAATTAATGGATGAAGCTATTAAAGACTATGATAAAAACATTCGATTTATCGATTTAGATGAAAATAGTGGTCATGCACATGCGCGTAATATTGCATTAGAAGAAGTAGAAACACCTTACTTTATGTTTTTAGATGCAGATGATGAATTAGCTTCTTATGCAATCACGTTTTACTTAGAAAAGTTTAATAATACTGATGGTTTAATTGCTCCAATACATTCTTTTACTACACAACGTCCGCAATTTGTTGATTTAGATCGAGTAAGGGTTGAATACTTTAATGCCAAAGAGAATATTAATTCATTTTTAAGAAAACAGTCAGCTTGTAACATTATTTTTAGAACAGCTATTGTCAGGGCGCATCATATTCGATTTAATGAAAATTTAAATACATATGTGGATTGGTCATTTGTTCTTGAATATATGAAGTATGTAAATAAGTTTGTACGTATTTTTAACTTCCCATTTTATTTCCGTGGGGAAGTCTATGATCCATTTGAAACACTTACATTAAGTGAACAAAATTTTGATATTTTATTTAAAGATTACGTCAACAGCTTTTATGATGCCATTAAACGAGCAACAAATCCAAAAGTTAGAGAATTTATTGTCACTAAAATGGGAAATAAAATTGCTAATGAATTTGAACCAACTCGATATGATATTAATGAACGCTATCAAACACATAAGGATACGCTTGTTGAATTATCGAAATTTTTACATGTACATTTAGTTAAAAACCAAAAGCTAATAAATAAAATTGAAACAATTTTGTTAATGAATAATGAAACTGATAAAGCTTTTAAAGTTAATCAATTTAGAAAAACGTTGCGACATGTTAAAAATATTGTTCTAAGAAGAAAAAATAAAGAACGTTCATTGTATGATTTAACAGATAAAGAAGATAATGTTAAACCGAAAACGATTGTCTTTGAATCGTTCGGTGGTAAGAATTACAGTGATAGTCCAAAGTATATTTATGAATATATGCAAAAGTATTATCCTAATTATCGCTATATATGGTCATTTAAGAATCCCGATAAAAATGTCGTACCGGGTAGTGCTGAAAAGGTTAAGCGTAATTCAGCAGAGTATTATCAAGCATACTCGGAAGCAAGTCATTGGGTATCAAATGCGCGTACACCACTTTATTTAAATAAAAAAGAAAATCAAACGTACATTCAAACTTGGCACGGTACACCATTAAAACGTTTAGCGAATGATATGAAAGTGGTACGTATGCCGGGTACTACGACACCAAAGTATAAGCGTAATTTTAATCGTGAAACATCACGTTGGGATTATTTAATTTCGCCAAATAGATATTCAACTGAAATATTTAGAAGTGCTTTTTGGATGGATGAAGAAAGAATATTAGAGATAGGTTATCCAAGAAATGATGTATTAGTTAATAGAGCCAATGATCAAGAGTATTTAGATGAAATTAGAACTCACTTAAATTTACCTAGTGATAAAAAGGTTATTATGTATGCTCCGACATGGAGAGACGATGAATTTGTGAGTAAAGGAAAATATTTGTTTGAATTAAAAATTGATTTAGACAACCTTTATAAAGAACTCGGAGATGATTATGTGATTTTATTACGCATGCATTATCTCATTTCTAACGCACTTGATTTATCTGGTTATGAAAATTTTGCAATTGATGTTTCAAACTATAATGACGTCTCTGAATTATTTTTAATAAGTGATTGTTTAATTACAGACTATTCATCAGTAATGTTTGATTATGGTATTTTAAAACGCCCTCAATTTTTCTTTGCATATGATATAGACAAATATGATAAGGGATTACGAGGATTCTATATGAATTATATGGAAGATTTACCAGGACCTATTTATACAGAACCATATGGCCTAGCTAAAGAACTAAAGAATTTAGATAAAGTGCAACAGCAATATCAAGAAAAAATAGATGCATTTTATGATAGATTTTGCTCTGTAGATAATGGTAAGGCATCTCAATATATTGGGGATTTAATTCATAAGGATATCAAGGAACAATGATAAATTTCATACTTAATTAATAATTATAGGGTATAATATTAATGAGCAATTAATATTATGCCCTTTTTAATATTTTAATTGAAATTCAATTCAACATGATAAAGAGACAAAGTAGGAGGCGGTTTCAAATGAAAAAAGTATTAGCAAGTGCAACGATTTTATCATTAATGTTAGTAGGTTGTTCCAATGGTGGAAATGATGAATCAAGTCATAAAGATGATAGTTCTAAAACAGAACAAAAGGATAAATCATCATCTCAACATGACTCAAAAAAAGATTCGAAACGTAATGATACAAATAATAAGCAAGACAATCAGGAAAATAACACTAATAAAGAACAAACAAATAATCAAAATCCAAATGATGGAGAACAACGAACAAGCGAAAGACCAACAACAAATTCAAACGGAAATTCATCGGATAATCAAAATAAACAACAGCAATCAGTACAAGATAACCAGAATAAATATGTAGCACCATACCAAAGTGAAAATGCGACACGTGTTGCTCGATATCTTTCTCCATTTGAGGGCGACCGCAGTCAAGCTTTGCAACAATTACCAAATTTTGAAACTGCACTTTCCATTGCTAAAAACGAAGCTAATATGTATGGAAGCGAAAATAAATCATATAATGATTATTCAATAGAACAAACAGAAGATGGATTTAGATATGTGTTTAGCTTTAAAGATCCATCAAAAAGTAATACTTACTCAATTGTAACGCTTAATCGACAAGGTCAACCTACTGTTGTAGATCCTAACTTCCAACCTTAATTGTAAGTATAGTGAAATTCAACAAGAATGAGTCATACTAAGCTAACAATAAAAAGCGAGCAAAATCATTTCTGTATTGCATAATGACTTTGCTCACTTTTATTTTGAAAATCATCAATAAGATGAAGCACTTATTTCAATTGATTTGAAATAAGTTTACTAATATATTCAAATGACTGATTATTTTTATTTGTATATTTATTGTTTAATTGTGGGATGCTATCAGTAATTAAATCATTTATTAATAGTTCAGCATCGGTATACCAAATAGGTTTTAAGGTGTCCATTACGTCTTGATAGACGCCACGTTCTTCGACATATTGAGAGTGATTGGGTGTGTATAAGCAACCTTTTTTATCTACGGTTAAAGCATCAAAAATAATTGATGAGTAGTCTGTTAAAACAACATCTGAAATAATAATTAAGTCTTGCGTTTCAATATTATTAGGCGGATTTATTACGCCTTCAGGAACCAAGTCATTTTTACTCTCGACGTGTCCTTTATAGATTACATTATAATGTTTTAATAACTGTTCATTAATAGGAAATATATCATCATCAGATGAATTTGTTTTCCATGTTGGGGCATATAATAATACTCGCTTAGTAGGATCTATATTTATCTCACTAAATATACGTTTATGTAAACCTACATCATTGATACGATTTAATAAATAATTATTTCTAGGATATCCTACAGGTAATATATCAATTTTTTGACTAGGAAACGCTGATTCAAAGTATGTTTTTGATTCTTCTGAATCTACAATTAAATAATCTTGTTGTGTCCATTTATTATATTTTCGAGCTCGGTAGTTATATATATTTAAATTTTGGTGTGGCTCTTTACTATCTAAAAATAGTTTTTTAATAGGTGTCCCATGCCATAATTGAATGATTTTACCATTAGGGTGAATGTCGTCAGGAATATAGCTTTCCGTAATGACAAAAGTAGCTGTTTCAATCAAATTCTTCACATTTTCATCGTTAGTTGAAATAAAATGTGGTCCTGTTCTCTCATCTGTTATAAAGTAAGACTCTATCATAGGATTGTGTTTAACAAAGTAATTAAATAAATACTTAGAGTTTCCTCGATAGCCGAAATCAAATCCTAGAAAAACGACGTGGTTCTTAAGTTTTGATGAATCCTTTTTATAAATATAGCTAATCTCTTTGTGTTTTTTAACTGAATAATTCTTAATAGGAGTCACTAACCATCTTGGAGCTTTAAATTTAGTACTAAGTAGTACTGAATCATAATATCTAATACTATCGTGATCGTTAAATGGTACACGCGTAAATGGGATTCTTTGTTTATGTGCATAAGCGATGGTGTTTAAGAAGAATTTATCTCTATAAGTTAAATCATTACGGTCAAATGAGCGCCAAAATCCCTTGCTCGTTTTTAATGGTCCTTTAAAGTCTAATACGACATGACCTTCAACTGCGATATGCCCTTTAAGAATTGTTAATAATGCTAAATCAAAGATATTTTCAACTTCAAATTTATCAATAAGTTCTAATGTTGAATTAATTTCATAAATAACATTTGGATATAAATTAATATTTTTAACCCAGTCCTCAAAATCAACAAAGTCCAACCCGAAGTATTTACAATCGTTTAAATAATAATTGTTAATTGTATAGTCAACTATAAATGAAGTCTTAGGTAAAGTGATAGCTTTAATCATGGACTGATGAATTTGAATTTCATTTGAATAGGGGATGACATGCGTATAGCCGTCGCTAAGTGCACGTTCCATTTGCTCTTTTAATTTGTCCATATTTGAAATATTTATTTGCTTTATCATAAATCTTCCTTCAATCTCTTAACGATATTTGTTAGCTTTTATTTTATCATGGTGCATAATATAATTCATGTAAACATAACATAAAAATTAATATATATGTTTTTAACCTGAGAAATTAAAGCGCTTAACTACTATAAATATTAAGGTTTATTAATTGTTAACACCCCTTTACATTCATGTCACACCATTGTAAATTATATAAGAAAATGTTATATTTTTCTTGTGAAAATGGTCACGATATGCTTGTGGGGATCGTACTGATTTAATAGGTATTTATCACATATTAATAAGGGGACAGTATGCGTCTACCTAGTCTTCATGACTAAAGATTTAATGAGGAGAGTTCAATATGTTAGTAGAATCTTTTAATCCATTTGGTAATTTACTATTATCATCTTTAATTGCGGCAATCCCTATCATTTTATTTTTACTGTGTCTTACAGTATTTAAAATGAAAGGAATTTATGCTGCTATCACAACCCTTGTGGTTACATTATTAATTGCAATTCCATTCTTTAAATTACCAGTAGGAATTGCCTCTGGAGCAGTTGTTGAAGGTTTCTTCCAAGGTATCTTCCCAATCGGATATATTGTTATTATGGCAGTATTATTATATAAGATTACTTTGAAATCGGGGCAATTCGCAACTATTCAAGACAGTATTACAAGTATTTCACAAGACCAAAGAATTCAGCTTCTTTTAATTGGTTTTTCATTTAATGCATTCTTAGAAGGCGCTGCAGGATTTGGTGTTCCAATTGCAATTTGTGCACTTTTATTAGCGCAACTTGGCTTTAGACCATTACAAGCAGCTATGTTATGTTTAGTAGCTAACGCTGCATCTGGTGCATTCGGTGCAATTGGTATTCCGGTTGGTGTTGTAGATACACTTAACTTACCTGGTCATGTAGAAGCGATGGGAGTTTCACAAACATCAACATTAACTTTAGCAATTATTAACTTCTTTATTCCTTTCTTACTTATCTTTATCGTAGATGGTTTCAAAGGAATTAAAGAAACTTTACCTTCAATTCTTGTTGTTTCTGTCACTTATACAGTTTTACAAGGATTACTTACAGTGTTTAATGGTCCAGAATTAGCTGATATCATTCCATCACTTGCTTCTATGTTAGCATTAGCTTTATTCTCTAAGAAATTCCAACCTAAGAATATCTTTAGAGTTCAAAAAGATGTTAAACCAGAAGCACCGAAAAAACTTAAAGGTAAAGAAGTCTTATTTGCTTGGAGTCCATTCATTATCTTAACTGTCATTGTTATGATTTGGAGTGCACCTTCATTTAAAGCATTATTTGCACCAAAAGGTAAATTATCTGCTTTAGTTGCTAACTTTGACTTACCTGGTACTTTCAGTAATATTTCACACAAACCAATTACTTTATCATTAAACTTAATTGGTCAAACAGGTACAGCAATCCTAATTACAATTATTATTACTGTTTTAATGGCTAAAAAAGTTAACTTTGGTGATGCTGGTCGTTTATTTGTTGAAGCATTTAAAGAATTATGGTTACCAATCATAACAATTTGTTTCATCTTAGCAATTTCAAAAATCACAACATATGGTGGTTTAAGTAATGCTATGGGACAAGGCATCTCAAAAGCAGGAAGCGTATTCCCAATATTATCACCAATCCTTGGTTGGATCGGCGTATTTATGACTGGTTCAGTTGTTAATAACAACTCTTTATTCGCGCCAATTCAAGCTTCTGTAGCACAACAAATTGGTACAAGTGGTTCACTACTTGTAGCTTCAAATACAGCAGGTGGGGTTGCGGCGAAACTTATTTCTCCACAATCTATTGCCATTGCAACAGCAGCTGTTAAAGAAGTAGGTAAAGAATCTGAACTACTTAAAATGACATTACGTTATAGTATTGGATTACTTGTATTTATCTGTATCTGGACATTTATCTTGTCATTCATTCTGTAAATCAAAATTTATTGAAATGTATTTTTCATATACAAAGCCTGAAATGAAGCTATAAAGTCATTCATTTCGGGCTTTCAATATTTTGCTTTTGGATGTCGAGAGTTTAGGTAATCTTTTAAAATGATGTAATTGTTATATAAATTCTCATTTGAAAAATAGGAGTGAGACAGTTCGTTTTAAATGAACTAAGTCTCACTCCTATTTTTATTTAAACATAGACATAAATAATTGATATATATGATCCGGACTAAATTGTTTCAACGTATCTTTACTATTTTCAATGATGTGATCTAACTCATTATAATGTTGTGTTGTTAAATCGATACGTTTTGCAAGTTCAGACACATTTTCATAGTTTACTAAATAACCATTATCTCCGTTGTTAATGATTGAATCTGGCCCTACATTGCCTTCAAAACTTATTACTATATTATCTTGCACCATTGCCTCTAAAATAATCATTCCGAAACCTTCATTGCGTGAAGGTACAACAACGATTTTACTTTGTGCAAGTTTATTATTTAATTCTTGCGTTGGCTCATATATTTTAATCAAATCATTTAAATGATATTGATTAATAAAGTCAACAAGTGATGTTTTCTTACTACCAGAACCATAGATGTGAACGTCATAATTCAATTGACGCAAGTCTTCTTGTATTAAACGAATACTCTCTAATAATAAATCATACCCTTTTTCATATTCTAAACGTCCGGCGCTAATAATACGATTTTTCTTTGGAGCAGCAATTCTTTTTTCGGTAACCATATTAGGTATAACGTATACAGGAGTTTTAAGTTGTGATTGATATTTTTGCTGGTCTGCGACAGTTAACGTTGTAATCTTATTGATATTACGGTACGCAGCAATAATTTCCTTTTGATACTGATCAGGGTGAGCATCAAAATTCATATGTTCCATTGCGATGGTCACTATTTCAGCTTTAGCATATTTAGAAATGAGAATATTAAAGCTAGCTCTTGTTCCAACGAGTACATCAGTTTTAGTATGCCTGATTGCTTTAATCATTTTTTTCTCTACATAACTCGAAAACTGACTTTTACCTGGCTCAAATTGAGAAATCACTTTTGTATTTAAAAAGGGGGTATACTTTTTGATACGATTTGCCGTAATAGCTCTAGTATTTTTAAGCTTTAAGCGATAGTCCACTACGACTTTAACTTTTATTGCTGAATGTAATTCAAAATATGGAGAGTCTGCGCCTCTAAAAACTGAAATAATTGTTACAGGGTGTCCTTTTTCTGCCAGTGTATTTGCAAGTTGTGTCACCGACTTTACCGTTCCGCCCATTGCATAAATATTATGCATAAAAAATGTGAACGACTTCATTGCGTAAAACACCTCATTGTTTTCTATGATATTTAAGTCATTATAACATTAGTTCGTATATAAGGGGTAACATGTAAACAATTGTAATTTGAATTGTGTAATGAAGCTATTCTCATAATGTTGACTTTTATTCTTTTGTGTAACACAATTTATATATATAATTAAATTAGTTCAATTAATGGTTATGATAAGGAAGAAATGAGCACTTCCTTAAAAGACGCTTAGATTTTTTTGCAATATAGAGAAAGCGCTTTAATGTTATTAAAGACATCGACATCTATGAGTGTCAATCGTTCCATTTATTTAATAAAAAAGGGGGACTGTGTTTGTTATGAATACTCAACATAGCAAAACAGATGTCATCTTAATAGGTGGCGGAATTATGAGCGCAACATTAGGAACTTTACTAAAAGAATTAACACCAGAAAAAGATATCCAATTGTTCGAAAGATTGAGTCAACCTGGCGAAGAAAGTTCAAATGTTTGGAATAATGCGGGAACAGGTCATTCAGCATTGTGTGAATTGAACTATACGAAAGAAGGTAAAGATGGTTCAGTAGATATTACTAAAGCAATTCATATCAACGAGCAATTTCAATTATCTAAACAGTTTTGGGCTTATTTAATACGTGAAGGTCATATTGAAAGTCCAGATAAATTTATTCAATCAGTGCCACATATGAGCTTTGTTAAAGGGGAAGAAAATGTTGAATTTTTAAAAAGTCGAGTGGCGAGTTTACAGAAAAATGTATTATTTGAAAAAATGAAAATTTCTCAAGATCCAGAAAAAATTAACTCATGGGTTCCTTTAATGATGGAAGGACGCCAATCAGATGAAGCAATTGCCATCACGTATGACGAGACAGGTACAGATGTTAACTTTGGTGCTTTGACTAAAAAGTTAATAGCTAATTTACAACAAAAAAATGTTGGCATTAATTATAAACATGAAGTTTTAGATATAAAAAAATTAAATAATGGTAACTGGCAAGTTGTGGTTAAAGATTTAAATACATCAAATGTAATGAATTATGAATCTAAGTTCGTCTTCATCGGAGCTGGTGGTGCAAGTTTACCTTTATTACAAAAAACAAAGATTAAGGAATCTAAACACATTGGTGGTTTCCCAGTAAGTGGCTTATTTTTACGATGTAAAAATCCAGATGTCATACATAGACATCATGCAAAAGTCTACGGTAAAGCCGAGGTTGGTGCACCTCCAATGTCAGTTCCACATTTAGATACACGATTTGTTAATGGTGAAAAATCATTACTATTTGGACCTTTTGCAGGGTTTTCGCCAAAATTCTTAAAAAACGGTTCATATTTAGATTTAGTTAAATCTGTGAAACCCAATAATATGATTACAATGTTAAGTGCTGGCGTAAAAGAATTTAATTTGACGAAATATTTAGTTTCTCAATTAATGCTTTCAAATGAAGAACGGATCAATGATTTGCGTGTATTCTTACCAGAAGCGAAAGATGAAGATTGGGAAGTAATTACTGCAGGTCAACGTGTTCAAGTAATTAAAGATACAGATAAGTCTAAAGGTCAATTACAATTTGGTACGGAAGTAATAACATCAGAAGATGGTTCACTTGCTGCATTATTAGGTGCTTCACCTGGTGCTTCGACTGCTGTTGATATCATGTTTGAAGTCTTGCAACGTTGTTACAAATCAGAGTTTAAGTCATGGGAACCAAAAATTAAAGAAATGGTCCCATCATTTGGTTTAAAATTGTCAGAGCATGAAGATATGTACCATTCAATAAACGAAGAAGTAAAAAAATACTTGAATGTAAAGTAGTATTTAAAAAACCACCATTAAATGATTAAAAATAAGTTATCATGTAATGGTGGTTTTATATGTGGTGTATAGTTTATTTAATGAAATGTTTTAAATTCATCATATTTTGTTATGAATCCAATTGATAGTTTAAAGAATACATACTAAATAAATAGTTTTACAATAAATTGTGTTTTATCATCTGAAGTGAGAGTAATGCTACCATGATGAAGATGAATGATTGATTGGGTAATGGCTAGACCTAGACCATTACTACTAGATTCGTCACTCAGTTTATAAAAACGATCGAAGATATGTTTCGCATCTTCTTCTGCAATCGATCCATCATTTTCAATATTAAATATAATCAAGTGATTTGTACTAGTTAGAGTGATATTAATCATGCTATTTTGAGGAGCATATTTCATTGCATTAATGATGAGGTTATTGAAAGCTTGATGTAATAGTCTTTCATTTCCTCGGAAATACAAATCTTCTAATTCAGTAAACATAACTAAATCTTTTTCATCAGTTCGAAATTGTTCATGTCTAATAATATCCTTTATTAAAGTATTTAAATGAACATTATCGTTAAAAATAAGGTGGGAAGCATTATCTAATTCAGATAAAAGTAGCAATTCCTTAGTTAGTTCACTTACTTGATTAGTGATTTCAAACATTTCATTGATACATAGTTGTTTCTCTTCTTCATTTTGCGTCAATTCAAGTTGAGTAAGCAATCGTTGTAAATGTGTAAGCGGTGTTTTAACTTCATGAGATACATTTTGGACAAAATGTTGTCTCATTTGATCTACTTGTCCTAAATTTTGACGCATTGTATTGAAACGTGATTGCAGTGTTCCGATTTCATCGTGACGTGTTTGTTTGATAGGCGTACTGAAATCACCTTTCATAATTCGAGTTGTTGCATTTTTTAATGCGGTCACTGGTTTAATAATAGAATATGTTGATGCAATGACTAGTGAAATTGAAATAATAAGTAAAAGTGTTATCAACACAGCTAAGAAAATTCTAAATTCGCTAAAAGTTTCCCCGATATCTGGGCGCATAAAAACTGCTAATGCCCCATCATCTGTTTTAAATTGAATACCTACTGTATTATCCGTTTCATTATCGAAGAACCCTGTTACAAAAAATGCATAAGGTTTATTTTTAATACCATGATAATCTTCACCGTTGAGCACTTTTTTGATTGCAGACTGACTTATAGTATTTTTACGAAAAGTTTCCCCATAAAAATGTTTGGTTCCATGTTCGTTGACAGTCATAATTTGATAATTCATTTGACCTAAATGTTTCAAATACGTATCTAGAGGTTTAGGTTTTTGTGTTCTTTCATATTCACGAGCTTCTTTGAGTGTGCGCATAATTTTTGCATCATTAGAAGCTTTCAAATGAAAGTGATAATAAATATTCGTAAAAAGAAAACTCATTAATGCACTAAACAAAATGACTGTAATTGCATATATAGCAATTCTCGAATATAATGTTTTAAACATTTTGGTCCACCCTATATCCTTGACCTCTTACAGTTTGAATTGATACTGATGATTTCAATTTAGATAAACGTTGACGTAATCTTTTAATATGAACATCAACAGTACGATCATCTCCTTCATAATCGAAGCCCCAAATTTTTTCAATAATATCATCTCGAGTGAAAATATGTTTAGGATTAGAGGCTAATAAAAATAACAACTGAAATTCTTTGTTTGGAAGATTCATCGTTTTTGAACCCACAGTAATTTCCATGTAAGACTGATTTAATATTAAGTTGCCAAGTTGTAACTCGTTATCAGCATTAATTTGATATCGTCTTAAGACAGCTTTAATTCTAAATAATAATTCTTTAACCTCAAAAGGTTTAGTGACATAATCGTCAGTCCCACTTAGAAATGCACGTTCTTTATCACTTAATGCATCTCTAGCTGTTAACATTATGACAGGAATATGATAATCATCTTTCAAAGTCTGACAAAGCTCAAAACCATCCATTCCACTCATCATAATATCTACTATCGCAATATCAACATTTTTATTTTCAAGAAAATCTAGTGATGCTTCTCCACTTGTGAAAGTATGTGTTTGAATACTTTCTCTTTCTAAATGACTTGAAACATATTGCAATAACTTTTTATCATCGTCTACGATTAAGCAATTAATCATATGTTTACGCTCCTATACTTTTTAATGATTATACTACGTTAAAACAAATTATGAACAAAATCACACTTGTTCATATTGAGTTCATATTTTCCTCTTAAACTTAACATATAAAGAAATGGGAGAGGATATCAATGAATCTAGCTTGGAAAGAGATTAAATTTTATAAGTTCAGATTTATATTAATCATGTTCATTATTTTTCTAATGGCGATTATGGTTTTATTTATCAGTGGACTTGCTCAAGGCCTAGCACGAGAAAATATATCAATATTTGATCAAATTAAAGGTAATCAATTTGTTGTTCAAAAAATGAAAGAACCACAATTAGAAAAATCTATTCTATCACAAAGTAAACAAGACAATATTTCAAAAATTATTGATGAAAAACCTTTTAAAATGGCAGGTAAAACTTTCAAAATCAATGGAAACGAAGAAAACGTGATGGCTATAAATAGCGTGAAAAATCATCAGCCAAATTTGAAATCTGGTCATTATCCTAAAAATGGAAATCAGATAGCAATAAATGAAAAACTAACTGCAGAAGGTCTTTATTTAGACGATAAAGTTAAAGTCAAAGGTGACGATACAACTTATAAAGTTGTAGGTATATTAAAAAACACGATGTATTCTCATAGTAACATTGTTATGATGGACCAATCCAAAATAGAACAAAGTAGTAATGTCGCAACATTTTATGTTACGAACCAATTATCTAAATCGGATAAAAATAAAATAAATCACATCAAAGGCGTTCAAACAGCAACTACAGACAATATAACAAGTAATATCGCAAGTTATAAAGCAGAGCAAACACCATTGGATATGATGATTATTAGTTTATATATTATAACTGCAATTGTATTGAGTGCATTCTTTTATGTAATGACGATACAAAAGACATCTGAAATCGGTATTTTAAAAGCAATTGGTATAACTACAAAGCATTTATTGACATCGTTGATTTTACAAATTTCAATGATTACATTTATAGGTGTAGCTATAGCAGAAGTAGTCATTTTTCTCATCAGTCAAATTTTACCAGTTTCAATGCCATTCCATATAGATATGCATAATATAATCATTGTACTTGTCGTATTTATGATAGTTGGATTAATCGGTACATCATTATCATTTATTAAGTTAATTAAAATTGATCCTATTGAAGCTATTGGAGGTGGCCAATAATGGGTCTAGTTGTTAAAGACATAAGTAAAACATTTGGTGAAAAAAGCTCAAAAACAGAAGTGTTAAAAGACATTAACTTTGAAGTGAAAGATGGAGAATTCATCATTTTAAATGGCGCTTCAGGTTCAGGAAAAACAACCTTATTAACTATTTTAGGTGGTTTATTATCTCAAACATCAGGTGATGTAGTATACGAGGGGAAATCCTTATTTGAACGACATACTAATAAAGCGCACTTAAGACTAAATGATATTGGTTTTATCTTTCAAGCCTCTCATTTAGTTCCATACTTAAAAGTTTTAGACCAACTTACCTTAATAGGTAAAGAAGCTGGAATGTCTAGCAAAGAAGCTCAAGCAAGAGCTAAAGAATTATTAAAAAAAATTGGATTAGAAGAGCAACTTAATAGCTACCCACATATGCTTTCAGGTGGACAACAACAACGTGTAGCGATTATGAGAGCACTTATGAATCATCCGAAAATTGTTTTAGCAGATGAACCCACAGCAAGTCTTGATGCTAGTCGTGCTCAAGAGGTTGTTGAAATGATCAGAAAACAAATAAAAGCTAACCAAATGATAGGTATCATGATTACTCATGATGAAAGCTTGTTCAAATACGCTGATCGTATTGTTCAATTGTACGATGGTAAAATAAAAAACAGTTAAAAGGGAAGTAGGATAGAATAGATAGAACAAATGATATTTCACTCTAGAACCCCAACTTGCCTTGTCCGAGGAATTTCGTACTGAAATTCTCTGTGTTGGGGCCCCGAACCCCAACTTGCTTTGTCCGAGGAATTTCGTACTGAAATTCTCTGTGTTGGGGCCTCGAACCCCAACTATGGAATTGTTGTATATCACATTTAATTTACTATAATTTAAAGAAGCTTGCGACATGTTTGTGTCGCAAGCTTCTTTAAATATATTCAATTTTGCTAAGAGGGATTTATATGGTTTGTAGTATTGCAAGCCAAAACAACATAGCGAAATAAATAGTAAGTATTGTTTTATATTGATACATTAAACCCAAAAAGTCTATAATCATAGATTGTGCCAAAAAGTGGTATGGTGTACGACTTCCAATGCCATCGAAAGAAAGATGAGTTTTTTTAGCAAATTTAAGCGCTCTTAAAACATGAAATTGACTTGTTACACACAACATATGACTTGAAGTAGGCATCATCGAATGAATGATAGATTTAGAGTATAAGAAATTGGTTCGTGTATTCGTGGATTGATTCTCCATAAATATATGGTTTTCCGGAACGTTGTGAGCTATAAGGTATCTTTTCATCGCAAGTGCTTCTGAAATTGGTTCGTCAGGACCTTGGCCACCACTTACAATGATGATAGGTTTAGTCCGTTGTGAATGATAAACAGATAAAGCTTTATCAAGTCTTGCAGCAAGAAGCGTAGTCACTTCTTCAGAGAAAATTCCAGCTCCAAGCACCATAATTAACTTTACGTGTTTATAATATTGATGATTTTCAAAAGCTGTAGACCAAGATAAGTATCCGATAAATGAATAAATTGTACTAAATGCAATGGTAGCGGCCCATAAAGCTAAGCTATTAATGATAATTAGGGGAATAGTACTTATATATAAACAACTCACAGCAAATAGCCCCACAGTATAAAAATGATGACTAAGTTGTAAAATAAAAAAACGTCCTGTTTGCAACTTGAAAATATAACGATGTTTAATCAACAACAGTATCATTGCTACAATTACAATGATAAACATATCATATGGTATTGATACAGTTACCATATGATAAGTCATCATAACAAAACCAATGATGTTATATAAGATGAAACTAAATAAATTAAGAGTAAACGATTGCTTCGTATATAATAAAACAATAAGTAATAATTCGATTAGAAAACATAAAAAAAGTAACATTGTTTTGATACCTCAGTAGTTATATTACTTATAAATTTAGCTTATGAAATTATAATTAGCAATGTTTATGAATATGGTAATTTTAATACATATTTATGGTTTAAATTTTAAGGTATTATTGCTATGATTTAAAAGGATTAAACATAATTTTTTTATATAAATCGTTTAGATTAATTAGGAGATAAAAATGGTAAGAAGAATAGAAGATCACATCTCATTTTTAGAAAAATTTATTAATGATGTTAATACATTAACGGCAAAGTTACTTAAAGACTTGCAAACTGAGTATGGCATATCAGCTGAGCAATCTCATGTGTTAAATATGCTTAGTATAGAGGCGTTAACTGTGGGGCAAATTACAGAGAAACAAGGTGTTAATAAAGCTGCTGTTAGTCGAAGAGTCAAAAAGTTGCTCAATGCTGAATTAGTTAAATTAGAAAAACCTGATTCCAATACTGACCAACGTCTTAAAATAATTAAATTATCTAATAAAGGAAAAAAATATATTAAAGAGAGAAAAGCGATTATGAGCCATATTGCTAGTGATATGACGAGTGACTTTGACAGTAAGGAAATTGAAAAAGTTAGACAGGTTTTAGAAATTATCGACTATCGTATACAATCTTATACTTCTAAACTTTGATAGAATCAGTGAAAGAGTCTATACAGTTAGAGACGAATAGGAATATAATAATATGAGTGAGAAAATAAAAAAATGAGACTAAATCTGTATGTTTTTGATTAGCGTTTATTTATATAATTTAGATAAGTCTGTAACTTTCTTTTAATGGAATTACAATGAAAACTACATGTAATGGAAATTGTATTTTATTATTGCTAAATGTAAAATATATCGAGTAGGTAATGTGTTTATGAAATGTAAATATAATCATAATGTAGTGAGATGAGTAGAGGTGATAAAATGAGTCAATGCCCAAATTGTGGTCATCAAGTGAAAGATGATACATCGCAATGTCCAAACTGTGGGCAACTATTAACTAAGAAGAAAAAAAGAAAGATTAAAGACCAATCATCTCAATCGAGTAATGAGAATTCTACCAATATACGTCTTCGTAAAATTGTGCCGATAGGTATTAGTGTATTTATCTTAATACTTATTATCGTGTTATTTTTCCTTTTAAGAAATTATAATTCGCCTAATGCACAAGCTAAGATATTAGTTAATGCTGTAGATAATAATGATTCACAAAAAGTTGCTACATTATTGAGTACTAAAAATAAAAAAGTAGACGATGTTGAAGCGCAACAATATATTAATTATGTAAAAAAAGAAGTAGGTATTAAGAAGTATATTCGAGATATCAATAATACTGTAGATAAATTGAATAAAAGTAATTCAAGCGTGGCATCTTATATACAAACGAAAAGTGGACAAGATGTACTTAAGATAAGTAAAAATGGTACAAAGTATTTAATTTTTGATAATATGAGTTTCACAGCTCCGACTAAAAAGCCAATTATTAAACCTAAAGTAGAAACTAAATATGAATTTAGAACAAGTGGTAAAAAGAAAACTGTCATTGCTGAAGCAAATAAAAATACACCTTTGGGTGAATTTATTCCTGGTACATATCATTTACCAGCTAAGAAAATTACAGAAAACGGTACATTCAATGGGCATTTAAATTTTGACTTTAGAGAAAGCCACTCTGAAACCGTAGATGTAGCTGAAGATTATGATCAATCATTTATCAATATCAAATTTAAGGGTGCGAATAAATTAAGTGATAAATCAGAAAAAGTTCAAATCAATGACCGTACATTCACTTATTCTCATTCTAAAGAATTTGGTCCTTATCCAAAAACAAAAGATATAACGATTTCTGCAACTGGTAAGGCAAAAGGTAAGACGTTTAGTTCTGAGACGAAAACAATTAGTGCAGACGATTTGAAAGATAATACGAAAGTTACATTGGAATTTGATAGTGATAAAATAAATAGCTATGTTGAGAAGAAAGAAAAAGAAGAAAATAGTTTGAAAAATAAATTAACTGAATTTTTTACTGGTTATGCAACGGCTATGAATTCAGCATTTAATATGAATGATTTTAACTTTATATCGAGTTATTTTAAAAAGAATTCGTCTATATACACATCAATGAAAAGTAATTTCCAAAATCGAACGAACGTGACTATGATATCTCCGCAAGTGTTAAGTGTTCATCGAAACGGACATACTGTAAGAACAACTATTCAACATATCGATCATATTGGTAATTATATAAATAAAGATTATGAATTAGAAATAGATAATGATGATAGTAATATGCAGTTGGTTAAAGAATTATAAAAATAGACTGGATTTTATCAAACATTCAAAATATTTTATTAAAAGGGAGGAGTAAGCTTGAAAAGGGTGTATCAGTCAGAAAATCAATCATTACTTTTTATTGTTATTTTAGGTTCATTAACAGCATTTGGTCCATTGGCTATTGATATGTTTTTACCTGGACTACCTAATATTAGTCATGATTTTGATATTTCTGCATCTACAACTCAGCTTACTATCTCCTTTTTTATGATTGGATTAGCGTTAGGAAATTTTTTGGCTGGCCCCATATCTGATATTACTGGTAGAAAAAAACCATTAATTTTCTCACTGATTATTTTTACTATTGCGAGTTTAGGTATTATATTCGTCACAAATATATGGATTATGATTATTTTACGATTTATTCAAGGATTAACTGGTGGTGCAGGTGCAGTCATCTCAAGAGCCATTGCTAGTGATATGTACTCAGGTAATGCGCTAACTAAATTTTTATCATTATTAATGCTTGTCAATGGCATTGCGCCAATTATCGCACCTGCGCTTGGCGGTATCATTTTAAATTATGGGCCATGGCGAATTGTATTTGTAATACTAACAATGTTTGGGATTGTCATGTTAATAGGAACTTTATTTAAAGTTCCTGAGTCGCTTGAAAAGAGCCTAAGGGAAAGTAGTAACATAGGTACGATGCTAATTAATTTCAAAGAACTTTTTAAAACACCCCGTTTTGTATTACCCATGTTGATACAAGGGGTGTCATTTGTATTACTATTTACTTATATTTCTGCATCTCCTTTTATAGTTCAAACAATTTATGGTTTAACGCCATTAAACTTCAGTATTATGTTTGCTTTTATAGGCGTTACACTCATTATTTCAAGCCAATTAACCGGAAAACTTGTTGACTATATAGATAGATTACTGTTGCTGAGAATCATGTCTACTATACAAGTTATTGGTGTTATAATCGTATCACTAACTTTACTCAACCATTGGACTTTTTGGATACTTTCTTGTGGCTTTGTGATTTTAGTGGCACCAGTTACAGGGATTGCAACGTTAGGATTTTCGATAGCAATGGATGAGAGTAAAGGGGCCAAAGGTAGTTCTTCAAGTTTGTTGGGATTGTTTCAAACTTTACTTGGTGGCGTCATCTCTCCACTTGTTGGTATTAAGGGAGACAGTAATGCGATACCTTATATAATCGTTATCGTTATTACAGCAATAATTCTTATGGTTTTACAGTTGATTAATGTGAAGATATTTAAAAAAGCTAAAATTCATTGATAAAATTGAGTGATTTTTCAATGAGTTTTAGCTTTTTTATCGTTGTAATTTAATTGTATTAGCTAAAAGAACTTGAGCGACCTCTTGAGGAGATTCGATGCATCCATTACGTAACCAATCGATAAATACACCTGCTTGACCACCGACTGAATAAATGATAAACATACGTTTATTATTTATTGAGGTTTCATATCTATTCATGACTTTTTCATAACATGTTTTAGTGGCGTTAATGTAATCTAATGCAATATCTTTATTAGGATATGTTACAAGTGTTGCTCTGTAGAACGCTTCTTTACGTTTAATATATTTGGCTATCAATAAGAAAAATTTATATAATTTTTTTTGATCTGTTTTGATATGATGAAAATCGTTATAGAAAGATTGTAGTAAAGATATATATTTGTTTAAATGATAATTTTGGATCTTATCTAGTAATTGATATTTATCTTGAAAATGATCATAAAAAGTAGAGCGATTCACGCCACTATATGCACATATCATTTTAATGGTTATTTCATCAAAAGGATAGTATTCTAAAAGTTCGATTAAACTTTTTATTATTTTATATTTCGCACGTTGTTTCATATATTCACCTAAATCAAAAAGAAAATTTAAATAAATAAACTCTAAACCAACACAATTATTAAAAATGTTGGTGTATTTTTTATTTACACATCTCTATAATAGATAAAGTGAATTTTAAAAGCAAATAGGAGGGTATATTCATGAAAAAAATGATATTAATCAATGTGATTACTATCATTGTCCTAGTTGTTATTGGTGTGTTAGGCTTTTGGTTCTGGCATAACACAACAAGTTATGTGACAACTGACAATGCAAAAGTTGATGGAGATCAAATAAAAATCTCAAGTCCTGCATCTGGACAAATTAAATCTCTTAATGTTAAGCAAGGAGACAAACTTGATAAAGGTGATAAAGTAGCAGAAGTTTTAGCACAAGGCCAAGATGGGCAATCAAAAGATATGAACATCAAAATGCCACAAAAAGGTACTATTGTTAAAACAGATGGTATCGAAGGTTCTATGACTCAAGCAGGGAACCCAATTGCATATGCATATAATTTAGATGATCTATATATAACTGCTAATGTAGATGAAAAAGATATTTCTGACGTAGAAAAAGGCAACGACGTTGATGTAGATATCGACGGTCAAAAAGCATCAATCAAAGGTAAGGTTGAAGAAGTAGGCCAAGCGACTGCAGCTAGCTTTTCATTGATGCCATCATCAAATAGCGACGGTAACTATACGAAAGTTTCTCAGGTAGTACCCGTAAAAATCTCTTTAGATTCTAATCCATCTAAAAATGTTGTCCCAGGTATGAACGCTGAAGTTAAAATTCATAAAAATTAAGGGGGTCATTTTATGACAGCGACCTTCATTATTATATATATTGTAGTAGCGCTCATACTCATTGGTTTTATTAATTTCTTTTTAATTAAGCGTAAAAGAAAAAATAAAGACAAAAGAGTGGAACAACGTTCGACAATAGATTCTAAGAGAGAAAGCAATCAATCTAAATTTAAAGCAAGCGATTTAGAACAAACAACTAAGTCAAATACTGACCCAACGCAATCAAACGATATTGAAGATGAAAAACGAAAAAATCACTTTGACTCAGAAATAGATAATGCATCTCAATCTATCAATACAGATAGTAAAGAGGATAGAAACGCGTTAAGTCATAAGAACCAAGAGGAAGATGACGCATCGAACGATGTGTTGAACCCTATCGATCCAAATTCTACTGAAGGTAGAGTTAATGAAAGAATTAAAAATCAAGAGTCTAACTTTATTTTTGGTAAAGGCATAACTAGAGGTAAAATTTTAGCGGCAATGTTATTTGGTATGTTTATCGCGATTCTAAACCAAACTCTATTAAATGTGGCATTGCCTAAAATAAATACAGAGTTTAATATTTCTGCCTCAACTGGTCAATGGTTAATGACTGGTTTTATGTTAGTGAATGGTATATTAATACCTATTAGTGCCTTTTTATTTAATAAATATTCTTATAGAAAATTATTTATTATAGGTTTAGCACTATTTACATTAGGTTCCTTAGTTTGTGCAATCTCATTTAATTTCCCAATTATGATGAGTGGACGTGTATTACAAGCCATAGGCGCAGGTATATTGATGCCGTTAGGTTCTAACGTTATTGTTACCATTTTCCCACCTGAAAAACGCGGTGTGGCAATGGGGACAATGGGTATTGCAATGATATTAGCACCTGCAATCGGTCCAACACTTTCAGGTTACATTGTGCAAAATTATGATTGGAATGTAATGTTTTACGGTATGTTCTTTATAGGTATTATTGCTATCGTAATTGGTCTATTTTGGTTTAAGTTGTATCAAAGTACAACAAATCCGAAAGCAGATATTCCTGGAATTATTTATAGTACGATTGGATTCGGTTCCTTATTATATGGTTTCTCAGAAGCTGGTAATAAAGGATGGGGCTCAACTGAGATTGTAACAATGTTTATTGTTGGTACGGTTTTCATTATTTTCTTTATTTTAAGAGAACTAAGAATGAAAGCGCCAATGTTGAGCTTGGAAGTATTAAAATATCCAACTTATACACTTACAACTGTTATCAATATGATTGTGATGATGAGTTTATACGGAGGAATGATTTTACTTCCATTATATTTACAAAATCTTAGAGGATTTTCAGCATTAGACTCTGGATTATTACTATTGCCAGGTGCATTAGTCATGGGAGCATTAGGTCCGGTGGCAGGTAAATTGTTAGATACAATAGGTATTAAACCATTAGCAATATTTGGTATTGGCATTATGACATATGCGACATGGGAATTAAGTAAATTAAACATGGATACAACATATCTCCATATTATGTGGATATATATTGTGCGTTCATTTGGTATGGCATTTGTAATGATGCCGATTATGACTGCAGGTATGAACGCTTTACCACCACGCTTAATTTCTCATGGTAATGCGTTTGTTAATACAATGAGACAATTAGCTGGTTCAATTGGTACAGCTATTTTGGTTACGGTCATGACGACACAACAAACAAATCATCTTTCTGCTTTTAGTGAAGAGTTAGATAAAACGAATCCTGTCATTCAAGACCATATGCGTGAACTTGCCCAACAGTATGGTGGTGAGTCAGCAGCAATGAAATTATTACTCGAACATGTCAATAAACTTGCATCTGTAGAAGGTGTAAATGATGCATTTATTGTTGCTACAATTATTAGTGCGATTGCACTGATATTAAGCTTGTTCTTACAGGGCAAGAAAAAGGCTCAATTATCAGCTGAAAAAGCAAATGCTGAAGATTATCCTTCGCAACAAGATAAATAATTAAGAGATGTAATAACCACCTACGACGTTAAGAGCGTCTAGGTGGTTATTTTTATAAAAAAAGACAAACTCTATATTATTTCAATAGAATTTGTCTTTTTCACTTATCCAGAAACTTTATGTCTCGGAATCATAAACAAAAGAGATGATTCTCGTATTAAAAGAACATTAAAATCATCTTTATTTAATACGTGGTAAACGATTACGGAAAAACAAACTTACAATCAATAACGCAATACTACATCCAATGAGTATCAGTGCATTGTGAATCGCATCTGCTTCAGTTAATACTTGTTCTGGTGATACTGTTAAATAATATTGTTTTAGAGATTCGGAAATTTTCTGAGCAATTGTATGTATGATATAACTGAAATACAATGTAATGACTAGCATAATAGCTAAAAGTAATATATTGACTACTTTGAGTGCTGTGCGATTAAAAATAATTGTAATTACGGTTATAAACAAACTAATCAGACATAGGACAAAGAAAATATTAAATATAATGATGAGATTATCGACAGACTGTTGTAATTGATCAATATTACCTAAATTCAAATTACCGATTTGCGTAACTGTATCTTGAAAATTTCTTAATTGATGGAAATTTATAGTTTCATTTACAAATGAAATTTTAAATATAGGTTGTTTAAGCATACTATAGCCAGTAATAGCAGTTAATACTAAAACGAAAACTTGAATAATGAGACTTACCCATGAGCGTTTCTTTTTACCATATCTTTTTCCACGATGGATCTCTTGATGTTCAAATTGAGAGTTGAATTGTCTTTGGTTTTGTAATGTTTCAGACATTTAAATGCCTCCTTTAGATGCAAATTTACTAAGTTTATCTTTTTAATTTTATGTCTGTTATAATTGGGTTTAATCTAGTATCCTAAGTATTGATTAAAAAATATTTCTTTAAAATGACATACTTATCATTATATCTTTTTTAGCAAAGGTATATAGATATTTAAACAAATTATTTCTTAAATTTAAAATTTTAAATAGAGGTAGGTTGATTGATTAATGAAAAATAGAATGATGAATCGCGTGGTTAATAAATATATACTTCACAATAGATCGATATTTTTTAGTAATGATGATGAAGTTAAACATTTTTTAGAAAAGAGAAGTATCGAAAATAGTAAAAAACATCAGCAACCTGCGACACTTAATGTAAAGTCAAATTTAGATAAACTTACTCTTAATGATATGCAAGTGTTTAGATTTAATTTTAGACATGAGAAAAATCAAAAGATACTCTATCTGCATGGTGGATATAATACTTTGCAACCTTCTCCATTTCATTGGAGACTTTTAGATAAACTAACTTTAAATACATTGCATGAGGTCGTTTTACCTATCTATCCAAAGTCACCAGATTATCACTACTTAGAAACGTTCAAAGCGATTCGTGACGTTTATAATCAATTAGTTGAAGAAGTTGGTGCGAACAACATTGTTATGATGGGGGATGGTTCTGGTGGAGGACTAGCATTAAGTTTTGTTCAATCACTTATCAATGATAATCAAGAAGTGCCTAGAAAGTTATTTTTACTTTCACCGCTTTTAGATGCCACTTTGACTAATCCTAATATTACGAAAACGTTGGAAGAAAATGATATCTTAGTTAGTCGATTTGGTGTTCATCAACTCATGAAATCTTGGACGAATGATTTACCTTTATCAGACGCGCGTATATCACCATTATACGGTACTCTAAAAGGGTTGCCACCTATATATATGTATGGAGGTGGCAGAGAAATATTAAGCCCAGACATGCATGCATTTACTCATGCTCTAGAGGAATGTGGGAACGATGTTGAGTTTAAAGAGTATCCTAAAATGGTGCATGATTTTCCTATCTATCCCATACGCCAATCTCACAAGGTGTTAAAACACATCACTAAATCAATCTTAGAGTAAGAATTGAATAGATTTTTAACTGTATTTTAAAAGTGATGTGAATGTTGTTCTAAAAGGAAGGATGAAGTCAATTACCAATGCTATGCTTATCAGCTAGTGATGTATGAGATAATCATTTTATTTAAACAATAGTATTTATTCAAGTAATGTTTTTATTTTGCTGGTGATATCATATTTACCTTTATTTACATAATAAGTTGATAAAAATGATTCGAATTCCTTTGACTGATTTATTTGGTGAATAATATCTTCTTGTAAAGAGAATTGTTTATGTTGAATTTGTTTTTGATAGTCTTGGCAGTTATCTAGTAAGACATTCTCATGGCAAGTGTCGATGAGTAATAGAAAGTGATCAATCGCTTCTTTTTGGCCTAGAATATAGCTCATTTTCATGGCACGCTTCATCAACTGAGGTGCTGGGCCGTTCATAAACAAATATTGTTGTTCATTTAATTCTGACAATTCGTATTTTACAGTGTCTTTTAAATTCATGAGCTCTATTACTAATTTTTCTTTTATAGACATTATTATTCTCCTTTATATGGTATTCCAATTGAGTGGCCTAATTGTGGTGGCCATTCAATTTTTTCTTGCTTATGAGCATAATCTTGTATAGCATTCAGATAATGTTTTGGAAATGGTGCAGCACGACGTTGTGTCCTATCTATTCCTAACATCATGACCTCATTGGTTGCAACAACTTCTTGATTATCAATTAACATTCTCAGAAAGAAATGAGTTCGTTTGTCATCGTAATTATAAAGGAATAACTCTATATTGAATTCTTGACCAAGTGTTAATTCATGTAAAAAAGTAGTATGTGTTTCAACAGTAAAAACTGTATATTGTAGACGGTCTCTCTCTGGCCATGATAAACCATGAACCTCATTGAATTTATTAATGACTTCGCTAAAAATAATATTATAATATGCGTCATGCATATGATTATTATCATCTATAGCTTCTTCTGTCACAGTTCGGGTTACGGTAAATGTTTTGTTCATTTATTTAACCTCCTTAGTTATAACACTATACTAACCGAAAAAAGCACATACATGTAACATAATTCATGATAAAATGTAATTTATAAAGTATGAGGGGGTAAGAAAGATGACGGTGACCGTTAGATTTCAATCTTTATCGCAACCTCTTACATTAGTTTCAAATGTGAAAGAGATTCCTAAAGATGCAACGATTATATGGTATGATTTTGAAAATGCCACTGATGAAGAAAATGAGTATTTAAAAAATCATTTTGATTTCAATTACTTAGAAATAGATGATGCTATCAATGGTGACCCACGAGTTAAATATAAAGAATATGACGCGTATCAATATATGATATTTCATAGTATTATTAATGATGATTACTCACCAATCTCACTAAGTGTATTTTTAGAAGGTAATGTTTTAGTGACATACCATCACAAACATTTTCCATCATTAAAGCGTGTTGCTCAACACAATGCAGAAAATCATGATAGTGAATTAGATTGTGCAGACATCGTCATTCATATTCTGGATTGTATGGTGGATAAATATTTTAACTTTGTTTATGGTATTGAAGATAAAGTGTATAATTTTGAAGCTAAGCATGTCGATGACCGCTATAGTAAGAGCGTTATGGAAAATGTCTTTCAATTACGTTCGGATTTAATTAAAATCAAACGCGTATTATTTCCGATGCAAGAAGTTGTAGATACAATGAAACAAGAAGGAAATATAATTAAAGATGCCAAACATAGAATGTATATTCAACATATTGATGATCATCTTATTAAACAAAGAAGTGTTATTCGGACTTCTCAAGAAATGACGAATGAGATTCGTGAAAATTATGAATCATTCACCTCATTTAGGATGAATAGTATAATGCAGATACTTACGCTTGTATCTGTTATATTCTCACCACTCACTTTTATTGCTGGTGTATATGGAATGAACTTTGAATTTATGCCTGAGTTGAAATGGCATTATGCTTATTTCGTGTGCTTAACTCTAATGCTAATTATAACAATAATATTAATCATATTCTTTAAAAAGAAAAAATGGTTTTAAAACTATATATATAAATAATTTAACAAAGGTAGGGTGTTTTAATGAGTGACTCACAAAGAGAACAGAGGAAAAATGAACATGTAGAAATCGCAATGTCACAGAAAGATGCGCTGGTTTCAGATTTTGATAAAGTGAGATTTGTTCATCATTCCATCCCCAGTATTGATGTTAGTCAGGTCGATATGACAAGTCATACTACGAAATTCGATTTGGCATATCCAATCTATATAAATGCAATGACTGGTGGAAGTGATTGGACAAAAAAAATTAATGAAAAATTAGCAATTGTTGCTAGAGAAACTGGAATTGCAATGGCGGTGGGATCAACACATGCAGCTTTGCGCAATCCTAATATGATTGAAACATTTAGCATTGTGCGTAAAACAAATCCCAAAGGAACAATTTTCAGCAATGTGGGTGCCGATGTACCAGTGGATAAAGCTCTACAAGCGGTTGAATTATTAGATGCTCAAGCGCTACAAATTCATGTGAACTCACCTCAAGAATTAGTCATGCCTGAAGGGAATCGTGAATTTGCTTCATGGATGTCAAATATTGAATCTATTGTTAAACGCGTTGATGTTCCAGTTATTATTAAAGAAGTTGGTTTCGGAATGAGTAAAGAAACATTACAAGCGTTATATGATATTGGTGTTAACTATGTTGATGTCAGTGGGCGCGGTGGAACTAATTTCGTTGATATTGAAAATGAAAGACGTTCGAATAAAGATATGAATTATTTATCTCAGTGGGGACAATCTACCGTAGAATCCTTACTTGAGAGTACTGAATTTCAAGATCGATTAAATATTTTTGCTAGCGGTGGCTTACGTACGCCACTCGATGCTGTAAAATGTTTAGCATTAGGTGCAAAAGCAATAGGGATGTCTCGACCGTTTTTAAATCAAGTAGAACAATCAGGTATCACAAATACCGTGGACTATGTAGAGTCTTTTATTCAACATATGAAAAAAATTATGACGATGTTAGATGCGCCGAACATTGAGCGTTTACGACAAGCAGATATCGTAATGAGCCCGGAGTTAATATCATGGATCAATCAACGTGGCCTTCATTTAAATAGAAAATAAAAAATGAGATAGTATATTGTAATAATTTCGACATACAAATAAAACGATAATTCCCAAGTGAGATTTATAGGAATTATCGTTTTTTATTGTTATGCCGAAATATAATGGGTTTTTATTATAAAGCTTGTACTTATAATAAAAAAGGTTAATTATTTAACTGAAAAGTTGAATAAAACTCATAACAATAATTACACCGATTAAGTCGATGAGGAAAGCACCAACAATAGGAACTACTAAATATGCTTTAGGGGAGTTGCCAAACTTTTTAGTGATAACATCTAAATTAGCCATCGCATTTGGTGTTGCTCCCAGACCATGACCAATAAATCCTCCTACCATAACAGCAGCGTCATAATCTTTACCGAGTCCTTTAAATAATATGAAAATCGAGAATAGTACCATAAATACGACTTGTACAAGAACAATTATGATTAGTGGGATAGCTAAAGAATATATTTGAGTTAATTGAATACTCATTAAAGCTAATGATAAAAAGATGCCTAATGAAATATCACCTATTTGTTCGCTCATTTTTAAATCAACGATATCCCAACCAATAAAGTCTGTAGCATTTCTAATAATTACTGCTACAAACATTGAACCAACATACATTGGAATATTAACTCCGGTTAAATCGGTAAAAGTATTGCCAATATATGTTCCTAATGCCATGCAAAATACGAGTATAGAAAATTGTATAAAAAAGACTTGAATAGGTTTATATTTTGTATGTAATGATTGATTGTATTCAACGACACCATAATTTTTAAATGAATCGTCACGATGCTCTGGCTTAAGATCATAGCGTTTTATTAAATATTTAACGATGGGACCGCCAATGAGTCCACCGAATACAAGGCCTAGTGTAGCGGCTGCTAAAGCAGCTGCAACTGCAGAATCTACACCCATATCTTGTAAGGTTTTACCATAAGCTGCAGCATTACCGTGACCACCTTCCATTGACATTGAACCTGCTGTAAGACCTAATAAAGGTTTAATGTTTAAGAGTTTAGCGAGTGATACACCAATAATATTCTGACAAATAGCCATGATTCCACAAAAAGTGAAATAAATCAACATGACTTTTCCGCCAATTTTGAATAGTTTTAATGATGCGCCAAGTCCAATTGTAGTAAAGAAAGCGAGCATAAAGAAATTCTGAATGAACGCCGAATCAAGTTTTATTTTAACGATATTAAATGAATCTAATATAGCCACTAATATTGCAAATAAAAGACCACCAATGACAGGTGCTGGAATACAGATTCGCCTTAAAATAGAAACATGGTTGATTATTGTTTGACCAATTAAATATAAAACACATGCCAAACATAATGTGGTAATTGCATCAAATTCTATCATTTAAAAGCCCCCTTTGTATGAAACCCTTTATAACTAGTTATATTAAAGTAAATCAATGTAAACCTTATAAAGTCCCATAATACACATTATACATACACAAATGAAATAAATCCAGTTTACCAAATAATGATATAAGTATATTAAAAATATTGATTTTTATAATTTGTCAATAAAAGATGGTGTAATTTGAATAAAGACGTGTGTATTAATAAATTAAACTCAGTACCTTGCAATGTATAGTAGTGGATGCTATAGTTAATTTGAATCACTACTGTGTATAGTTTAATACTGTTTATACGACTGAGGAGGTAGATATATGAATGTACAGTTTAAGAAAGGTGCTTTAGAATTAATTGTTCTGCTAATTATTAAAAAAGAAGATCAGTATGGTTATTCACTTGTACAAAATATCTCCAGATATATGACCATAGCTGAAGGTACAGTTTATCCTCTGCTAAGGCGTTTGGTTAAAAGTGGGGAACTGAGTACGTATTATCAACCTTCAACTGAAGGTCCGTCTCGAAAGTATTATCAATTAACTCAACAGGGGGCTGCGAGAGTTAATCAATTAGAGGAGGATTGGAAATTGTTTACGGAAGCTGTAGAACATTTCATTGAGGAGAGTGAGAATGAATGAATAAAAATGATTATTTAAAAGAACTTAAAAAGCATTTGAAACATATGAATAAAGAAGAAAAAGAAGATATTTTGAATGAATACGATACGCATTTTTATAGCGGACAGCAAGAGGGAAAGTCTGAATCAGACGTGTGTAAAGAATTAGGTAATCCAAAATTAATAGGTAAGGAACTTACAGCTACTTCCAGTGTAGAAAATGCACATCAAAAAGTGTCGTTAATGAATATTTCATCCGCAATTGTAGCAGTAATGGGGCTAAGTTTGCTTAACTTTTTTATTGTTATAATACCAGCTTTTTTATGCATTTTGCTCGTATTAACCTTCATCATTTTTACTCTAGCTTCACTAGCTGCACCATTGATGTTGCTCATTAAAGGAATTATGGATGGTTTTCATTCCATTATCTTATATGACGCATTTATGACTGGTTTAATGTTTGGTGTTGGACTCGTACTTGCAGTGGTGACTTACTATCTCATTAAGTGGCTATTTGATGTGACTATGAAATATCTAAAATGGAATATCTCTATTGTCAAAGGAAGTGTACAATCATGAAAAAAATTGCAGCGATAATATTTTTAATAGGCTTGTCACTAATTATTATTTGTAGCGTGGGAGTTTATGCACAAAATAAAAAATTGAGTAAAGACAATCAATATAATAATCAAACAACAAATTTAATGAAAAACTATGATGATAATACTGTGAAAAGTATTTACGTTGATGGAAAAGTAAGTGATATAACTGTGAAAAAAGGTAAACATTTTTCGGTTAAGTCCAAAGGGAATGACAAAAATTTAAACGTAACTAGCAAGGTGAACAATCAACGTTGGGTAATTACAGAGCGTCAAACAAGTCCACATATTAATTTTAGAATACAAGGTAAAGTTAGTAATCACATTACGATTACAGTACCTAAATATATTAAAAACATAGATATTAAAACTAATGCCGGGGATTTAAATATTGTTGGAGTAAATAGTGGCACAGGAAGATTTGATGCTGAATCTGGAGACATTAAAGTTCAAAAAGGACGATATAAAAAGGTGACACTTCATAATGAGGATGGGGATATTCATACGAAAGATATTCATTTTAATCAAGCTAATATTCAAAATGACAATGGGGATATTCAAATGAAACAATTAGACCCTGATATTCCTTTACGTATTAAAAATGAAGAAGGGGATATAAACTTGAATTATAAAAAAGAACTTCATCACACCCAAATCATCACTCGTAATGAAGAAGGGGAAACAGACATCGATCATCGTGTGTTATATAATAGTAAAGTTGAAAATGGAAATAATAAAGTGAAATTAATCAATGAAAATGGAGATATTAAAGTAAAATAAAGGTATTTTTCTAACATTAGCTTAAAATTGAGGAAAGAAGTATTTTCAATAAATAATGAATGGTGTATTTTAATATGCACTTTTTTGCAGATTTTAATTTGAATAAATTTAGAGAAAGGAAGTAGGACTCATGATAATATCCTGCTCCCTTTTTTTATTTCCATGTATCGTCGGGATTTTGAAAATCTGATTTGCGCATTCTAGAGACATATGGATTGCCTTTAACAGTGAAACGTAGTGGTTTATTTGTCCATTCTCCTTTATTAGGAATACCGATACGACCACTTTCTATAATAGTTTTTGGATATTTGCGATGATTGGTATCTATAGATAATTTGCAGTCATTTAAGGTTGAGCCATCAATTGATCGTGGAATATTGAAAGCTTTAGTCCACTTTCCTGGACCATTAGTGAGCTCGTATCCAGATTTTCCACGATTGACGTTCATAGCGCCGATACCTTCATCTGGTTCAATAGCACGAATAAGTACACCTTCTGGTATGCCCTCAGTCCGTGTAACAAAATTGATTAATAAGTGCGTATGCATCACATGTGCATATATCGTGCCACCTTTTTTATATAAAGAAGTCACTTTTGGTGTTATTTTGCCACCAAAACCATGTGCAGCTTTATCTTGTATACCTAAATAAGCTTCAGTTTCTACAATATATCCAGTATATGTTTGATAGTCATCTTGGTAAATAATTTTAACACCTAATAAAGCTTTTGCAGTTTGGGTTGTCTGCTGATTTATAAAGTCCAAATATATCACCTCTCTTTTTTATTAAAAGTATTTACTAAAAAATGTAAAATGTAATATTATGTTTCATATTACTATTTTTATTTAAAATACGTTTTGTTATACTTTTAATATGAGTTTTAATAGAAATAAACTCTTATTAATGTAACAAATAATGTGTTGATTTAAAACACTTGTTTTAATGACAAAATGAAAAGGAGTATATCTAATGAGAGAAAAAGTTAGATTTACACAAGCTTTTAAATTATTTTGGACTAACTATTTTAATTTTAAAGGACGCTCACGTAGAAGTGAGTATTGATTTGCCATGTTATGGCATTTAATTTTTATGATTCCTACAATTATTGGTTACTCTTTTGGAATGTTCTGTTTAATATCAAGTGAAACTTTTAAAAGTAAAGGATTTCTCTTGTTGGGGGTAGGAATTTTTATCTTTTCTTTAATTTATATTTTGATTTATAGTTTAGTTACATTAATACCTAATGTTGCGATATTATCAAGAAGATTCCATGATCGCTCAATGACGATGACTCTTCCGATTATTTTTTATGTTTTCACTGTCATTGTATCAGGTTTTAATTATTTACCAAATATAGATAATTCAGCGGTATTAATATTTATGGGAATTATCTGCTTAATCTACTGGATTGGGTCGATATTAATATTAGTATTGACTTGCTTAGATAGTAAAACAGAGTCTAATAAATATGGACCAAGTCCAAAGTACAATCGTAACGAGACAAATTTCCATGGTGATAATGCTAATCCAGTTGATAAATAAAATTTAAACAATAATATAGCCCGAGACAATCATGATTGTCTCGGGTACTTTAATTGTATTGATAGTTTGTGATTGAATTGAAAATGCCCATGCATTATGCGTGAGCGTTATCAAGTTTAGTTATTATCCTTGTATGGCTTTATATGTATTTCAGCTCTTTTGTTGTCCTCCCTCTGATAACAAAATCTCAAGTTAAGATTTAATTATCAAGTTTACTTATTTTAGTGATACCTAGTTTGTTCTTCATGCTATATGATGATAGAAAAATACATGTTTATAGCAAACCGGAATTTATTAAACGTCATCAAGTCAATAAAAACCAATGAATTTAAGCTTAATATTAATTTCGCAATATCTATTTGCTGCTTCATATCAAAAAACATAATTGAAATTGTGTATGCTAAAAATTTTATATGTTAGCACCTACGTTAATAATTATCTCAATGATTCATATCACTGTGGAACTTCATATGCAGCGATGTACGATTGTATCAACGCTGACATGTTTATTCATTTCAACTTTAATCACGGTATCGTTGATTCAAATTAAACGTCTTAAAAAGGATAACAACTTAAATCAAATATGATAATTCAGGATATTGACGACCTAATAAATCATGTAGTTCACAATATTTATGGTAGAGTGGTTTATAAGCTTGAACTTTTTGGATTTCAGGTTCTTGTATATAAGCTATAGGTTGCTTCATAGATAATGCCGCCTCTTTTAATGTACTATATGCATTCCCAACATTTGCACCTAACATCGCTGCACCTAATGCTGAAGCATTAGATGAATCTATGACGACAACCCTTTTATTTAAAACATTTGCATAAATTTCAACGAGTAATTTACTCTTTTGTGGGATACCACCAGACGCATACACTGTATGAACAGGAATATGATTATCTTCAAATTGTTTCATAATTAATTTTGTTCCAAATGCTGTAGCTTCAATATATGCTCGATGAATCATTTCATACGGTGTTTGAAGTGTAAGACCAAAGATACTTCCAGTTAGATGACTATTACTAAGTATACTACGATTTCCATTCAACCAATCTAAAACAACAACATGTTGTTCTTCTATTCTAATGTGACTTGCTAATTCCTCTAAATAGTTAAGCACAGGCATATGATGTTCATTTGCTTGATCTACAATATGTTTAGGTGCTTGGTTCTTTGAGTATTCAAACAAATCACCGACAGCTGGTTGACCAGCTTCATAGGCATATAATCCAGGTATAATAGCATTTTTAACTGAGCCAGTTATTGAAGAAATGGGTACTTGTCTTGAATCTAGCATGAGATGACAAGTACTTGTACCAATGACTGCAGTGAATTCTCCAGCTTCTATTGCCCCAACACCTAAGACGCCAGAATGTGCATCTATGATAAAAGGTGAAACCTGGACATCTTGAGAAAGCCCCCATATTTGTTGATAGTCTTTACATAAACGACCTGCACTTTCTCCAATTGATATGATTGGCGCTTCACATTTTTCTTTGACGATTTTAGGTAAATCAGGATCCACGCTATGGAAGAAGTCGTAATTAAATCCAGCTTCATTGTCCCAAAAACCTTTAAAACCAATACCACAATTTGATCGTATATTTGAATTTGTTAGTATACTAGTGATGTAATCTCCAGCTTCCATTATATACCGTGCTCTTCTAAGTATTTCTGGTGCTTCATGTTTAACTTCCAGGATTTTCGGTATCATCCATTCGCTATTTACGCTTGAGCCATAATAATCTAACCAATTTTTATTCTTACTCATCTGAATCATATAGTTTGCCTCATCTTGAGCTCCATGATGTTTCCATAATTTTACGTACGCGTGTGGATTTGTCTTTAAATCTTCATGACGATGAAGCGGTTCAAATTGTTCATCGAGAAAGATAATTGTACTGCTTGTAAAGTCGACTCCAATTCCAACCACATCGTTTTTATTAACTTTACTATATTCTAATACAAATTGAACGCCTTGTTCAAGAATTTGTAAATAGTCGTCAGCATTTTGTAAGAAGTAGTTTTCAGGTAACGGTTTATCATATAATGAGTTCATATAAGTTCCGTTCGCATAGTCTTCCTCATATCTTGATATGATATGTCCGTTGGATGTGTCAGCTAATATCACTCTTCCAGAAGCGGTTCCAAAATCAATTCCTATACTATAACTCATGTGTATGCCTCCTATATATAGCGTAATTGTAATAAATCATATTGTTCTGAGTCGACGATTTGATGTTTAAGTATAGTTTACATGAATGTAAGTGTTTACAAAAATGATAATTATATTTTCGAATCATCTTACATACAATTTATTTACGTTAATTGCCGAAATCTATGGAATATTACAAGAAAAAGTGTAACAATATGTAAGTGAAACACTGCTGATAAAAGTTGAATTTAAAAAGTCTTATATTGCTATTTTCAAGTATAAAGTGTTTGATATGTTTAGCCAAAAAGCTACCCCTTTATGGCAGACATCTTAAAAAATCAGGGGATTGAAAGTAATTTAAGACTTTAAACGTTCTTCTATTTAAAAATTTGTCCAATTAAAAGCAGATGTTCTTATATCATTATTAACTTTTAAATCAATCGCGAGGCTGGCGATTATAAATACAACTTAAATTGATATAAGTAAGTTATTATAAACACTGTTAAATAAGGTGATGAGGGAATTAGGACAGGTGTGGTAGAGGTTTTAGTCATTGAAATATAGTTAGAGGAGCGTTAATTTTACAAGGTTGAAAGGGAGATTATGTAATGATATCTAAAGTTGAACATCAAAGACACGGTTTAGATTTAATTAAAATTGATAATGACGATACGAAAATTGTATTTACAAACTATGGTGCAAGAATTGTTTCTTGGAAATACCATGATAACAATATCGTTTTAGGGAATGTAGTAGAAGCGGATGAATTTTATTTTGAAGAACCTTTTAATTTTGGTGCTACGATAGGTCGCTATGCGGGTAGAATTGAAAATGCATCATTTAAATTAGATGATGATACTTTTCAATTAGAATCAAATGATGGTCAACATCATTTGCATGGGGGCAGTCATGGATTAAATAGACGTATTTTTGATTATGAAATAGTTGATGATATTGGACAAGTAAAGATTATATTCACAACAACGATTAAAGAAGAAGAGGACAATTATCCTGGAGATATGATGGTAAAGGTTATTCACACTTATGATGCCAATCATCGATGGTCCGTACAATATGAGGCAAAATCAACAAAAAAAACAGTATTTAATCCTTCAAATCATGTTTATTTTAATTTGAATCGTGATAACAATGTTGTCTATAACCACTGTATAAATAGTTCAGCATTAAAAATGTATATGTTAAATAATAAACATATTGTTAAAGAGGGGCAATCTCTTGATTTACATCGATTATTGGATACAAATAAAGTCTATTTAAAAGATATTTTTGAAAGTGACAATGAAACTTTGCAACAACAAATTAATCATTATAATGGCATTGATCATCCTTTCGAATTTGGTGGAAATGAGCTTACCATTGATAATTCTGAATTTGAACTTAATATTAAGACTGATATGCCTCATTTTGTAATGTTTACGTTTAATGATCCACAAGTTTGGAACAATGATTTTAATATTTATAAGGCGCATTCTGGATTTTCCATCGAAACTCAATATATGCCTAATGATATAAATATGTACGGCGCCAAAGCTCAGTCTATTTTAGAGGCAGATACATTATTTACATCTAAAACAAGTTTTCAAATTCATGAAAAGTAGTATTGATGATTATCATCATTCATTGCAATACATATGAGAGTCTGAGCTTAAAAGTTTCAGACTCTTTTTAAACTATTTATCGTCAGATTTAATGAATTTTCTATTTTCGGCACGCGTTTTCATTTTCTGTAGTTTTTTCTTTCGATCAGGTGAAAGATAAGGATTTCGAAGTGCATGATAGATTAATCTTAAATTATTTCGCTCATTATAGAATAGATGATTTAAGTCTTTCACAGATAGACGTGTGTTTGATTCTGCCTTTTTAATGAGTTTTAAATTATCACTCTGATGTACATATCCTTCTTTTATAACTCTAAAATAAAATCCAGTTTTACCAGATTGCGACATTTTTTGAACTAAATTAGGTATTGCATATTTAGCTTGAATTTTCCAACAAGGTTCTCGTATATCTGATACTTCTATGATTGTATCGCCTAGTTGATACTGATTACCAAAATAAACATCTGCTTCATCTAGATGTTCAACTGTCAAATTCTCTCCAAACATTGCAAATTCAGGTAATTGATCTAAGTCATCTTTAAATAATTGATAATTAGATTTACTAAAACAACATATCGCTTTATGTATACCACCATGGTTATGATAGGCTTGTTCATCGTCCACGAACCCAAGTCGATTGAGCCACATTTGACCTTTAAAAGGAATTTTGTTTAACGCTGATTGCATTGGTTTATAGTTTCCATAAGACAATGTTTCTATTTTGCCAATAGATATGGCATTCACTTTAATCATGTATATCACGACCTTTTAATTTATAAGTTATTATCAAGTGTTGATATAAATAGTTTAACAATAAAATGAAATGATTAATATGAAATAAAAAATGAGGTATGTTAAAAATTTGAATCTCATGTAGAATATAATTAGATACTTTTATGAAGAGGAGAGCAACGACACATGAAAGATGCAAAAGAGCTAAAATTGATGACCTTAGAAGATGTACTTAGTCAAATTGAAAATGGTATGACAATCGGAATAGGAACAGGGAGCACAATTGAATTATTAATTCCCCAAATTGCTGAATTAATTCAGCAAAAGAATTATACAATTACCGGCGTCTGTACTTCTAATAAAACAGCATTTTTAGCTAAAGAATTAGCTATGAATATAGTTGATGTAAATGATGTTGAGAAAATCGACTTAGCAATAGATGGCGCTGATGAAGTAGACAGTGCGCTTAACCTTATTAAAGGCGGTGGTGGAGCCTTATTTAGGGAAAAGGTCATAGATGAAATGGCTGACCGATTTGTCGTTGTTGTAGATGAAAGTAAACTCGTCAACTATTTAGGAGAAACATTTGCATTACCAGTTGAAGTCGATAAATTTAATTGGTACCAAGTTGCCAAAAAAATTGAGCGTACTTATGATATTCATGTAAGCAGAAGAGTTAATGAAGATGTACCGTTTATAACCGACAATGGTAATTACATATTAGATTGTTCATTGCAAAATAGAATTCCTGCTTATGAGCTACACGAATTTTTAATTCATTTAACTGGCGTTCTTGAAACAGGATATTTCCTCGATATTGCCGATCAAGTAATAGTAGGAACACAAGAAGGCGTAAAAATATTAAATAAAGAAACTTAGCAATTATATTAAGCTAAAATATTAAACTGAGATAAAGCATTTGTGTGTTTAAGTGATTAAGTTACACAAACAATACATATTAGAGTTGTAAAGACATGAATGACATACAATCTTATCATATTCATTGAGTCCTCCAATTTGTAATAAAGTTAGTTCAATAACTGATTTGTGCTGAACTCCGAAAATGTAAGATTGTATGTTAATTTTTGTTTTCTGTGTTATTGATTGAGGCAAGCATTTATATTTTGTTTAAATTCAATTTTGTTATAAACGTTAATATCAATTTATCTAATTGATGTAAGACATTAACTAATTTTTTAAGCAAAAGTTTACTTAGTGTTTTAGTAATAATTTTTGAAAAAATAGCTAGGTCTTTAGCTGGGGTAAAAGGAGGTTTTATTTTGAAAGTTGTTTTATATTTCATTTACTTTTTCGTTGCGTTTTTTGTTGTAGATTCTTTAATTAGTTTGGTATTTCCAATTGAATTTGATGTGTATACAAATTTAATTACTGCATTCATTTTTGCAGTTTTTATGACACCACTATTATTTGTATTAAAACAAGACAAAAACAAAAAATAAAATAAACATGTATAATGGAAAAATTGATAGATATTGAGAAGAATATTTAAACGTAAAAATGTTATGGTGTTTGAATATTACGATTAATAAAGTAATATGGAAAAATTAATATCCTGTTAATGCAAACCCTAATAAGTAAATTAAGATTTTAAATGCAAAAGCAGTTATCATCTCAATAGTTCTAATGAAACGCAATAAATTATTTTTAATCAATATAGCGAATTTATATTGATTATTATTTAAATTGATAGATATGAAAAAGCCAGTCCAATGATTAAGGTGTCGAACGTAATCACTGGACTGGCTTATTTATACATTTTAATACTAAAAATAAAGAGTAATACTAAAATCAAACTTTTAGAATGCGAATCATTAACACAGGATTTATTTTAAAGTATCAATTATTAATGTGATTTATCTGTGTCGGCTTTATGATCTTCAACTTCGTGAATTTCATCTTTAACATCGTTGACAACAGATGAGTGTCTATCTTCGGTATAAGTTGAATGATCTTTAATGTTATCATTGTGAGTTGTATCCGTTTCTTTATTAACTGAAGAGGCGTCTTCTTTATAATTAGAAGTAGTAAGTGCATCGTCACTCTTATTAGGTTTCTTTGATTGATGTTTGTCATTATCAATATCTTGTTGCTTTGTTTCATCTTTAGATGATACATCATGATTTGAAGTTGAAGAGGCGTCTTCTTGACTTGGTTCTTCATCTTGAATATGAGATAAATAATTATTAGGATCAACTTCGTCTAAACTTTGTTTCGTCGTTTTATAAACAATAGCACGAATGATTAGACTAATAATAATAAATGAAACACCCACAATTGTTGTAGAAAGTGCGATGACTTTCATTGAGAAAAGGTCGCCTGTTTCTTCACTAAATAAAAAGACGAGAGCAAAAGTCATGGATGCGTGAAAAGCAGTTGCAATATAAATTGTACGACCATTAGTAGCTCTAATTAATTCACCAATAATCATTGAAAACATGAATGTATATAAGAAATGGTATCCGGCGTATTCTACACCATATGTCGTGTTAGCTGTAAATACTGAATAAATAAGACCAACGACAATACTCGCAAAAAATGTGTTCATTCTTGTTTCAAGAATATTTTGTAAGTAAGAACGGAAACCAAACTCCACTACAAAAGCCATTAAAATATGACCAATTAATATAGTTAATAATGATACTGATAAATCTGAAGTTTGTAATAGGATGAAACTATCAGCATAAGTATTAAAGCTAAACAAGCCAATCATTAAAATGATAAGTGGTAGAATGAGTGCTAAAAGTAGACGCTCAATCACTTTTAAACTGATAGAAAATTTCAATCCTGCTAATTGTTCTTTTCTGTGCTTAAATACTAATATGCACACAATTGCAGCTATGAAAGGAGCTAAATCTTTAATACTAAAGACAAAACGTTTCACTCCGATAGTCGCTTGAAAATCTCTGAGTATCACGGACAATGCCATTGTGATAACGAAAAATACAAAGACCATCATAGCCCATTGGAACCCAGAAAATCTAGAGTTTTTCATTGTATGTAACCTCCATTAGGTAACAAGCTTAAATTGATTTATTTACAATTATACATCTTACAAGCATATGTTTAAATTGTCTATTTTAATTATAATCAAAATGTAATAGTCTTGAATCATTTTGTTAGCTAATCGTAAATAATTTTATCATTATATGGGTATGTTAAAAGAGCAAGCATTGATTAAGAAAAAGTCAATAGTTATACTTTAATTAACTTAACTGATAAAAAATCAAGGGGGATATATCATGTATCAACTTGCACAATCTAATCTATGGACAGGTCGTTTAGATAGTGAAACTGATCCTACACAATTTAGACACTTCCAAACTGTTAAATTCGGTGATTTAAGTCAATTAGATTTTTCGGATGAACACAAAGGCGTGGGCTTATTAGGATATGCAATTGATAAAGGAGTAGAATTAAACAAAGGACGTGTAGGTGCAAAAGAAGGTCCCAATGCCATTAAGCGAGCTTTTGCTGGATTGCCAGATTTGAATCAATGTGAAGAGATTATAGATTATGGTAATGTAGAACACAATCATGAGTTGCTAATAGATACACAGCGCGAATTCGCAGATCTTGCTGCTAAGTCTATCAAACGACATAAACAAACATTTTTACTTGGTGGCGGTCATGATATAGCATATGCACAATATTTAGCTACTCGTAAAGTTTATCCTGAGTCGTCAATAGGTGTGATTAATATAGATGCGCACTTTGACACACGCGATGAGGGTTATTCAACCTCTGGTACTAGTTTTAGACAGATTCTAGAAGAAGATGATAATGCAGATTATTTAGTGTTAGGTATATCTCAAGGTGGTAATACACAAGCTTTATTTAATTATGCTAAAGAAAAAGATATTCAATTTGTATATGCAGATGAATTACTACATCAGGTATCTCCCCCCATTAAAGATATGATAGAACGTTTTATCCATAATCATGATACGGTTATGTTCACAATTTGCATGGATGTAGTAGATAGTGCATTTGCACCAGGAGTCAGTGCACCAGCTGTCCTAGGAATATATCCACATACAGTTTTCGAACTTGCTAAACGGGTCATTCCAAGTGAAAAAGTAAAATCTATAAGTATAGCTGAAATGAATCCGACGTATGATTCAGATCAAAGAACTGCTAAATTAGTTGCTAATTTAGTACATCATTGTTTAATTTAAAGTTAGAAGTCGTCATGTAAAAATTTAATAATTTTAGATATATTTAGTTTCAAAATGCCTGTGATATTCGTTGATGTCTCGGGCATTTTAACATGTTGACAGTTTATGACTGAATGAGAAATAGCGTGTTAATCACTAATTAAAATGTCACACTTGTTGTCGTAATCGTACTAACCATTTATTGTGAAGATTGTTCATTTTAATATGAAAGAGAATTTTTAATGCATTTTTATCATATATTCCGATAAGCTAGGCAGTAATTAATGATAAATGTGACTGTTTAAAAATGTTTTCGCTTTTTTAAATAATTTTAATAAACTAGCTCTCAAAAATGTTGAATATTTAGAATTTTCCGATAAAATGTTAAGATACTCTTAATAAAATTGACAATTAAGTTAATTAAAAGAATGATAAATCACTAGTTAAGTATATGAATAAATTTGAAGTGTGAGAAAGGGCTGAGCGATATATGACAAATTATTCTACTTATGTAGATTGGAGAAGAACGTTTCATCAATATCCTGAACTTTCAGATGAAGAATATGAAACTACAGAAAAGTTACGAAAAATACTCAAAAGTTATGGTATACGTATACTGGAGGTACCTTTAAAAACAGGTTTAGTAGCAGAAATTGGGCAAGGAGAGGAAATGATAGCAGTAAGAACAGATATTGATGCTTTGCCTATAGAAGAACAAGTGAAGCATGAATTTACATCAAAGTATCAAGGTGCAATGCATGCATGTGGTCATGATATTCATATGGCAAGTATATTAGCTACTGGTATTCAACTAAAAGAGATTGAAGATGAATTAAATGGACGCGTTCGATTAATATTTCAACCTGCTGAAGAATTAGGGCATGGTGCATTTGAAATCATAAATACTGGAGTACTTAAAGGAGCTAAAGCAGTACTTGGTTTTCATAATTATCCCACTTTAAAAGTTGGTGAATTTGCTATTAAATCGGGTGCAATTACCTCTGCTGTCGATCGTTTTGAGTTTAATATTAAAGGTAAAGGTGCGCATGCTGCAAAACCTGAACAAGGAAACGATCCAGTCATCGTCGTAGGACAACTTATCAATAGTTTACAAACTATTGTGAGTCGAAATTTATCAGCTTTTGATAGTGCAGTTGTAACAATCGGTGAAATTTCTTGTGGTAACACATGGAATGTTATAGCTGACAAAGCTTATATACAGGGCACTGTTCGTTCATTCGATGAGGATATACGTCATTATATTGAAAATAGGATGAAAAATATTGCTGATGGTTTAAGTCGTGTTTTTAATGTGGATATTGATTTAACTTATTCAAGACTACCTGGTGCAGTAGTAAATGATGCACATCTAACACAAGAAGCAATCGAGGTCGCTAAAAATGTTGGCTATCATGTATCAATGCTCGATGAACCGGTTACTATTGGAGAGGATTTTTCAGGTTATACAGAAGAATACCCCGGTGTTTTCGCATTTATTGGCTCCGACAGTAAATATGATTTACATCATCCTAAATATCATCCAGATGAGCGTATTTTGGAAAAAGTTCCTCAATATTTCGTTCAGCTCGTTCAACGTTTATTGACATAATTTTATAAATTGAAGTGATTTCAGATTTTCTATGATTAAACGTACATGATAACTGGGTATACAGAAAGCATTAAATGAATTAGGAGATGATTTGAAATGTCAGCTCAAGATCCGCGCAATAAATTTAAAACTGATAATTATGAAAAACAAGAACAAGAAGTTCCAGGTATACAAGCTAAAATGTCACCACAACCAGATTGTGGGGAAGATTCTTATCATGGCCACCATCGATTAGATGGCTTTAAAATACTAGTGACTGGTGGCGATTCAGCAATTGGACGTGCGGCAGCAATTGCTTATGCTAAAGAAGGTGCAGATGTAGCGATTAATTATTTACCAAGTGAACAACAAGATGCCGATGATGTAAAACAGATTATTGAAAATGTTGGGCAAAAAGCTATCTTAATTCCTGGTGATATTAGAGATGAACAATTCAACTATGACATGGTTGAAAAGGCTTATCAGCAATTAGGTGGTTTAGACAATGTAACGTTGGTTGCTGGTCATCAACTTTATCAAGATGAATTATCGGAGTTTAAAACTCAAGATTTTACCGAAACGTTTGAAACGAATGTCTATCCGGTATTTTGGACAGTCCAAAAAGCGCTTGAGTATTTACAACCAGGAGGCTCGATTACAACAACATCTTCAGTTCAAGGTTATAATCCTAGTCCAATTCTTCATGATTATGCTGCAACGAAAGCTGCAATTATATCTTTAACAAAGAGTTTTTCAGCCGAACTTGGCCCTAAAGGTATTCGTGTTAACTGTGTTGCACCTGGACCGTTTTGGTCACCACTTCAAATTGTCGGTGGACAACCACAAAGCGCTATACCTACTTTTGGACAAAACACACCGTTAGGACGTGCCGGCCAGCCAGTTGAATGTGCTGGGACATATGTGTTATTAGCCTCTGATGATGCAAGTTATATTACCGGTCAAGTATATGGTGTGACTGGTGGGACTCAAATAGATTAACTTAACTATAGCATGTTGATTAGTATATATTTTTCGAAGTGAAAGCACGACGAAGGTGCTAAACATCATACAAACCTATACAGTTTAATATAAGATTTGTTTATGATAATAAGCGCCTAGGACAAATATCAATGTCCTAGGCTTTCTTATCTTATAGGCTAACAGTGATTCAATTGAATATACGATCTTCTTTAACTTTTTATTTATAATTATGTCTGCAAAGGGACAACAATAGTTAAATAGTAAATTTTATATTTTTAATAAAAATTGATTGGATTGATTGATAGTGAAAAAAATAAAAGCTGAAACACTTTCAGATATGCAAAATTATAAATTACTTAGTGGAAGTATTATACCTAGGCCGATAGCATTTGTAACTACTCAAAATTTAAAAGGGGATATCAACGCAGCCCCGTTTAGTTTTTTTAATGTAGTTAATCATACACCACCTATGATTGCAATTGCTGTTCAACGTACAAAGGGAAATAGAAAAGACACCTCAATAAATATAGAACAATCAGGTGAGTTTGTAGTGCATATTACTGATGAGGCTATTGTTAATGATGTGAATGAAACTGCTGCCCCGTTAGAATATGGTGTTAATGAACTTAAAAGAACCTCTCTAAGTATGATTGATTCAGATTTAATTAAAGTTCCAGCAATCAAAGAAGCAAAAGTAAGGTTTGAGTGTAAGCTTCATCAAATAGTACAATTGGGCAACAAAGATAACGGGAGTGATTTGATAATTGGTGAAATTGTCGTGTACCATATCGATGAAGAAGTTTATTTTGAAGATAGTAAAATTGATGCAAATCAATTAAATCCGGTAGCTAGGTTAGCTGGAAATGATTACTCTTTGTTAGGTCAAACATTTACGGTTAATCGGCCTACCTCATAAAAATAAAAATACATATGTAAATCTCATTTTAAGGGTGTCATTGATGAAAGCATATCTATATAAATTCATGCCATTGCTCATTTTCGTCATAGGACTGATTATCTTTTACGTTTTTAATGATTATCCCACATTGATACATGTCATAGTGATTATTGCTTTTATAACGAATGGATTGAAAAATGTATATTTTGTTAATAATAATATTAGAAATCATATGATATGGGTGAGCCCTAAACTCGATCGTATCCTTGGTATGATTTCGGGCATACTATATTTTGGTATTTACGTGGTTGGCTTTATAAAGCAACAGCCTTTATGGATAGTGATACTTATTCTAGTATCAACAGTGGGTACTGTGGTTTTATTAGAAACAAAATTACATATTACATCACTTCAATTAGAGGAGACGTTATCATCTGAACGGATAAAACGTAAAGTAATATCAAGACATAAAGCACAACGTCTTAAGTGTATATTTTTTACTGTGATTGTTGTAGTAATCATTTCAATGCTCATATCATTATATTTAAAGTTGATGGTTATTTTTGGACTTGCAGTAACGATTTTTATCTTAGCATCAATAAGTGTGGCTATTTTCGAAAAATACTTTACTATTATTGAAAATATGTAAACTATTATTAAAATATTTAAAATAATAAGTGTTGACGTTATTGCAAATATCTTGTAACGTTAAACACAATTCAATAACTTATCAAGAGAAGTGGAGGGACTGGCCCAAAGAAGCTTCGGCAACATTGTATCATGTGCCAATTCCAGTAACCGAGAAGGTTAGAAGATAAGGTTAAACACGACGTTAACTGAGACTGGGGCATGATTACGTGTCCTGGTTTTTTATTTTTGAGTTATTGATTAAATAGATAGGAATTTTTTAGTATAAAATCTATCAATCCATTATACGGGAAAGTAGGTTAGATTATGAAAGAGATGAAGAATGGCAATGCTTGGGCATTAATTCCTTTATTGTTATTTGTCTTACTATTTCTAGGTGTTGGTATTATTTCTGGTGATTTTACCACTATGCCATTAAATGTTGCTATTACAATTACTGTTATTGTTGCCTTACTTATGAACCGCAAGGAAACTTTTGCAAAAAAAGTAGAGGTATTTACAAAAGGTGCAGGTCACTCTAATATCATTTTGATGATGCTTATTTTTATCCTTGCTGGAGCTTTTTCGACGACTGCTGAAAAAATGGGAGGCGTGTCATCTACAGTTAATTTAGGCTTATCACTTATTCCTCAAAATCTAATAATTGTTGGGCTATTTATTATTTGTATGTTTGTATCAATTTCAATGGGGACTTCTGTTGGCACAGTTGCAGCTATTGCACCAGTAGGTTTTGGATTTGCACAAGCAACAGATGTACCAGCTGCATTAGCCATGGCAACAGTTGTTGGGGGAGCGATGTTTGGTGATAATCTATCTATGATTTCTGATACCACTATTGCAGCAGTAAGAACACAAAAAACAAAAATGAGTGATAAATTTAAAGTCAATTTTAAAATTGTACTACCAGGTGCGATTATTACAATCATCATTTTATTCTTTTTAACAAATGGTATTTCTATAGATCATACTAAAAACTATGATTATAATTTAATTAAAGTCATACCATACTTATTAGTTTTGATTCTTGCGTTAGTTGGTATTAATGTAATTATTGTATTAATAGGAGGTACTGTATTAGCCGGTATAATTGGACTGATTGATGGTTCTTTTGGTTGGAATGGCCTTTTAAATGCTATTTCTAAAGGTATTATCGGAATGGAAGATATTGCTATGATTGCATTGCTTATAGGTGGTCTAGTAGGAATTATCCAACATAATGGTGGTATTGATTGGTTGCTTAATTTTGTAAGGTCAAAAGTAAAATCAAAGCGTGGTGCAGAACTAGGTATAGCGAGTTTAGTGAGTGCAGCTGACATTTCAACAGCAAATAATACAATTTCTATTATTATGGCTGGACCATTAGCTAAAAATATTGCTGATGAATATGATGTCGATCCAAGGAAATCAGCAAGTATATTAGATATCTTTGGTGGGTGTTTTCAAGGATTATTACCATACAGTCCACAAGTGATTTCAGCAGCAGGTGTAGCCGGAATTTCCCCATTCCTAATGTTACAATATAGTATTTATCCAATATTATTAGGTGTTTGTGGATTAGTAGCAATTATTTTAAGAGTACCTCGTTTAAATCAATCGTCAAAGAAATAAAATATGCCCCATAGTATATATTGACTGTCAACAATCTTATGATTGTTGACAGTTTTATAATGACTCTTTGATACACACCATCTGTATTTTATTTTTAAGTTGAGTATCAAACAATTTAGAATAACAGTAAAATATTGATAAAGACAAGACTATACACTCAATCTTGAATTTAAAAAGTTAAAAATCACTAAAATTATAAGTTTTATTTAATATAATTTAATTTTATAGAGCTCAAAGTTTGTGACCTAGCTCAAATACGTTAAAATAGTATTAAGAGTGAAAGTAGGTGAAATGAAATGGCAAAATATAATGTGGAAAATGAATATGTAGAAATCGACATTGAGAGATTACTCAAATATACACCAGAGGTCGTTTATGAGGCATGGACAAAAACAGATATCTTAAAAAAATGGTTTATGACCACTCAACGCACGAATAAATCATTTGATGCAGATATTCAAGAGGGAGGAAAGTATCGCATCATTGATAGTAGAAACGGTAAACAAAACATCATTGAAGGTACATATGAAGAGTTAGTTTTAGATGAATATATCAAGATGACGATTGGAATGCCAGGACTAAGTGAGGAAGAGGATGTCATTGAAGTAGAGTTCTTTGAAAGAGAGAATGGCGGAACTCAAATGTTCTTTTACTATCGCTCTTTTGTTGAAAAGGAAAGACGTTTAACAACATTAGAATATAAGCAAAAGAAAAAAGAATATCATGATTCAACAGCACATGGATTTGAATTGATGATTGATCAAATGCAAAATGTGATAGATGAAATTGAGGAACAGCGTCATAACTAAACTGAAAAGAGGCTGGGACATAATTCCCTAGCATAATAGCCAGTAAATGAGTTTTCATAAATTCATTTACTGGCATCTTTATTTACAATACTTCGTTTTGTTGGCTCGCTTTCTTAGGGGACAGCTTCAGCCTGTAGTCTTCAGCTTGTCCTGTTCCCTCAAGAGTCTCGCCAA
>NZ_JBXAHW010000003.1:0-182935 GCF_058795495.1 Staphylococcus sp. GW823-FHT05F06 | reverse complement strand
GTCTGTTCGCTCGACTTGCATGTATTAGGCACGCCGCCAGCGTTCATCCTGAGCCAGGATCAAACTCTCCATAAAAATTATGATGTTTGATTAGCTCATAAATACTAAATAGTTTGTAACGTTTCGTTACTGTTTATTGGAATTAACGTTGACATATTGTCATTCAGTTTTCAATGTTCATTTTCTTACCGACAAGAATTAATTATACTCTTCATGGTTGTTTAAGTCAACAACTTTTTGAAATTAATTTTAGTCGTTTGTTTAATGATTCGTTAAGTTGTTTCGCTCAACAAATAAATACTATACAGACTTATTCTCGTTTTAACAACAGTAAAAATTACACTATCAAAAACAATTCAAATTACTCCGGAGGAAAAACCGAACTTTTTTTGTATGAAATTTAATTATAAACGTGTTATACAGAAAAATGGTTGCTAAAATAAAACTTAAACGCCTATACAAACCCTATTCACAAACTTTATTTTTGTTGTTCATTTTAAAATATTTTTACTATTTTACTATAATCCTTGTTTTTTATTCCAAATACTTTACATCATCCTTGGGTAAAGAAGGATTGATTCTTATCCTCATTAATAATAAATGTAATTATAAAAGCCTTTCCGTGAACTCAATAAGTCTGAATTCTAAAAAGTGAAACAGAAATCTTATCATATTCTTCTTTGTTTCAATCCATTACCGAACCCCAACTTGCTTTGTCTGTTGAATTTCTCAGTGAAATTCTCTATGTTGGGAAGATTCATATATAAGCGTGTTCAATCTTCTTCTATTTAAATGTAAATAAAGTCTAGAATATAGACTTATATCCCAGACTTTAAAATAGTAGATATTATTACATTTCCGTTCTACCTGCAATTGCTTTAGATAAAGTCACTTCATCAGCATATTCTAAATCGCCGCCTACAGATAAACCTTGTGCCAGTCTTGTGACTTTAATCCCAATTGGTTTAACCAACCTAGATATATACATTGCAGTAGACTCGCCTTCTAGGTTAGGATTCATAGCTAATATAAGCTCTTTCACCTCATCGTTTTTGAGGCGTTCAACTAATGCAGGTATATTGATGTCTTCAGGCCCAATACCATCCATTGGTGAAATCGAACCATGAAGCACGTGATATAAACCTTTATATTCACGCATTTTTTCCATTGCTATGACATCCTTGTCATCTTCAACTACACATATGACAGAACGATCTCGCTGTTTATCTTCACATATATAACAAGGATCATTTTCTGTAATATGCCCACAAACACTACAATAGGTAAGTTCTCTTTTAACATCAACTAGTGCTTTAGCAAACTTAACAACATCGTCTTCTTTCATATCTAAAGTATGAAAAGCCAGACGTTGAGCCGTCTTTGGTCCAATGCCTGGCAGTTTCATAAAACTATCGATAAGCTTTGATATAGGTTCTGGATAATGCATATTTCATCACATTCCAGGGATGTTTAAGCCTTGAGTATGCTTACCTAAACGTTGTTGTGTTAACTCATCTGCTTTATTCATCGCTTCATTTGTAGCCGCCAATACTAAATCTTGAAGCATCTCAATATCTTCTGGATCAACAGCTTCTTCTTTAATTTCTACATCTACAACTTCTTTATGACCTGTTACAGTAACAGTCACCATACCTCCGCCTGCTGTTCCAGCAACGCGTTCTTCTTTTAATTTCTCTTGTTCTTGAGCCATTTTCTTTTGCATTTTCTGCATTTGTTTCATCATTTGTTGCATATTTCCGCCACCGCGCATAATTTCATTTCCTCCTTAATAGTAAACAATTTCTATAAAAATTTAGCTTTTATTACATTATACATACCAAGATATCGCTTGTCATGTATCAGTCTTCATCAACTAAGTGTACAGTTTCCTCACCAAATAAGTCTTTAGCTTTTTGAGCAATATCTATTTGTTGAGACTGTTGTGTGCTTTGTTTTTCGCTTTGATGTGTTTCATTGGTGTTACGATTTTGTAAGTACTCTGCTCTCACTCTCAGCCATTGGTCAGCCGGCACTCCAACTACTTTGACAGTTTTATTAACTATATTACAAACTACACTTTCAATATTGTTTCTCTTTTCATCATCTTTATTTACTATTTCACAATGAATTTCTTCATCAAATTTAACTAACACATGATCTTCACTAGCTGCTACTGGTTCTGAATTCAGTAGCAAACTTACTAAAGACTTTTTATCATTACTTTTTGCATGATCAATCACTTCTTGCCAATGGTTCTTCAACAATTTGATATCATCTTTGTTTGCTTTGTCTAATACTTTCGCTATTTGTTGCATAGAAAACGTATTTTTAGATCGTTGAATCGTACGTGTTGGTTTCTTAGGTTGTTGACTAACTTTATTAGTTTTGATCCCTTGTTCTTTTAAGGTTTTAAGCTCATTTTCAAGTTGTTCTAAACGTTGTAATAACATCTCATTATCTGGTTCATTAGCTACCGATGCTGTTGCTACATTTTGTACAGTTTGAGGCTGTGTCTTAATCATTTCTGCAAGTTTAACTAGCAACACTTCAAAATGAACACTTTGATTTACACTGAACCTAATGGATACTAGTGTATCATTGATGATATCTATCATCCTGTATAACATATCTAAGTCGAAATGAATAAGTGATTCAAAATGAACGGATTCGTTAGACGTTTTATTCATAATTGTATCTCTAACAAAGTAAATCATATCATTAATGAGTCTGTTGACTTCTTTACCTTCTGAAATAAAATGATGATATCTATTAAATGCGGCTTTAACATCACTTTTTACAATGTCATTAAATAACTCATTTAATGCCGCTTCATCAACACTACCTGTAACATTTAAAGCATCTTGTAAAGTAAGTCGTTCGTCTCCAAACGCTATTGCTTGATCCATAATGCTTAATGCATCTCGCATACCACCTTCTGATGCTTTAGCAATAAATTCTAATGCTGCGTCATCGTAATCCAAAGATTGAGAATTAGCTACATACTTAAGTCTATCTATAATTTGGTCACTGCTAATTGCTTTAAAGTCAAATCGTTGCGCTCTCGAAATAATAGTGGGTGGAATTTTATGTGGTTCTGTTGTTGCCAAGATAAATATAGCATGCGCTGGTGGTTCTTCTAATGTTTTAAGCAAAGCATTGAAAGCACCAGTAGTTAACATATGAACCTCATCAATAATATATACTTTATACTTAGATTCACTAGGTGCGTACTTAACTTTATCTCTAATATTCCTTATTTCATCTACACCGTTATTACTTGCAGCATCAATTTCAATTACATCGTTATTCGTACCTTGTGTGATTCCTTTACAAATCGCACATTCATTACAAGGTTCACCATCGTCACTATTAAGACAATTAATAGCTTTGGCAAAAACCTTTGCAATACTAGTTTTACCCGTACCTCTCGGACCACTAAAAATATATGCATGGGATTGTTTACCTTTTGAAATTGCATTACGCAGCGTTTTAGTTACATGCGTTTGTCCAACCACATCATCAAAACTTTGCGGTCTATACATACGATACAAAGCTTGGTAATCCACCGTAGCACCTCCATTAACAATTACTCATTATTATATCACGCTCTTATATTTTCTTATCAATTAAAATCAATCCAGTACTTCCGGATAATACACCGTCATTCCAGACCATTCATTTTGAACTGGTTTTAGAAATTTTACTAATAATGATTGATGATTTCGTTTTTCTTCTATATGTATATTATATAAATGGGCTGCTTCATAATCAGATTTCTCAAAGTACTGAGGATGATTATTTACAAAAATAGCACAATAGCCTTGTTCTTTAGCACGTTCTTCTACAGCTTTTAACAGGGCTTGACCTAAACCTTGGTTTCGAATAGATTTATCTACTGACAGTGCACCAATGGCTAACGCTATCGCTTTTTTGTTTTTAGACGACAACTTAACCTCTGCTAACACAACGTGACCTATAACTTCATTCAATTCATTCTTAGCTATAACTTCTAATTCATAATTGTAGCTTTCAAGTTTTCTTAGATTTTTAACGCGCGCTCGATCTTGCCAACTGGATTCTGGATTTAGATTATAATTATTTTCTATACTATTTAGTGACGTTTCATAATCGACCTCTGTTAAAGTACTTAAATAAATATGCATGTATCCTCCATTTTAATAAGCCATTCTATATTTCGACGTAAATTTTTTAATTAACTAGGTTTTCATTTTACAACGATATAACTTTAACAAATTATTCGTTATTAATCCATTTAATAAAAATGACTTGAAGTAAAACATCACACTTAACATCAAACATTGAAATGAATATTTAGATAAATAATTATAGTGCTTCGTAGTAACTACTCCAACTTAAGATAGAAATCAATAGCTATTATATTTAGTTTAATTGTAAATAAAAAAATAGCCCTGAATGAAATTTAAATAACTTCACATCGGACTATACATCTAAGTTTCATAACCTAGATCTTTATTATCTATATAAAAATTTGCTTAAATCTAAAGTAAAAAACCATGCACCTTTGTATCGAACGCATATCATAAACGTTACCGAAGTCGACAGCTAAATCTCGGCTACCCTACGGCACATATGAGAATCCACTTAATGCTGCTTCCGTCAGGACCTGACATGGTTCATGGGTTCATATTGCATAGGACCGAAATCTTCAAACACTACGTGCTTCGGGCAGACTTCACAAAAATACGCCCTCAACAAAGGAATTAAGTCTCGCATAAAGCGGATTTCGAGTACAGGGAACCGCTACCTCCCCACCTAGCACGGTAAGAACTATATTACTATAATTCTGCCTCTCTTTGCAAGCGTAAAAATTTAATCTTCTTCACTTAAAAGACAAACACGACAATTTTTTGAACCTCATTAAAATGTAATTATCGTCGTCTTGAAAATTCTTTGAACTTAAATTCTGTGGCTAAATGTTTTGAAATAGTATATTGAAAACATCTGGTAACTTTTAAAAAACAGTACTTCTGACAGTAGCTGTAAAAGGTGTAAAATGATCACCAAAAATTCCGTAGTTAAAAGATGGAAAAGTTTTAAAAGTAATAGACTTACTTGAATAACTTATATCTAATTTCAAATCCTTTTCAATGATTAATTGTCGTTGAAGACATTTCTCCTACGGTCATTAATTCTTTATTTCCAAAAGCATTTAAATTTTCTGCACAATGAGTTACATTGAAAATTTATTCATATATATAAATTACAAATACAACATAAAAGCTAGGACATAATTTCTAGCCTCTTTTTTATTTTAAATATAAACATATAACATGTCACCTTATTTAAACATTATAGACGTAACTAAGAGAGTCACACCAGACAGACAAATTGAAGTTATACAGATCACAATGAATGGTTTAAGTGCTTTTGAAATAACTTCTTTTAAAACGATATTCAATCCTAGAGCAACCATCGCCATTAACATACATAACGTTGTAATAACATTTATAATATTCATAAGTAATGAAGGAATAGGAACAAATGTATTGATACAAGCCATTATAATAAATCCAATTAGAAAGTAAGGAATATCGATTTTTTGTTGTACTTGACTTGAGTGTGACTTATAACGCATATACAAAATCAAGACAATACTTAATGGAATAAGTAAAAACACACGGCCTAATTTTCCAAGTAAAGCAAATGTCATTGCCTCCGACCCGCCAATACCTGCTGCTAAAACGACTTGAGCGATTTCATGTAGACTGATACCTGTCCAAGCACCATAAGTTATAGTAGGTATGTTAAAAATAGCCTCGATAGCTGTATAAATAAGTGCAAATATAGTTCCAACTAGTGCAATAATACCTACACTTATTGCAATGTCTTTTTCTTTAGATTTTAAGATTGGTGCTGTAGCTGCAATAGCTGCAGCTCCACATACTCCTGTACCAATACCAAGTAGTATAGAGATATCTTTATTTCCTTTAATAATTTGATTCAAAAGTAAAGTTAAACTTATTGAAAAGATAATTACGATAATATCAATAAGTAGTAATTTCCAACCTTTACCTAGAATATCTCCCATATTTAATTTTAACCCATATAAGATAATCGCAAATTTTAATAAACGTTTCGATGCAAACGTAATACCTGGGCGAATATGCTCAGGATAACCTATGACTTGGCGGTATATCATCGCAAAAATGATGGCAATAGCTAACGCCCCAATCGTATGTAAAATAGGAAATTTAGCTAATATATAACTGATTATTGCAATCGTAAATGTAAACATATTACCTTTCATAAATGAAGCCTGCGTTATTGATTTCATATGTACTTTCACCTCGATATGAAATCTTAGCACGTTATTGTTATAGCGTTAAATAAATAATAAGTATAGTATATATATCAAAAATGTTATATTAGAATTAAAGGAGAATGATGCATGGATCCGTATAAGGTATTAATTGAAGTAATGAAAACAGAAAGTTTTACTAGAGCAGCAGAAAATTTATATACTTCGCAGCCTTCTGTGAGTCGTGATATTAAACGTTTAGAATTAAAATATAATGTTAAAATATTTGAATTTAAATCTCCATATTTAAAACTAACTAGAGATGGCGAAAAGCTATTACAATACGCATTGCAACGGGAAAGTATTGAACAAGAATTATGGCAAAACTTAACATCGGAATCTGAAATCATCTCAGGCACCTTAACAATTGGAAGCAGTTATACATATGGTGAATATTTATTATCAGAACAGCTTACCAGTCTTATGCAACAATACCCTAAGTTACATATTCATTTACGTGTTAATAATTCAGATTCTGTTATAAATGATATTAAACACAACAGAGTAGATATAGGTATTGTAGAAAAGGAAATTCAAGACAATGCAATAAAATGTAAGGAAATAATGGAAGACGAAATGGTGTATATTTACAAAAAATCGATTCAACCTAGAATGGATATATGTTTCGTTAGAGAAAAAGGGTCTGGAACAAGGTTTTATCAGGAAGTAGGTCTTTCTGAGTTGAAATTAAATCCATATTTGATAGAAATTAACAATATTAAGATTATTAAACAAATGGTAGAGGCTGGAAATGGGTTTGCAATTATTTCAAAATCAGCACTTCATCCAGAAGATTATGAAAAATTAATGATAACAACTTTAAATGTGAAACGTCACTATTACCTTGCTCAACATGTTGATAAATATATAGGTGAAAATATTAGAGCTGTCATTGAAATGATTATGAAGTAGAGTATATAAAAAATCTGAGGCTAGGAATTATGTCCCAGCCTCTTCGGTATCTATTAGTCTTGGAATTTAAATTCTAATGGCGGAGGAAGAGGGATTCGAACCCCCGCGGCCCGTTAAGGCCCTGTCGGTTTTCAAGACCGATCCCTTCAGCCGGACTTGGGTATTCCTCCAATTAACACAATAACAATAATATAATGACTTTAATTAAAAGTCAATATAATTATTCTTGAGTTTACACTAGAACTTCTTTACTTAAGTATTGATCAACAGAATGTGCTACTTCACGACCTTCTTTTATTGCCCAAACAACCAAACTCTGACCTCGTCTTGCATCTCCTGCAGCAAATATTTTAGCGTGATTAGTTTGATAATTTGTATCATTAGCTACAATTTTATTACGCTCGGTGTGTATATCAAACGCATGCGGAACAGTGGTTTCAGTACCAACAAACCCTATAGATAATAAGACTAAATCAGCCGGCCAAAATCGTTCTGGTCCATCTTCCATCACCATGCCATCAGGCGTTTCTTTTAATATTTGTGTATATAAGCCTTTAACATTTCCTAACTCGTCAACATCATAGCGCATTGTTTGTACACCATAGGCTCTTGGTTCTTGACCAAATTTAGCTTCATATTCCTTATGCGCATAATCCATTTTGAAAACAGGCATTGCTAATGGCCAGGAAGTATTACTTTCAAAAGTAATCTCTTCAGGCTGTTTCGTATATTTATTAAATTGAACAATAGATTTACAGTTTTCACGTAATGCTGTCGCTACACAGTCTGCACCAGTATCACCAGCACCTATAATAATTACATTCTTATCTTTAGCAGTAATGCTCAAACTTTCAATCTCACCATTTAGATACTGTGTTTGTTCAGTAAGATAGTCCATTGCAAAATGAATACCAGAGCCCATTCGTCCTTCCAATGGTAAATCTCTCGCATTTTGAGCACCTGTGCATAAAATAATAGCATCATAATTTTCTTCAAGTGTTTCACGGCTCACATCGACGCCAATTTCAACGCCTGTTTTAAATAAAACCCCAGCATCTTTCATAAGTGATACACGTCGACGTATTACGTCTTTATCTAGTTTCATATTTGGTATACCATACATTAGCAAGCCGCCTGGTTCATGCGCCTTTTCATAAACAGTAACTTTATAGCCTTTAAAGTTTAATTCTTCAGCTGCTGTAAGTCCCGCTGGACCACTACCTACGATAGCAACTCGTTGGTCTTTATGATCTTCAGGATATGCGGGATGAACCCACTCATTCTCATATGCTTCATCAATAATTGTACGTTCAATACCTTTAATCGCCACGGATTCTCTATTAATTTTCATAACACATGATTGCTCACATGGTGCAGGACAAACTCTTCCTGTAAATTCAGGAAAATTATTCGTCTCTCTCAATCTTTCGTAAGCAGCTTTAAAATCTTGATGATAGACTAAGTCGTTCCACTCAGGTATATAATTACCAATAGGGCATCCTATTGTTTCTCTTCCATAAGATTGCCCAGTTTGACAAAAAGGTGTTCCACAATCCATACAGCGCGCACCCTGAATCGAAGCATCTTCTTTAGTGAAGCGTTGTTGAAACGCTTCATGATTCGAAAGACGGTCTACCAAAGACAATTCTGATAGCGACTGTTTATCATATTTCATAAATCCTTTAAATTCGCCCATGATAATCCCTCACTTCTTTAATAAATGACTGCTGGCTGTAGCTCTTGTTCAATTGTTTCTCTGTCATCATAAAACGCTGCCAGTGTTGCTTCATCTTCACGTTCCATTTGACGTTTTTTCAAATCAATTTTTTGCATCATTAATTTGTAATCTTTCGGAATAACTTTAATTGCTAACTTTTCAATATTGTCAAATTGGTCAAGTAATTGGCGTGCTTTGTTACTACGTGTATGCTTAAAATGTGCTTCAAGCATGTCTTTGATAAGAGATTTTTCCTCATCAAAACGTATGCTACTGAATTCTAAAGTTTCAAGCGCATTAACCTTTTTAAATTTCTCCACGTCAGAAGGGAAAATATAACTTACGCCCCCGCTCATGCCTTGGCCAAAGTTCTTTCCAACATCTCCTAAGATAATGACATGTCCCCCTGTCATATATTCAAGTCCATGATCACCAATACCTTCTACTACAACATCTGCACCACTATTTCTGATACAGAAACGCTCACCAGCTTTACCATTGATAAACGCTTTACCTCTAGAAGCCCCGTAAAAGTTTACATTTCCTGCTATAATTTCATTTTCACGTTGACTATTTGGAGCATTTACGATGACAGTTCCACCGGACAATCCTTTACCTACGTAGTCATTAGCATCACCGGTATGATGGATTGTTAATCCGCGTGGTGCATATGCAGCTAAGCTTTGACCTGCATGACCTTCAGTGTAAGCAAGTATCGTATCTTCAGGTAATCCTTCTTCTCCATATTGTTTAGCTATCGCACTACCTGTAATTACACCTACATCTCGCTGTTCATTATTAACAACATAATTTCCGGTAAAAGAGTGCCCGTTTTCAATACTATAGCGTGCGTCTGGGTACAGATAATTCAAATCGAATCCTTCATCAAGATGATGGTTTTGTGATATCTCTTTCGTATTAACCCCGTCAAATTGTTCTATTAAACGTTCTATTTGAAGCGAAGCTGCTTTACTATTTGGTTTCAATTGCGTCGAACGTTGAAGAAGATCTGTTCTTCCTACTAACTCTTCTACTGTTTCTAAACCAAGTGAAGCCAAAATTTCACGTAATTCTTCAGCTATAAAATACATAAAGTTAACTACATGCTGTGCCTTACCTCTAAACAAAGCTCTTAAATCTTTGTTTTGTGTTGCAACCCCTACTGGACACGTATCGTTATGACAAACCCTCATCATAATACACCCCAAAACAACAAGTGGTGCTGTTGCGAAACCAAATTCTTCTGCACCAAGCGCACAAGCATAAGCTACATCTTTACCCGTCAGTAACTTACCATCCGTTTCTAATTTTACGCGACTACGCAAATCATTTAATTTAAGTGTTTGATGTGTTTCGGCAAGGCCTATCTCCCATGGCAAACCTGCATGTTGAATACTTGTTTTAGGCGATGCACCTGTACCTCCATCATAACCACTTATAACAATTTTATCGGCGAAAGCTTTAGCTACCCCTGAAGCTATAGTTCCAACGCCAGTTTTTGATACAAGCTTAACTGCAATATCAGCTCTTCTATTTGCATTTTTTAAATCATGAATGAGCTGTGCTAAGTCCTCAATTGAATAAATATCATGGTGTGGTGGTGGTGAAATTAATCCTATACCTGGTGTCGAACCTCTAGTCTCAGCAATCCATGGATATACTTTTGAACCTGGTAGTTGTCCACCTTCCCCTGGTTTAGCGCCTTGTGCGACTTTAATTTGAATTTCTTTTGCATGTTGCAAGTAATCACTCGTCACCCCAAAACGACCTGATGCAACTTGCTTAATCGCACTTATCTTATTACTTCCATCCTTTTGAATTTCGTAACGTGAAGAATCTTCTCCACCTTCTCCACTATTACTTTTACCTCCAATTTGATTCATAGCTTGAGCCAACGTCTCATGTGCCTCTGCTGAGATAGAGCCGTAACTCATTGCTCCTGTATTAAAACGTTTTACGATTTCACTTGCTGGTTCAACACGACTAATATCAATAGATTGGCGTGTCTTGAATTCTAATAAATGTCTAATATGATCCGTACGTTTTAAATTTACAGTTTTGGAGAATTTTTTAAATAACTCGTAATCATTTTCTCTACATGCATGCTGCAATAAAAAAATCGTACGAGGATTAAATGCATGATGCTGACCTTGCTGTCTCCATTGAAATACACTTCCGGATTCAAGATAATCAGAATCATCACTTTGTCTCGCTTTATTCTCTTTGTCTATTTGTTCAATACTTATACCAGATAATTTTGACTGTGTACCTGTAAAATATTTTTCAATGACGCTATTCGATAAACCTACCGCTTCAAATATCTGTGCTCCTTGATAACTTTGTACAGTAGAAATGCCCATTTTAGCCATCACTTTAATAACGCCTTCTGACAATACATTGGTATACGTAGCAACATTTTCAGCGACAGTTCCTGAAAGTTGACCTTGACGCGTTAATTGTTCAATCGTTCGTTGCGCTAAATATGGAACTACAGCGTTTGCACCATAACCAAGTAAACATGCAACGTGATGAACTTCTCGTGTTTCACCGGACTGCGCAATGAGGCTGGTCTCCATTCTTAATCCTTCTCGAATTAATAATTGATGCACGTGACTTAACGCTAATAAAATTGGCATTGCATAACTATTTTCGTGAGTTAAAGACGTATCGTCTAACACCAAAATTTTCGCACCTTCATGTACAGCCTGTATTGCTCGGTTCCCTAGTTCATTTAAGCTACTTTCCAAATCACCTGTATAAAGTGTAGATAAATACGTTACATTAAAATACGAATGATCGATTGATGATAATTGCGCTTCATTTAAAACTGGTTTTTTTAATTGAATTCTTTCTAAAACTGATTCATCAGGACATAAGAGGTTCCCTTCTGAACCTAAATATGAAAGTTCACTAGTTACAATCTTTTCTCGATAAGCATCGATGGGTGGATTGGTAACTTGTGCAAATAATTGTTTAAAATAATTAAATAGTGACTCAGGCTTATCATTAAGAACTGCAATAGGTGCATCATATCCCATCGCTCCGATGGGATCTTTTTTATTGATGACTAAATCTGTCATATATTTATTGATATCTTCTTTAGTGTAAGCAAATTGTTTCTGTAAGCGGAAGAGTGTTTGATCATCCCAGTCGGAAGATTGGTAATAAATATTATCTAAATCATTTTTATTTTTATAATCTTTTAGCCATTGTTCGTAGGGCAACTCATTAGCAATATTAGTTTTTAGCTCATTATTTTCTACAACCTTATTTTGCAAAAAGTCTACAAGTAATAACTTTCCAGGATTAAGTTGTCCTTTAAATGCTACATTTTCTTCTGGAACATCAATGACACCTACTTCGGAAGAAAAAACAATAAAATTGTCTTTAGTTATTGTATAACGCCCAGGTCTTAATCCATTTCTATCAGTCAATGCACCTATCTTATCTCCATTGCAAAAGGAAATCATAGTTGGTCCATCCCATGGCTCCATTAAATAACTATAAAATTCATAGAAAGAGCGAACTTTTTTATCGTTAGATTCATTGTATAACCATGGCTCTGGAATTAATAACATCGCTGCTTTTTCAGGCTCCATTGCTAATGATAAGAACTCTAACGCATTATCAACTATTGATGAGTCACTACCATCTTCATCAACAATAAAATGCACCTTATCTTTCTCATCTTCAAATAATGTTTCAACTAGTTTATTTTGGCGTGCTCGCATCCAGTTTACGTTACCCTTAATGGTATTAATTTCACCATTGTGCATAAGCATGCGATTGGGATGTGCACGTTTCCAACTTGGAAATGTATTAGTACTAAAGCGGGAGTGTACAAGTCCTAATTTTGATTGATATGCCTCATTTTGTAGGTCTAAATATAAGCCTTTAATTTGATCCGAACGTAACCAACCTTTATAAACAATCGTTCTATGAGAGAGACTTGTAAAATATAAATCTATGGATTGTGTTTCACTATATTTTTCAATTTGCTTTCTTGCTAAAAACAATCGTTTTTCAACTTCTTTTACACCTGTGATGTCAACAAATACTTGTTGAATATAAGGCATAGTATCTGCAACATGTTGAGCAATAGCGCGAGTATCTACTGGCACATCTCTATATCCAATGACTTTAAAACCTTCACTTTCAAAATATTGATTAAACATCTCTTCGTGAATTGAATCTCTAACTTTCTCTTTAGAAAAAAATAATCCCACGGCATAATATCCTTCGCCGGGAACTTTGAATTCTGTTAATTGTTCGAACAATTGGTATGGTATCTCCGTCATAATTCCTGCACCATCACCAGTAATACCATCGGCACCTACTCCACCACGATGATCTAACCGTCTTAACATTTCTAAAGATTTTTCTATAATATCGTGAGATCTTTTATTATCCATATTGGCATAAAATCCAATACCACACGCATCATGCTCTTCACGATAATCGTATAGTCCCTTTTTTAATTTCTCATTGTACATGATGCACACTCCCTTATTAGAATTTTCTGACAATTTTGTTTGATAGTAATTACTATAATGTAATTTATTTATCTGTTCAATATATAAATTAGATTAAATTCATCTAATTATTAGAACGATTGTAAAAAATACTGATATACTAGGTTTAAAATAAGACAGTATTTATTTTATTGAATGGAGGGAAATCAACTATGGATATAAAACAACTTAGATACTTTGTAGAGGTTGCACGTCGAGAGCATATTTCAGATGCGGCATTAGAACTAAACATTGCACAGTCTGCGATTAGTCGTCAAATCACTCAACTCGAAAAAGAATTGGGGGTGACATTATTTAAAAGAAGTGGGAGAAATATCATATTAACTGTTGAAGGTAGACAGTTACTCTCACAGGCAACTCAAATACTAGAATTAATGGATAAAACCATTCACTCATTTCAACAACACGTATCACATAACCAACAGACAATTTATATTGGATATGAAGAAAGTGATGCCTCTCAAATGATTCTTCCCCTAATTCAAACATTTGAACAACAAAGTAACAGTACCATGATTCCGCAACTTACAAAACATGATAAATTATTAGATCAAATCCTTTCCAATCAATTGGATCTTGCAATCACTGAATTTACTCCTGTGTTAGAACGGGAAACACATTTACGCGTCATGCCTTTATTTGAAGAAAATTATTATATGTATGTGCCCAAATCACATCCACTAGCTATGACTGTACATCCCCCGCTATCTCAATTTACAAATCAATCACTATACTGTCTCGAACCAATGACAAGCTCAATAAAAAGTAAATTGATTGAAAAGACTAAGGCACAAGTACGAATGATTTCAGATATGAAACTCGCTCAACATATTTTGAGTCATAATAAGGGATTTATTATTTCTAGTCAAAATTCTTTACTATATGATCACGTAAATTGGACTAAAATCCCTTTAAATCATACAGAATTAAAACGAATGCTATGTGTAGTTATGCGAAAAGATAACAAGAAAAACGACATTAATATAGCATGGAATTTAATTTGCACATTATTAAATAAATCGACTATATATTAACCATTCATCTTATCTTTGCAAAACTTTATCACTCTTCAACATAAACATTTCATTGATAACTTTTTGAGTTCAATCATAAAAGGTCGTATAATCACTATATCAATATGATTATCAAGTTGAGAATTGAGGTTTTAAGATGCAATCCAAGAATTTTTTTAAAACACCTTTTACTTGGATGATGATAATCTTTAGTTGCCTGTTTTTAGGTACGTTAATATTCACGTTTTTTAACGATAGATTTTATAATATGCCTATAGGACAAATCACTCAAATTACTGATATCCAATCACAAAAGGTAACAGACGAGCACAAAAATAAAGATATTAAGTACAAAGAGAAGATAACATTCAAGATTCTAAATGGTGAATTCAAGGGGCAAACAACGACGATTCCCCACCAATATGTGAAATCTCAAGCTGATTCAGAATCATTTTCCAAAAATGACAAGGTTCTTTTACATATTTCTAAAAATCCTAAAGACGCAACTATTATAGAGAAAAAACGAGATACTATTGTTGTCATAATAACCGGCTTATTTTTACTTACTGTTTTAGTTGTAGGAAAAAAAGTAGGACTTCAATCTATATTATCTCTTATCGTTAATACCATTGCCGTTATGGGAGCTATTTTAATACATGATCAATATGGGGCTATAAGTTTATTCTTTTTGATGACTTGTGCTATTATCATTTCCACTTCTTTCACTTTACTACTTGTAACAGGTTGGCATAGCCGAACCTTAATTACTATTGTAAGTACGCTGATTGGTACGTTCTTATGTGTTGGAATTACCGAAGTCATCATCAAATTTACCGGGGGAAATGGAATAAAATACGAAACAATCACTTTCCTTACTCTCCCTCCTAAGGATGTCTTTCTAGCTTCCGTACTAATAGGTACACTTGGAGCAGTGATGGATGTTTCTATTACTATTGCAAGTGGGATGTACGAAATTTTAAAACGTAGCCCTCAAATTTCCATGAAACGTTGGGCTCTTGCCGGAAGACATATCGGTCAGGATATAATGGGAACAATGACTAATATACTTCTCTTTTCATATCTATCTGGTAGCTTACCTATGTTTCTAATTTATTTAAAAAATGCTAACACTATTACTTATACTATTTCGATGAATTGGTCATTAGAAGTTGCTCGAGCATTAACTGGTGGGATAGGTATCGTTTTAACTATTCCTATAACAATTGCTTTAATGGAACTATGGTTTAAACTGCGAGGTGTTAATCAATGAGTGCAATTACTATTTTAGGTTTCTTATTATTGTTGATAATGGTTATTTTCGGAGGTAAAAAAGGACTCATTTCTTTTTTCACTTTGTTTTTAAATTTTATCATTCTTGTAATAAGTATTCTTTTAATTATATATGGTGTGCCAATCTATCTTGTCACATTTATATTTTGCTTTATCATAGCCGCAATTAATTTATTTGTATTAAATAGTTACAATGTAAAAACACAAGCGGCTTTTCTAGGTACTTTAGTAACAATACTTATATTAATACTCATGATATACTTTTCAGTTGAGATGGGTCACTTACAAGGTTTTGCCACCGAACAGCAGGATGAAACATATGTGTATTCAATGAATATTGGTATTAATATGGTACAATTTATGGTATTTACAATTGTTCTTGCAGTGATAGCTGCAGTCATTGATTTAGCAATAACAATTAGTTCCCCTATGTATGAACTAAATGAGACTAATCCAAATTTAAATCAGCATCAATTATTTCAGTCTGGTATGCGTGTGGGTAGAGAGATATTAGCAACTTCTGCCAACACCATTTATTTAGCATTTTTCGGAGGACAATTAACTTTATTCTTCTGGTTCTTTAAATTAAAATATTCATTTGGACACATCATTAATTCGAAGATATTCACACAGGAATTTATAGCTATTTTACTTGGTGGTATCGCCGTTGCAATTAGCATTCCCATTACTGCATGGATTACAGCATTTATGATTAAACATGTCAGTCAGAAGAAGACTCTTACGAATCAACAAAATAAATAAAATATTCCCATCGCCTTTAAATAATTAAAGCGAGCGTTGATAATCAAACAATTTAACTTAATTATTATATGGCGATGGGATGTTTAATATTATTCTTAATGTATAAACCTAATTTAAAGTAATTGCATTTTTAATAAATATTCGTCATATTCTTTTTTATATTTGATAGTGTACGTAAATTCTTTAACCCATGAAAATATATCTTTCTCACATCTGTGTAACAACTTACTCACTTTTCACCGACAACTTTTGCTCAACATTAACTTTCTATAATGCATCGCCAAAATAATATAGCAAATAGGTTTTTTCATATACTGTCTAACCATTAATCTTTTCACTCAGAAAGATTCAGTCATCTATGTACCTGCACAACTAGGTTAGGTTAATGGCTTCTATAATGAGCACAGTTTAAATATTCAATTAGCGCGCTTTCATAAACTTGATATTATCAAAACTTCACATCAATAGAAATTGAGTTGCGTAATATGATGTTAATATTTAAACCCTATCTATTAATCATTGATAAATTCCTTAATCCACGTATTCACTGCAGGCGCTATATTTTCACTGTCATTGATATCGAACCATTTCATGTCAGTAATTTCATGATCGGTTTCAACTTTTGACCAATCTATAGCTCGATTAACTTTAAATCCATTAAGTTCAGTCAACATATTAGGTTGTGGATAGGCTTCTCCGACAATAGTTCCAATAAATTCTAATTCATCTTTAGCTAATTCTAAGCGCAATTCTTCCTTCAATTCTCTCTGTAAAGCTTCCACAAGGCTCTCACCCTCATCAATTTTACCACCCGGGAAATAATACTTATCTCTATGTCGAACTTGTACAAGTAGTAACTGATGATTCTTTTCTTCAACCAAGCAAACACATTTAATCATTCATCAATTCACCCTTATTCATAATAAATATCTTCAATTTCATACTTATATTTAGTATTATGTTATCATAAATAAGTTACTACATGATTTAACTAAACTACATTTAATTGAAAATATGACAATTAACCATACATTCGAATATTTTAATCTTCAAAATAAGTATGGTATACGGAGGGAATCATAATTTATGGCTAAACAAGCAAACGCTTCACGTTTATCAAGATTATTCAATGTAGCAGGATTCATTGTAGATGGTTATAACGGAATTCGCTATAATGCTAAGAATAAACAACTTGTCTATTTATCATTAGGTCTAAGCGCACTTGGAACAATCATTGATTTTTACATTTCTATTAAATCTGCATCTAAACTTCGTAAGTTAAGTGCACTTGGATCATTTGCAATCAATGGGGTACGCTTATTCACAAGTTTTAAAAAAGTTAGAGATGAATATGACTATCACTAAACAAATTAAAACTGATAATTAAATTTTTTCAGAAAAAATAAGTTGCCAAACATTAAAATATATTCTTATGAGATGACTAGTTTTAAAAATATTGTTCTAATCATTTTTAAACTTTTTATCTTAAAGTAAGAGGTGGGGAGATGAATAGATTAAAAATTCTTCCTCACCTCTTTTTTATTTTAAACAAATTAAACAATTATAAAATAGTGTGACAAAGCATTGCATTTAATACTAAACACAAACACGGTTATATAGTACAAATTCTGAATAGTTATTAAAATTCTTGTAATTTTCATAAAAATGTTTATCATAAGTAATTAACAATTTATACAACTTATCTAATAATTTAAGTTTGAAATAAAGGAGAATTAATTATGATATACACAGTAACAACCACCCTTCCATTATCCCATGGTGGTAGAACTCAAGCTTTACTCAGACGAATTAAACTGTTAGATGAAGAATTTAAAATTCCAAGTAAAATTCTCACCACTAATTATCATGGTAATTATCCTAGTATTTATAAAAAATACAGACAAGAAAACAAAGTTACAGAAAATATACAATTCGAGAATATGTATGAATGGTTATCAAATTTCAAACTTTTTAAAGTCCCAAAAACATTGATTACTAGGAATCCAAAATACATTAAAACACCTAGAAAGATTAAAGGACTTATTGATAAGCAAGGAAAAAAGAGTGGTCTTATTCATTATTATAATAATGAATGTCATGTGAGATCTCGAAAGTATTATGGACAGTCTAATGTTCTTGAATATGAGGACTTCATTTCTCCCACATCAGGATTGAAATATGAGCGCCATCAATATAACTTATACGGCCAACTTCATAGAAAAGAATATTATTATGATGACTCTTCTTTAAAACATAGCGACGAATTATTTGATACTGAGGGCTCTATGTACTGCAAGAGATATTTCAAAACTAAACCAAACAGCAAAATTAATGGCGTAGAAATATATAGAAATAAAAAACTTTATAAGACCTTTAAAAATGATAAATTATTAGCTCAGTTTTATTTTCAGAATAGATTCAAAAATCAAGATATCGTCTTTAATGATGCTCGATTTTTAGATAAACCATTACTTAAACAAACGCACCAAACAAAAAATATTCTTGTTTTACATAGCTCGCATTTATCAGGGGACCAAATAAAAAAATCATATCGATTTGCTTTAAATCAATCAAAAAATGTTTATAAGTATATTGTTCTCACTCACCAACAAAAGCACGATATACAGCAACATTTCCATATAAGTGACGACCAATTCCAACTAGTACCACATTTTATCGAATTAGATACGGAGGTAGAACAAGATTCCTCAAACAATCAAAATCGCTTTATATATATAGGCCGTTTTAGCACAGAGAAACAGATTGATCATATTATTAGAGCTTATCACAAGTTTTTGCAAAGTGGTTACCAAACAGAATTACATTTATTTGGTAGAGATGAAGATAATCAAATTCCATTGATGAATACTTTGATTTCAGAATTAAAATTATCGGATAAAGTTAAAATATTTAAATATACCAATCAACCTTTACAAGAATTTAAGAATTCTAAAGCCTCTCTACTTACAAGTCAATATGAGGGATTTGGCTTAACACTTATGGAAAGTATAGAAATGGGGTGTCCAGTCCTATCTTATAACGTTCGTTACGGTCCAAGTGAAATTATTCAAAACGGGATAAATGGCTATCTCATTGAAAAAAATGATATTGATAGTTTATCAAAACATATGATTAACATCATTGAGCACCCACTACAAAAAGTGAAAAATAAAGACACTTTAAAATATAACGCCGCAGTGAATAATTACAAACAACTTATGCAAAGCTTAGACTTATTAAAATAGTAAAGTTTTCCGATATTATAAAGATTTGGTAGCATCTTTATAAAACTATAATTAAGCCCATTGATGATTCTTAATCCAATCATCAATGGGCTTAATTTGATAGTTATATATTGTTAAACAATTTTCTTAATGAATAAATTTGTAATTTCTCACTTGATAAGCTGGAATTGTTCTATATGTCATATTTCCAGGAGCTGCACTCCAGTTCATTTCTGAAACTAAAATACTTCCATCGCTATTCACGCGCTCTACAAACGCTACGTGACCATAGTAACCAGCGTCAGTTTGTGCAATTGAGCCTACTGTAGGACGATAATCAATAGTATATCCATCAGCAGCTGATGCATTGTCCCAATTATTTGCATTCCACCAGTATGTACTGATACCTTTTCCTATTTCAGCACGTCTATTAAATACGTGCCATGTGCATTGTCCCCAAGTATACAAGTTTTGATGGTTAAAAGTTGGTGAATAATAGCCACCGTTTGATCTAGTATTATTAGAAGATGAGCTACTAGAACTACCTCCAGGCACTTTTAACTTCTGTCCAGGATAGATAAAGAAATTAGTTAATCCATTTAATTGCATAATTTTTTGATACGTTGTCCCATATTTACTAGCAATTGCAGATAGTGAGTCTCCATACTTAACAGTATATGTTGCAGTACGACCACTAGACCCACTAGCTTTTGCACGACTGGAACTCGTCGCTTTACCAGAAACTTTCAACTTTTGTCCAGGGAAAATAAGATAGTTATTTAACCCATTAAGTTGCATGATTTTTTGATAAGTTGTACCGTATTTTGCAGCAATAGAAGATAATGAATCTCCAGCTTTAACTGTATAAACTGTGCCACTATTTGTTGACGTTGCTCTTGAAGATGAGCCTGATACTTTCAATACTTGATTAGGGAATATTAAATTGGAAGTCAATCCATTAAGTGATTTTAATTTAGCAATACTAATCCCATATTTGTGAGAAATTGACCATACAGATTCTCCACTTTTTACTGTATGCGTTGTTGCAGCTTGTGCATGAGTTGATGCCAATGCGCTAAGGGCAGTTGTTCCAATAATGGCAGTAATATATTTTTTTTGCACTTGAAATCCTCCTCTACTTTAGGTTTTGTTTATTCGCGTTTTAACAATACAAAGATATTATACTCTTTAATTATGTATAGCATGTTTGCTTTAGATGACATTCTGATTACAAATATTATTTTAAATAAAAAATAGGGCTACGCTCAAACATATTTGCATTTATCCAATTTAATACATTTTGCAGTCAATTACAATGTCTTTTTTATCACAATTATTATTAATATGGTTTCGCACCTTATATTTACAATTTCGAATGTAATGTTTTTTCTATTTTCAAATTAATATTAAATGGACAGACGCTTATTTCTAGATTCTAAATGCAACATTTCGAATAAAAAAAGAAGTAGGAATAGAATTCGCTATGAATTCTTTATCCCACTTCAAAAAGGTAAAATGCCATGAAAGATATAGAAATATATCTTCAACTTAGTCATTGACTATAAAATTGTTTTGCAACCATCACATATAACTGGAATTCTAGACTAAAAATTTCTATATGGTGAATGTTGCGCTAAAACTTTATATTATTTTTTTGCCAACTCATTTTCGATTTCTTCGATTTCCTTTTTAGAAAGATCTACTGGTTTTTCACCGTCTTTAGTGTCTTCTTTTAATGCTTTTTGAGCTTCTTTTGAATGATAAAGTTCTATAATTTTTTTGTAGGTTTTATTATCTTTGTCTTTAGAGTTGACAGCTACAACATTAATATATGGTTTTACTGCATCTGAACTTGCTTTTTCTAAATAAATAGGATCCTTTTTAGCGTCTTTTCCTGCTTTTGTTGCAACACCGTTATTGATAACTGATATATCCACATCAGAAAGTGCACGCGCTGTTTGTTGTGCATCAACAGCTTTAATTTTTAAATCTTTAGGATTACTTTCAATATCTTTTGTTGTTCCGTTTAATCCAAAGTTCTTCTTAAGCTTAATTAAACCTGCAGATTCTAATAACTTAAGTGCTCGAGCTTGGTTAGATACATCATTCGGAATAGCAACTTGCGCACCTTTTTTAACATCTTTAATGTTCTTAACTTTATCTGAATAAATACCTAATGGAGCTAATACTGTAGTGCTAAGTGCTTCAATATTGGTATCTTTATGAGCTTTTTTATATTGATCTAAAAAAGCAAAGTGTTGGAAGGCATTTAAATCAATATCCCCGTCACTAAGTGCTTTGTTTGGAACATTGTAATCTGAAAAGTGCTTGATTTCTAAATCAATATCATCTTTTTTAGCTAATTCTTTAACTTTTTCCCAAGCCTTCGTGTCGTTGGATGCAACACCTATGGTTACCTTTTTACCATTATTACCGCCACATGCTGATAAAACTAAAATTGCAACGATTAAAAAACTTAAAATCTTTTTCATAAATGAATTCCCCCTAAATATTTATAAAACACTTACTAGTATTTTAATTTCTACGGATAACCCTAGCGATAAAGTTACCTAACGTTTGTATAATTTGAACAATAATAATAAGTACAATGACTGTAATCACAATGACAATTGTATCGAATCGTTGATAACCATACACTAAAGCCAAATCACCTATACCGCCACCACCAACAGCACCAGCCATTGCTGTACTACCTATGAGACCAATAATAGCTGTAGTTATAGCTAGAATTAATGAACCAAGTGCTTCTGGCAATAAAAAATAACGTATAATTTGAAGAGGTGATGCACCCATTGCTTTAGCTGCCTCAATAATCCCGTCATCGACTTCCAGTAATGAGTTTTCTACTAAGCGTGCGATATAAGGTGCTACATAAACCGTGAGTGGTACTATGGCTGCTGTTGTGCCGATAGATGTGCCAACTAGCAATTTAGTAAAAGGCACTATGGCTATTAATAAAATAATGAACGGAATTGATCTTAAAATATTAATGATAGGATTTAATACTTGATGCAATATTGTATTCGACCATATACCGTTTTTTCTAGTTACCACTAACAAGATGCCAAGAGGTATACCTATTAAAGCACCGATTACAAGTGATACAGTCACCATATACAATGTTTCGTATAGAGCTTGTAATAATTGAGATGAATCTAAACTTGAACCAAACATATTTATATAACCTCCTCATACCGAATATGTCGTTTTGAAAGGTAATCAGTAAGTTTAAAATCATTAAATGACTCATCATGCTCAAATCTCAACCACAAATAACAAACCGTTTCATCTTGAATTTCTGACATAGAAGAAAATAATACGTTAACGTTAAGATGATGCTCGTTGATAAGCTCGTTCAATATTGGCAATTGAATTTGTTCAGAGTCTAAAAACAGTTTATAATCTGTGAAATTTGAATCTTTTCTCGAGTTAAAAGAGGCCCGTAACTCTTTTGAAGGCTCAGTGTTAATCACCGTCGAAACGAAATTTTTTGCAGTGTTCGTTTGTGGATGACTAAAGACATCTTTAACTGTCCCCATTTCTATCACTTCGCCATTTTCCATGACAGCTACACGATGACAAATTTTTTGAATTACGCTCATTTCATGTGTAATCATCATAATCGTCACACCAAATGTTCGATTCACATTACTTAATAAATTTAAAATTGAGCTTGTAGTAGCTGGATCCAGAGCACTTGTCGCTTCATCACATAATAATATTTTAGGATGCGTTACTAATGCTCTTGCGATGGCAACACGTTGTTTTTGTCCACCTGATAATTCATCTGGAAATTGATCTTTTTTATCAGCAAGCCCCACAAATTCTAACATTTCGTCAACTTTTTCCTTAATTTCTTTCTTATTTGTCTTACTTAAAATAAGTGGCATTGCAACATTTTTATAGACTGATTTAGAATTAAGCAAATTGAAATGTTGAAAGATCATACCGATATCTTTTTTAATATCACGTAAATCTTTTTCTTTATATGTATCAATCTCATGACCATCAACAATAACTTGACCATCTGATACTGTCTCAAGTTGATTGACTAACCGAACTAATGTACTTTTACCAGCACCACTATAACCAATAACACCAAAAATATCATGTTGGTCAATCTTAAATGATACATTTTTCAAAGCTTGAATAGTTTCTCTTTTTTTGCGAAAAACTTTGTTAACATTTTTGAATTCAATCACCTAATCTCTCCCTCCAATTTCCGATTAAAATTATCTGAATATTTGCATTATATTGAATTGATGTCGTACCGTCAACAATCTTTTTTGATTTTTCCAAAATTAATTAATATTCTGAAAAATAATGTTCTACAATTGGTTACTTATCTCAAAAATTGTGGAAATTACGCAACTCAATAGTAAATATAAAACAAGAGATTAAGATGCAAAACGTTTCATTTCATCATCTTAATCTCTAAATAAGTGATATTATCTCAAAGTATTTAAGGCTTGTTCTAAATCATTAACTAAGTCTTCTGTGTCTTCAATACCAATAGATAAACGAATGAGACCATCCGTAATACCTTCCTTGGCTCTTACATCTGATGGGATGGACGCATGCGTCATAAGTGCCGGTACAGAAATTAGACTTTCAACTGCCCCTAAACTCTCTGCCAGTGTAAAGTAGTTTGTTGCGTGAATCACTTGTTTAGCCGCTTCTGTATCTTTAACTTCAAAAGATACTACCCCTGTATGCCCAGTTGCTTGATTTTGATGGATAGTATAGTTCATATGTTCCTTAATACTAGGATGGAATACTTGTTGAACTTTAGGGTGCTTTTGTAACATTTGCACAATACCTTCAACGTTTCGGTTTATTTGCTCCATTCTTAGACCTAGCGTTTTAATACCTCTGATTAATAAATAGCTATCTTGAGGTCCAAGTACACCACCTGTAGAATTTGAAATAAAGCCTAGACGTTCTGCTAAATCATCATCAGCAGTAGCAACAAGACCAGCTACAACATCACTATGGCCTCCAATATATTTAGTAGCCGAATGCAATACGATATCAATACCAAAGTCTAAAGGGTTTTGGTAGTAAGGTGTCATAAATGTATTATCGACTACAGATATCAAATCATATTTTTTTGCAATTTTTGCTGATGCTTTAATATCAGTCACACGCAATAATGGATTTGAAGGTGTTTCTACATATAACATTTTAGTTTCAGGTTTAATATATTGTTCAATGTTTTCAATTTTAGTTGTATCAACAAAATCTACGTCTATACCAAAGCGAGTAAATACTTTAGTTAATGCACGATATGTGCCACCATAAACATCAGAATTAAGAACTAAGTGATCTCCTTTATCTAATAACATGATAACTGCACTAATTGCTGCCATTCCTGAACCAAAAGCAAAACCATGCTTACCATGTTCTAAATTAGCAATAACACTTTCAAGAGACGCACGTGTAGGATTTGCAGTACGTGAATATTCGTACCCTTGTCTTAAATCACCAATATCATCTTGTAAATAAGTACTTGTTTGATAAATAGGTGTTGTCACTGCTCCAGTATAGTTGTCTGTCGTATGTCCCCCATGTATCATTTGCGTTTTTTTATTCATTATTAAAACTCTCCTTATAGTTGAATATTTGTTTGGACATGTATCGATCGCTTCCATCTGGAAAGATGGTAACAATCACACCATTTTGAATGCTTTTTTTTAATTCCAACGCTCCTTGTAATGCCGCTCCCGAAGAACTACCAACTAACAATCCTTCTTTATTCGCGACAAGTTTAACATTATTAAAAGCATCTTTATCGGCAACAGTAAAAATACCATCTACTAATTCTTTTTCTAAAAATGATGGCCACTTTTCAGAACCAATCCCTTCAGTTGCATGAGGATGACTGACACCACCATTTAAGACAGAGCCTTCTGGTTCTACAATATAATTTTTTACATCATACGTTTTTAAGTGTTGTGCAACTCCTGTAAACGTACCACCGGACCCAACACCTGCCACAAAATAATCAATATGTGAAAGTTCATCTGTGAGTTGTTTGGCAAGTGTTTGTGTATATGCCCCAGGATTATCTTTAGTTTCGAATTGATTCATATATAAATATCCATATCGTGTTGCGTATGCCAACGCCTCTTGCTGTGCGCCAGTCATTCCCTCAGCTTTGGGGGTACGTCTAACATCTGCACCCAATGCTTTCATAATTGAAATTTTTTCTTCTGCAAATCCTTCTGGAGCAAAGATGATACATTTTACTTTGTGCCGATTAGAAGCAATAGCAAGTCCAATGCCTGTATTACCAGCAGTCGCTTCGACTATTGTATCCCCTTCTTTAAGTCGTCCTTCATCTATTGCTTTTTCAATTAAGTACTTCCCTAGACGGTCTTTGATGCTACCACCAGGATTAAATTGCTCAAGTTTGGCGTATATTTTAACATTCTCGTCACTAAAGCTTTCTAATAAAACTAATGGAGTTTGTCCTATCAAATCGTATGCAATCATTATTTTTGGTTCAGATGACAACAATGAGTATCACTGAACTTAACCCACTTTCTTTATTTATGTTAGCGCTAATTCTTACTTATCAGATATGAATTATAACTTATCGGCATTGTTTTTGCAATTTCTGAAAAACGTACAATCAATTTGAAATTTAAACATTATTTAAAATAAGTATTTTTATAATTGATTACGTTTATATGAGAATACATACCGAAAGTGTTATGATAGGGGTAAATAAGCTAGCACATCGATAAAAGTTATCGAATTACATACACTAGAAATGATAAGGAGCTGCTTTAATTATGACGAAACAAGATTTATCTTTATCTGTATTTACCAATGAAAATTATAAGAATCTTCGTTACACATCATCTAGTTTTAGAAATTCTATGTATGATGAATTAGAGGTTAATAAAAGTCGTTTTAAAAACTGTAATTTTAATGAAGGTATTTTTAAGAATATAGAAGCAATTTGTAATTGTAAATTTACAACGTGCGGGTTTAATAATTGTATTTTCGAAGATGTTCATTTTTACAAAAACCAATTTAAAGATTCAACATTTGTGAATACACCATTTGATCAATCCGTATTTAATAGTACTTTATTCCAAAATGCAATGTTCGATAGCAATCTCATTCGTAGCGTAAAATGGACTGATATCATTTTTAAAAACGTTTCTTTCAAAAATGTAGAAATTGAAGGAACAACATTTAAAGATGTAAAATTCAAAAATTGTGAGTTCAAAAATGTAATTATTACTAATTCAACTATGTCGCAAAAGTTAATGAATGAATTACAAAAACAAGATGTTACTTTAGAAAATATAGACACTTCTATTTAACATTCATTATCTTCCGCTTAAGAAAACAATTTAAGATCATAGTTAAACATTCGCTCGTTTAATGGTGTTAGATATTTCGAATCAACTACATAACATTCTTTATATAGTAAAACGGTCAACTCCACTAAAAAATGGAATTGACCGTTTGTTTTAGTTTTATCAATAACGTCTCAATGACTTAAAATAATTGAACTATAAATACTAAAATAATAACAATAGGCATGATGAACTTAATTAAATAATACCACGGTAAAAATAGGTTGAATTTGTCTTTCCCAAAGCTTTCTTTTAATAATTTTTTATCTAGTAATTGGCCAACCACTAATGTTGTTCCTAGTGCCCCTAATGGCATAAGAATATTAGATACAATAAAATCCATATTATCAAATATCGTACCAGCGCCAAAACGCAAATGACTTAGACTACTAAAAGATAATGTTGCTGGGATACTAATGATAAATACAAGTATACTACCTATGATTGCCACTTTTTGTCTTTTACTATTATCATTTTTAGTAAAATTAGATACATTTAACTCTAATAATGATATAGAAGACGTTAATGCCGCAAATAAGAATAATAGTAAAAATATAAAGTAAAAGAATGTACCAAAAGTCATTTCGCTAAATACTAGTGGTAAAACCTTAAATAATAAGCCAGGGCCTTCTTGGGGTTGGTAACCAAATGTTTTAAGCGCAGGAAATATAGCTAATCCAGCCAAGACAGAAATTAAAATATTCATTACGACAATTGAAAGTGCTGAAGACTTTATCGTCATATTTTTAGGTGCATAGCTTGCATAAGTAATCATTCCGGTTGTACCTAGGGACAGCGTAAAAAACGATTGTCCTAACGCAAATAGTACACCTTGAATAGACATATCTTCAACTCGAGGTTGCAGTATATAACGTACACCTTCTAAAGCACCTTCTAAAGTTAAAGATTGTGCTACAACGATAATTAAAAAGATAAATAATAGAGGCATCATTATTTTAGAAGCTTTTTCTAAACCTTTTTCAACACCTAACATAACAATTACCATTGTTATCAAAATAAATATGCCTTGACCTAAAACAGTCAACCATGGATTACTAATGATTGTTTCAAATTGAATATTTGTCAGCGTACTTGATTTAAAAACCATGATTTGTGCTATGACATAACCTATATATATAATAATCCAACCACCAATAACACTATAAAAACCAAATAGTATAAATACGGCTAAATTACCATTCCATCCGATAATATTAAGCCATTTCTTTCCCGTTAATTTCTTATATATTTGCGTTGTATATGTACGACCCATTTTACCTACCGTAAATTCCATAATTAACAGTGGTAGTCCTACAAATATAGTAAAAATTAAAAACATTAATAGAAAAGCGCCACCGCCGTATATACCTGCCATATATGGGAACTTCCACATTGCACCCAATCCTATTGCAGAACCTGCGCTAGCTAATATAAAACCGGTAGACGTCTTCCATTGTGAATGACCACTCAAATTACCAACTCCCTTTAAAGCGCTAAAGTGTTAAAATGCTTAAGTTCTACTCTATCATGAGTTTATTTTATGTGCAATGTACCTATATATTGTCAGAATAATGAGATACACATTTTTTGATATTTATGGATTGATGCTGTATTTTTATTCAAAATCATAAGTAATGTGTTGTCCCTCTGTCACTTCTTCAATGTCTAGACTTTCAATGTGATCAACATTAATATAATGTACAACATCTTTTTTAATATATAAGTATGCCAATTCATCAAATTCATCTATAATTCGTGATACACATGTATCGTAATCGGGACCATTTTCAAATGTTTTAAATTCCGTATATGTTTTTCCTGATACGGTTGTATAAGTTAATAAAAATGTACGTTTCATATTTCTACACTCCTTTATTTACTGAAAAATTGAATAATAGATTGTTCTACTCTGTATGCATGATCGCCATACGTCATAAGATGACCGCTTTTTTCAAATTTGAGCAGTTCTTTATCTTGACTATTTACATTATCATAAATGTATTGCGCACTTTGAGCATATAATGGGTCATCTTCTTCGCCATACATAATATTCACTGGTACTGTAATATTTGCAAGATAAGCCATAATTTCATCAATTACACCTTGAAACACTTCAATTTCTTTATCATAAGACAAGATGGTTTCCATTTGGTGACGACGCTCTTCTTCGCTTAAACTCAAAATTTCATTCATTCGATGCCCATACCTTTCAAGACGCCACGCAATCTCGCTTTCACGCTTTTTATGTGGGGCTGACATCACAGCTATACGTTCTAAATCAAAATGTTCAGCTAACCTTAAAGTAAATAATCCGCCTAATGATACGCCTGTCACATTAATTCTACTGTATCCTGCATTTCTTAAAAATTGATATGCTGCTGTAACTTGTTCCCACCAATCATTGATATTGTGTTGGGTAAATTCCTTAAGCGGCAAACCGTGGCCTGGATAACTAGGCACGTAACAAGTAAATCCCTCTTCATTCAACTGTTGTGCTAAATGTTTTACATCACGTACAGTTCCCGTAAAAGAATGTAATAACAATACAGCTTGTTGACGATGTCCTTTTAAGTAGATTGATTGTGGTGATTTAACTTTCATTTTTACATTCACTCCTATTTATGTAGATGTTGATATAAAATAGACGCCCTGCACTCTCAAGACCGTCTAAAAAATGATATTTTTAAATTTTTCGTGCTACTTTCACTTACTTTTCTCCCCAAAAATTTAATAAAGGTGACACTAATATAAATAACGACACCCAAATAATAGCTAAACTTACGCCTCCTACAACGTCAGAAAAGTAGTGTGCATGAAAATACAGTCTACTTATTAAAACGCTAATCCAAAATACAATACTTAAAATTGTGATTATAAATTTAAAAGCACGCTGTCGGATTAACGGGATAATAATGATCATAATCATTAAAAAGAATAATGTATTAATATTAGAATGCCCACTAGGAAAAGACCATCCTGTATCAACAATTAAATGATTCTCGGGCCTTGACCTTTCAATCGTTTGCTTAATTAAATAATTAATCAATGCGCCACTAGTCATCGTTATGATTAGCCATATTGCTTGTGGAACCTTCTTGTAAAACGTGAGTAGCACTGCAATAATGGTAGCCACAATTAAAATGATCTTAACATCACCAAAGGTAGCGCAAAACGTCATTATATTGTTGATGAAACCATGTCCAAACACTCTATTGGGATCCCCAAATTGATTACTAAACCACTCTTGTACGCTAAGATCAACCATTCTCAACCACTGATTTTGCGCTAGCACATGAGTAGAGATAAAGCTTAAAAGAATAATCATGCTTATTAAAATTGGAATTATCCCTTTTGCTATATTCATATATTTAAAATTCATATCAACACCTATTTCTTTAATATGGTTCACTTAAGTTATTATGTCTTCTTTTGAATATGTAATATGTCTTCTCACTTCAAACATATTCATTCTTTCTCATTTTACACTATATCAGTGTTTTATCATTAATTTTACTTAAAGAACATTTACTTGAATACTTTAAATGTCTACAAAATATCATACTCATTACATATACAATAATGTATAATGTGATTTAACATAAAATATAATTTTAATGAGGAGGCGACACATTGTTTACTAAAAAAATATTGATTTATATTGCGCTCCTTATTACCTTAATTCGTTTTTTTATTCCATTACATCCAGACTTTGATACGTTGTTAGTATGGTTGTTTATTCTTTACATAATTCCAATTATTTTATGTATCATTGGCTTTAAATCAGATAAACTCATCGCTACTATGATTATGATTCCAAATTTAATGGGTATAGGTTATCGTCTATTCATCTTCTTTAATGACTTTTTGCATTTAAAATAAAACAGCACTATCTATTAAAGATAGTACCGTTAAATAATTTATTACTCATGTAATGCTTTATCAAAACGATCTTCCAACTTAAAAATCATTACGCGTTCACCGGTAATAGTACTTAAATCACTATGAAAACTTTTCACATTAAGTCCAGTCAAATCTTTAATAATGCGACTCAAGTCCTCTTCACCAGACTCTACAAGTTCAGAACGTGTACGTTTAATATTTAAAAGCCCTTCATTCGTTTTACACACGCGATATTCAGCAGGTGTCAAAATACCTTGTAAACTAACAATAACCATATCACGAAGAATATCTGTTTTTACAGACAAAGAACCTCTTCCTAAAAAATCTTTCTCCCATTGTGTAATGGCTTTACTAATTTCAGATTCATAAATACCTTTCGTCTTTTTCATAACTGGACGACTCCTATTTCTTGATTACTTATAGTTTAACATTAAACCGAAATAATCAAAAAACTTAATTTCTTCTAATGAATCTTTAATTGTTAATCTCACCGAGTATTTCCTACCAGTCTTTCCAACTATTATTTTCATCAATACTGGCAAGTCTTATCCATTGATGATCAACCTTTTGTCTAAAGTGATTATGATGTTTTAACAAACGTTGAATATATGCATCTGGCGCTTGAATAACAATTAAAAGCCTAATAGGTGCGTGATACGCCTCTTTGTCATTCATCATTACTGACTGCCATGGTAAGCCATACATTAAATCACTAGCATTTCCTTGCATGACACCTACACCACTTGTTACAGTTTGCGTTGTTTTACTACCGCTTCCATAATAGTGAGGTGCCACGGTTGAGGCGTAGTATTGTAAATTAATCCATTGGGCTACTAGTGCTGGCCCAGAAATAATTGTATTTAAAATCTCACCGTCTTCATCCTTTGTCCAATCATAATTATGAAGAAATGCCCGTCCCTCTAGATTACTATTTTGGGTGATTTGACGTTTCCCAATAATGAATTCAGCATTTCGTGCTAGACCCCATTCTGGACGAACTTCACTCCAATCGCTAGCGTGACGATGCGCTTCAGCATTAGGATTATGGTCAGTGTTTTTTATATTTGGCAACGATGCCAAACGTTCTAAATTGGCTTTATAACATACTTTTGGCATCACATGCTTAAGTTCGTCAAAGGCATTTTGAGCTTCTGTAGTTAAAGGTGGAACATAAATATACTCTAACTCATCAACTGACGTTTGATGTTCAGCAGCTATAAACACTGTATGTCTTGGAATGTCGATTCCTTCCATCAATAATCCACGTCTAACATTTTCTTGATTACACATTACTGCTAATAATTTCGCATTGAACCCACTCGAGGCACCGCCGCAAGCCCCACATTCTAATGAAGCATGATAGGGATTATTATGTGATTCACTACCGTGTCCGCATAGAACAATAAGTGGTGCAAAATCATCTGTTAAGTCCATTAATTGTAATGCTTTTTTGGAAAATTGAATCTGTTCTTCTAAAGTAAAGCCGATTGGTAGTTTTGAATACGCATCTTGCTCACGCTGAATAGTTAATTTACCTGTTGGTTTACGTAGCCATTTTTGTGAGAATCGATGAACAATACGTTTTGCTTTTTTAGGGAAAATTGTGTTAGCTATAGTCGCAATACTTAAAAAAGGACCACTTAATTCTGGTAAAAGCAAACTTGGCAACACGTTGTTTTTCATTAATTTAAAGTTGTAAAACATAGATGTAAGTGTATGTTGTTGTTGATTATAAATTTTCATTTCATGTTGATCAGCATATTCTTTAATACGATATGCAGGTTCTACCATCACTGGTAAAGATGGATGTGCAAATTGTTCATCAAGTACTTCTTTTTGAATTGGCAGACCAAAGAACCCAGCAATCCCTATTGTTTCAAAAGGCCCTTCACTTTCTAAATGTCTTCTAAACGGTTCGGATCGTACATCAATACAAAACGCAAGTTGTACTTTTGCTTGATCAGTATCTTCGGTTGGAACACGATAAATTTCATCAACCAATCGACGTTCATGCGTTTCTTCCCATGCATCTAACCATAACTTTTTAAAATAAAACGGGCTGAATCGTGTCCCCAATTCAATGTATGCTTGTTGCTTTTTAGATGATAGATTTAACCACTGCTCAACATTCATTTGTATGTTAAATAGCAAATAACGTATTTGCTCTAACTTTTTTTGAAGATATATAGATTTTTTTAATAATGTTGTATGGTGGTCATTTAAAAGTACCATCTCAATTGATAGACGAATCGCAACATAGTCTGTTAATAAGTACGCATCATTACTTTGTGTCTGTGACCGATGATACATGATTCCTGCCCAACCTGGTAAAGATAATAAATGACTCTCAATATATGATTGTCGATGTTCTTCTTTTACTCCTAATTCTTGAAAGGCGTACTCTATTGCTTCGGTTGCTTGATTTGGCAAATGTGCTAAAGTAAGTCGTTGTTTTTTTGTGAATAATGGATCATGTTTAACTAAACGTTGCCAGGCATGATAGAATCCTTTTTCTCTTTTTGGCATAGTCCAACTTGATTGAAAGTCATCAACATATAATTTAGACCACTTAATCATATGAGCATTTAAAATATCAATAAGTCGTGTACCTTCCTTTGTGAAAACACTAGCACTTTGCGCTATCACATCTTCTTTTTTCTTATAATCCTTAAAATTAGTTTGTACCCATTTTTCCAGTTTCTCGTTATCTTTTGTATTAAAGTAACCTTCTTCAATCGTTTTTAAATTTTTCGCTCTTTGAATATATGTGTTGATATCACTGTCAGATAGTGACCTATTATTATAATGCGCACGATTTTCATCCAACCGTTCTTCAAATACTTTTAAATCTATTTCTTTATTACTAATCGCTCTGTGAATAGTAGACGCATTAGGATAAATGTCAATATCCCTCACACTTTTTAACCAACGTGCCACTTGATCAAACGAAGCATCTTCTAGCCCCTCCCACGGATTACGGGCAGCAAATGTTGAAATCGGTGATAAAGGTGTAATTACACGTTTAGCCTGATTGACTAATTCATTGATATCTGATTGAAGCATAATTCTATCCTCCTTTACTAAAATCGTTTTAAATATGATGGATGACTTTCTATAGATTGGGTTTTAGCCTCTCCTACTTTAATAAGCCACAAGTATAACTTCGCAAATGCCTTTGATTCTCTTCGCCGTGATACCCATATGCTTAACATACTGCCGAAAACTATAATAGCAATCGATAGAATAATACTTATGAGTGGTGGTGAAACAATATGAATATCAACGTTACTTAATGTCGTGAAGAAATAATGATGCGTAATAATATAAACAATTGCTACAACAATAATCATACATACTCCGATGACTCTTCCGATGAGTCCATGACTAAAAGCAACTAATTGATTCCATGACACCATTAACGACCAAGCTAATATAAGAGCGCTTAATACATCATATGCATGTCTATCACTATTCAACCAAAATATTATCGCTATAAGAATAGCTAGTAGACGACCAAATACAAGCCAGCCATATGATTTTTTAACAGATGGAGGCGTAGGAATGTTAAATCTTTTAACAACAGAACCCGATTGTAGAAATAATGTCGCTTTAAACACACCATGCAATATTAAATGTACTATCGCCGCAGAATATGCCCCAAGCGCACATTGTACTAACATAAAACCCATTTGACTTATCGTAGAACCTACAAGTTGTCTCTTGTAATCAACATGCACAAGACTGATTCCAGAACCCAACAATACTGAAATACTTGCAATAATTAATAACAGTGAAATGGCTATTTCGTCATTAAATACCGGAGAAAAGCGTGTAAGAATAACGCCACCAGCATTAACAATACCAGCGTGCATAATAGCTGAAACTGGCGTAGGCGCAGCTACAGATTCAATAAGCCAGCCTTGAAATGGAAATTGTGCCGCCGGAATAATCACAGCTAAAACAATAAGTAAATTGATACAGAGACGCATTCCATAATTGATTGCATTATCATCTGACATATTCGAATAAATATACCAATCTCCTGTAGCGATATACAATAAAATGACAGCAATCAATAACGACAACCATGCCAATATAAATGACCAAGCTGAAATTCTTGCTGCTTCCCTAGGCACCTTCCATAATTTGTTAACTTTAATGAGCCGTGTTAACACAAATAATGTTGCACCCCAAAACATGGTCATTAACCTTAAGTCTCCACTTAACCATGCCAATGAAGCAAATGCAGTAATTAATGTAAAAAACGGAAAATATTTACGGTAATGCATGTCGCCAATTAAATAACGCATAGAAAACTTTTGAATGATAAAGCCTAAAGTCAAAATAAATGTCATCATTAACCAAGTAAGATGATCAACTACAAAAGGTCCAACATTCGCCCTTTCACCGAAAAATATTAATCCACTTAATCCCGTAATGATAGGTAAAACAAGTAAATATATATGAAATTTAATATATTGAATGGGAACTCGATGATTCAAAAATATTAATCCACTCAGTATAGCAATGACAAGTGTAATAAAAAACATAAACAAAATTAACTCTGAACTTAACATTGCGTATCCTCCATCTCAAAAAATATCTAAAACAATAATAAAAAGCCTACAATAGCTAACCTTTCATATATGTCATAATGAAAGAATTTAAACTATTGTAGGCTTCAATTTAACTCAAGTGTTTCGCACTTTTATCCTCAATATGTATATAAATCTTACGGAGTATAAATAAATCGTACACTTTATTTAAATAAGCTGCCTATATCATTTTGTAGTAAAGTAAGAACTCTTTCCCCTTTATCAATCAAGGTTATTCAACCTAAAATTGCTAAAGCAAGACTTAGTTATTACCTTTTCGAATAATACTATTAATATATTTTAAATGAGCAAGAGTGTCAATGGTTACGCTTCTCAAAATAAGACTCAATTAATCATATAATAATGATTATTGAAAGCTTAATTACTCAAAGATCCTTTTGTAAAGCTTATGTAAACAGTATAAAGACAAAATAACACTTAGGAATAACTCACTGTTGAGTGAAAAACATGAATCATTCACTTAAGACATTGATATTTTAATTTAGGGACTATGCACATATTTAATTCAAATTCCAGTTACACTATAGATAACAAATTAGTAAGGGAGGTCATTTAAATGGCAGATGTAATCGCTAAAATTGTTGAAATTGTTAAAGGCTTAATTGATCAATTTACTCAAAAATAATATTTAAAAGTTACGTATTTTATAAGTTAGCTTTTGAATATTCAACAACCATCTCTAAATACATTTCCCTTTTGAAAGGAGGTCATGAACATGAGCATCGTATCAACTATCATCGAAGTCGTTAAAACTATCGTAGACATCGTTAAAAAATTCAAAAAATAGTCTACATTCTACATAACCACCATCTTTTACGATGGTGGTTTTTTTATGTCTATTTATTTTCAGCTCGTTTAAACTCCTTTAAACATCCAACATTTACTTCTCTTCATTATTGGATAACTTTTCAAAATAAACTATTGTAATGAATATATTTTTACTTATAATGGTATACACAGTATCACGTTTGTTGAAAAAACGATGACTATTGATTCATTTGATAAATAACGACATCGAAAGGAAGGACAAAATGAAGAAGTGTTCAATTTCCAGTTTATTATCAATTATTGTCACACTCATTAGCATTTTTATATGTTTTACAACCATGTTTACGAACATCTATAACAACACTGACTTTAACTTTTGGTATTTCCCAGGAGCAATTATCTTTGTTATCTCAATTATTATTAATATCATAGCAATGTTTAAAGGTAATAAGACGTTAAACATCATCCTATTTTTTATTAACTTTTTTGCCTTACTTATCTTTACCACACCATTTGCAATCGTTTAAATGTTATTTTCAACTGCAAAATAGTTAGGCACGACTCATATCACACCTTCGGCCATAGAAATTTTTTGCAACTAATAACTGATTTTGAAAATACGTCGATATTAATATTTTAGATTTCATTATTTAAGCGGGCAAGCGTCTCTGAATTCAGAGGCACTTGCCTATTTTATTTTTCACGTGAAACAGCACAGTATATTCATTCATATTACATTTTCATTTAAAGTACAGAATCAAACAATTACATTCGTCGATCATAAGTCCATTGATACGGACTATCTAGTAATCGCCAATCTTCATCAATCTCACTACTATGAATTAAGCATGCATCTAATTCCCGGGAAATTTTTTCTTGATCTAAATCCGTACCAATAATTATAAATTGCGTTTGACGATCTCCATATTCGATATCCCAATCTTCTACTACATCTTGACGCGCCTCCAAAATAGCTTGCTGTTGACTTTCACTCATTGTTGCCACCCAGTATGTAACGGGGTGAATATTACAAGATGAACCAGCCTGTGATAACAAACACGCTACATCATTATACTGCGCTAACCATACAATCCCTTTTGTTCTTACAATATTTTCTGGCATTTGTTCTAGCCATTGATGAAATCTTTTTGCATGAAATGGTAATCGTCTAGTATAAGCAAATGATGTAATCCCATACTCTTCTGTTTCCGGCGTATGTGTCGCATGTCCTCCAGCTGTTAATTCTTTGATCCATCCAGCTGATTCACTTGCCTTCTCAAAATCAAATAATTGCGTATTAAGTACATCTGATAATTCCACTTTAGCATTTACTGTTTTAATAATTTTAGCTTCGGGTTGCAATGCACGTAATACATTTTCTAATTTTTCTAAAGCTTCGTCGCTAATCAAATCGATTTTATTGATAATCATCACATCACAAAATTCTACTTGATCAATGAGTAAGTCAGCAATAGTACGCTCATCTTCATCATCAACACTTTCATCACGGTCTGCCAATAAATCTTCACTACGAATATCATTAACAAAGCGATTCGCATCTACAACCGTCACCATTGTATCTAATCGACATATAGAGGTTAAATCAATACCTAATTCTTCATCTATGTATGAGAACGTTTGAGCTACTGGTACAGGCTCAGATATCCCAGTTGATTCAATTACAATTTGATCGATACCCCCTTTGTGAACTAAGCGCTCGACTTCTCGTAACAAATCGTCTCTTAAAGTACAACATATGCATCCATTAGAAAGTTCTACTAATTTCTCATCTGTTCTAGATAAGCCGCCACCTTGTGCTACTAAATCCTTATCAATATTAACTTCACTCATATCATTGACTATGACAGCAATGCGTCGCCCTTCTCTATTTTTTAATATATGATTAAGCAATGTCGTTTTGCCCGACCCTAAATATCCACTTAATACAGTTACAGGTATTTTCGCCATTTCAAGAACCCTCTCTTTTGTAAATAGTAATTATTACGTTTTACATTCTATAGAAAGTTCCTTCTTTTATCAATACTCAATTTTTTAAAAATTGAATAAACGTGATTAAATAAAAAAAGCTAGTTGGAATCATTATAAATTTCCAACTAACTAAGATTAAACTATTACAATTATATATGTTCATCTAAAAAGTAATTAAATACCCAAATGATACCATTGAGACGGTCTTTTACCTCTGCATGATAGGCATTAAAAAAAGTTTTATTGAGTTTCACTTTAGCATGACCACCATCATCAATTAACCTTTTATAGACACGCTCCAACTCTTCTAATGAATCACATTCAATAATAAGATGAGGATTTTTAGAAACGGGATGCTTATGAAACGTATCGGAGAAATGTACGAACGTTTCATCACCAATAATAAGTTGGGCATGATAAGTTCGACCATCTTTACCCATAAGTATTTCTGTTTGAGCATTAAATACATCTTTGTAATAACATAAAGATTTATCTACGTCCTTAACGTAAATAAATGGGCTTACATTTTTCATAATTTCCTCCTTTTTTTATTTATTAACACATTTAGACACACTTTCATCAATTTAAACTAATCATTTTCGGGATTATTGCAAATTAATACAATAAAACCACTCCTCAATGGAGTGGCTACTTTTCTATATTTTAGGTTCACCGTTGACTAGCACACTATTTAAAAAGTTGAGAAATTGTATTACGAATTGAATTGAATCGTTCATAATCTACATATCCTCTCAATACTTTTTTAACACTTTTATTATAAAACGTTTATGCTTCAACATACTAAATTTGCCTAACTGTATATTTTTCATACTCAAGTGTCAAATAAATGGTGTGATATTATTTTGTTCAACCACATTTCTCCTAATATTTAAGAGTTGCACGCATACATATTAACAAAAATATTTTCTCCAACTTTGAATAGAAAATATTCTGTTCATTTTATGTATTCACATAATCGTGAAATCATTTATGACTTTGATCAATTTTCAAATCGCCTAGTCCTAGCGCTCATCATTGTATACTCAGTTATGTCGTTGTGTCCCGTTCTAACATTTGCTTTTTAGTAATAATGGGGTACTTTTTGAAAACAATAGACCCTACAATACCAGCAATAGTTCCTATAATCGCCATAACCACACCATAGATAATCACTTTCGTTAAACTATTAAAACCAAACATCACTAAAAAACCTGCAATAGGTGTAGCAGTGCCAGTTGCATTATTAATCATACCTGACCAAGCAATTATAATACCGGCAATTGCCCCACCAAAGAAATTAGTGACATAAATAGGAATAGGATTAGCGGAAACAATATCAGCTTGAGAAAGCGGTTCGATTCCGACTGAAATGGTTGATTTACGGTCTCCCAATTTCAAACGATGGAACAATGCACTATTCATAAACGCGGAACTAAATGCGGCCATGGCACCTATAGCCATAGGCGCACCCGTTAAACCAAGCAATGCAGTGAGAGCCATTGAACTTAATGGAGCAGTACCTACTACTGTAATAATACCTCCCAATACAATTCCCATAATCAACGGGTTAGCATCTGTACTACTTTGTATAATATCCCCAATTTTAATTAACGTGTTATTAACCACTGGCGTCAATCCAGTAGCAATTAACCTAGCTATAGGTGCGAGAAGAATGATTGAACCAATTAAATCAATACCGTCTGGCACATATTTCTCGGTATACTTCATCATGTAGCCTACAATATACCCAGCGAAAAATCCTGGTAACAAGTCCATACCTCCACAAGCTGCCCCAATAACTAGTGCATAAACTGGAGATACCCCAATCGCTAATGCAGTTAATCCAGCCGCAGCCACACCACCTAAACCTCCAGCAGCATCTCCCAGTTCTTCTAAGAATTTAATCCCAAATACTTGACCACCCACATATTTATTGAAAGCTTCAACTAAAAACGATGCAATCGCCGCATTCGCTAAAGCTCCCATCGCCCTCATCCCACTAGGTGCTTTGTATGTAAATAGAGTAAAAATAACTAAAACTAAAATTAAAAATAAAGTACCTATAAGCAAATCCATATCAAACACTCCCCATAACACTTATAATTTTCTGATTTTTTAGAAAACAACTATAAAATACATAGTACCAAAAAAATATACCTTTGAGGAGAATTTTTTAAAAAATAGAAAATATTTATTAAATTAAATAAAGTTAAATAGTAAAACATTGTAACAAGCTTCAACTTACTCTACCAATGGAGACTTTTATTAGAATTCCTCAAATTAATCCTCCACGACATATTAATGAAATGATTGAAACGATACACAATCGTGATTTTGATGAATTCAGTTCTCTAAAAAGAACAATTTAAATTTTTAATAAATCAATCATAAATATCACCTTTTTTCAAAGCAAGATTTGTATTTGCGAGTTCTTCCATAAATTGTGAGTCATTTAAAACATCGAATGGTTTATTACCTTCGCCTATTAAAAATCTAAAATGAGTAATATTCATAAATTCAAATATTAATTTAAATTGGTGGACTAAAGGTTGTGCTTTAATACGTGGACTGTCACCGCCTATGATTAAAATTAAGTACTTTTTTTGTGACATAATTTCTTTGAAGTTATCTATTTGCGTATCTCGCAATGATTCAGTCCATCTATCAATAAAGAGTTTTAAAGACGCACTCATGGAATACCAATAGAGAGGCGTTGAGAAAATTATAATATCTGATTTTAAAACTTTATTTAAAATTTTTTTATAATCATCATTATGAATGCTAGTTTCATTGCTATGACGATTATCATTAACCTTTTCAATGTTACTTTGGTATAAATTTATAAACTTTCCATCAATTAGAACATTTTATTATTATCAATAGGTTTTAAAAATCCAAAGTTAAGTAGTTGAACTAGACCTAAAAAGACATAAATAAAAAATCAAGATCATGCTAAGTGAGTTTATATCTGTTGAAGATAGTAAAATCTATATTAAAGAATTAAAAAATATATAATTATTCAATACTAGTTATGACAATTTAAACAAAAAAATTTTAAATGGTGTATTATTATAAGGGTAAGTTAAAATTATGATAACAGAAATTATCACTTCAATTTTCAATAGTATATTAAAGCAAGAAGAAATTTATTTAAATAATAATATTGAACAATTAAGTGAGTTCAGAAAAGACATTATCCTAAAATGAAAACCAATTAAAATTATTTGCCAATCATAACAGTATCCAATCTCTTAAAGATATAAGATAAAATAAAAGACACTTACACACGATAACTATTCATTAATGAAAGTTAATTCATCAATTAAGGTGGTGGTTCTATCGAACAATATCTAATACACCATAGAAAAATGAATATAAAAGGTAGTAAAAAAAGGAGTTACTTATAAAATGAAAAAGTTTTTTATATTTTTATTAAGTAGTTTATTAGTGCTAGCTGCATGTGGTAAGAATTATGAAATCAGTGATATTACAAGCAAATTTAAAAAAGAAGGTTTAAGTGTCGAAAACTTACGAAAAATGGACCGTGAAGATTTTGGTATGGCACCAATGAAAACTGAAAATGCTAAAATATTTACTGTTTCAGAAGATAAGAATGCACGTATTTTAAAATTTAAAAATGAAGATGACCTAAAAGAAATGAAAAAGTATTATGAAGAATTGGGTAAATCCAGTGCTACGTTCTATTCACATGTATACACTAAAGATAAATTTTTAATTCAAATGAATGGCGACATTGACGATCATGTATTTGAAAAGTATAAAAAAGCTATGAATGAGGCATTAAATTAAAGGAGAATACATATGAAAAAATTATTATGTACATTATTTGCTGCTGCACTAGTGTTAAGTGCTTGTGGCCAAGACGACACTAAGGAAGATGAAAATAAAAAGTCAGAAATTACTACTGAAAAGAAATCTGACGATAAAAAAGACAAAAAAACTAATGAGGATAAAAAGTCTGGAGAACAAAAGAAATCTCAAGAAAAAAAGAATAACAAGTCAATGCAAGAATCTGCTACAAATGAACAGGTTCAATCTCAACAACAAACGCAACAAGCTAATCAACAAGCACAACAGTCTGATAATCATGAACCTACAAAAGAAGAGATATATGAATGGGATAAACAAAACATTCCCGGAGGTACAGATTTTGGTTTGATTGATCCAGAAGATGTAAATGAAGCTTCGGAATCTCAAAACGAAGAACCAGATGAATGGATTAAAGAACAAGAGGAATGGAATAACGCTACTCAATCAGAAAAAGAGGAGCTACGTAAACAGAACGCGCAAAAGTATGGTTATGAGTATGATCCTAAAGATTATGAAGAATAATAAATAATTGGGTAGCACGTCTACCCTTTTTATTTAGGGAGGGTAAACTCGTGGCATGAGAAATTCACCAAATAAACATGGTGAAACTAAATATCGCTATTATGAGAAGTATAAAGATTCACTCACAAACAATTGGCGACGTGTTAGCATGGTATTTAGAAATGATAAGCAGTTACAAAAAGTGGCTCAGAAACGCTTAAATAAGATGAGCGTATAGAAGAAAAATTAAACTATAAGACCCTACTATACTTAAGTCACTAACATTCCATGAGCATTTGATGAGTGGTTTGAAAGATACAAATTAACATCCTGATTTAAACAATCTATTGTTACATAGAGATTTTATATTCACTAACCATAGAGGAAGCCCCCTATCAATTACATCAATCAATAGAAATTTACAAATTGGTGCAAAGAATGTAGGTATTGAAAAGCATATAACGAGCCATACTAATGTGTCATAGTCACATATCATTATTATCACAGTTAGACACATTACTAAGTACAATTATGAATCGTGTAGGTCATACAGACCATAAAACTATCCTACAAATATATAGGCATGTTACTGAATAAATTAGAAAAGATACATAATAACTTATTAATAAAGATAGGATTTTTAAATAAATTTTGTTATATATCCTTTATTATGTGGTTTATTTTGTGCTTTACTAGAAGTAATCGATTTATGGTATGCAAAGAAAATAACTAAAACTCATTCAAAAGATTGGAGATTTAATCCACATTTAATTTGGATGATGTTTATATTCAGTGCAGTTATGGGGATTATCTATGTTTTATTATTTAAATGATATATCCTGGTAGCGAGATAATCTATATGGTTATCTCTATTTTTTGCGTTCAAATAAAAACAAACTTCACACACCGTCTTTTCCAACTTCAGAAGTACAAAAACAACCCCTTAAGCCTATGCCTAAGGGTTTTCATTATTCTATGCTATTATTCCCACTCGATGATATGTATTTTTCACATGTGTTTTCGACTATTGATATACGTTGTCATATTAGAGTTTTATAGGTACTTCTTTTTTATAGATTGCTATTAATTTTTAATTAACGTATTCAAAATAAAAACGCCACTTAGTAAGTGGCGTTTAAAATGAAATATTTAACTTGTCCGTGTGTGTGTGTGTAATCCTTTATATACTTAGCTAAAGGCAGAGGCTATGCACTCAAAACAATCACTAATACTGTTTTGTAAAATTGGTGTACATATTTGTCTGAGAGTTTTACTATCGCTCATCTTTACCACTCCTAACAAGATTATAATTAAAATTATAGATGCTAAAAGGTCAGAATGAGTGCTAGCAACTACCTCGAGCTAATGCCATTGGCTAAATATATAAAGGTTATTACTAGTTAATTATACCACTTAATCCTTTTTTAAACATTAAAGAAATCATTTAAAAATTCCAATTTAGTAATCTGTCTATTTATTTAAGGTATCAACAAAACACAAAACCTTTAACCACATTGCTAAATCAACAAGCTGATAAATGCTGCAATCCTAATTTAGGACTACACCCGTGTATTAACATATGCTTAAATTGAGAATGTGCCTACATATCGAAGCGGTTGCTATATTCAATTAGTAGCTACCGTCACAAATTGTTACATAAGCTCATGCACTAAAGTGGTGCGTCAGCTTACACGCTAAAATACTGTATGAGATGTAAACAAATTTGTATATATCACTGTCCATATTTGGACTGTGAAACTCACTGCGCAAATCTGCGCCACGAGATTATACATCATAAATATATTTCGACTATAAGCTGCGTACTCATTGTAGGTACATAGCTTTCATTCCTCAGATTTGGGGAGTGATAATATCCCACATATTAAAATTTTCATTTTAAGCTGCGTAGCCAAATTGACTACGCACATCTATAAGTTAGATAACCGATATTTCGGTTTTCCAAAGTAACGTTTTAGTAGTTTGGATATAAGAGAACTCATATTTGAGTTTTCTAGCTATATATATTCAGACAAGCCACATTTGGCTTGTCTGAACTTATAGAACGGATATAGTCGTTTTCTGATTTACCGTTGTGATATATCTACTAGTGCCGACATTTCGGCTGTATTCAGCTTAATTTTAGAGAACGAATATTTTCGTTTTCTAATGCACTGACTTAGTGCGTCAGCATTTGTATTATTAATTAATACGCTCACATTTGAGCTGAGTAAATATATAGAGTTATTCAGTCTATTACTGAACCCACATTGGGGCTGTGTATAAATCAATATCCCCAAATTTGAGGATATTAAGCTAAGTAGATAATACGTCCACTTACGGACACATTTAACGAAACCACATTGGGTTCGGTTATACACAAAAAGGTACCCCTAATTTGAGGCACCCTTTATTCTAATATCAAACCACTTACCTATTTTAAGGTACTGGTTACAAGCGTACTTTTAAATCTGTTTGTAACTTTATGAAATGTCAAGTTTTGACAAGTTAAAAAGACTACATCTAGCGGATACAGTCATTTAAAGGATACTCAATTTTGAGTAGTACATTTCAGTAGATACGTTCATTATCTTTAAGAAAACTATAATTGTAAATGTTAAACATCTACTTTTGTGTTTATAAATCACGCTTACATTTATTTTTTATTTTAGTATTATTTCTGTATAATATCAAAGCAAGAGGAAACTCGTTTTCAACTCGCTTCAAAAACCCTCCTGATTTTTAGAGAAAAATTCTCTTATTTCATCGTCTTTAATAAAATAATATGCCATCTTTCCCTCTTTATAAAAATCAAGTACCTCATTTTTATATAAAAGTCTTAAATGATGTGAAGTTGAAGCAACACTCATTTTCAATATCAAAGAAATATCACAAACACACAACTCATCTTCTTTAATCAAAGATAATATAATTTTCAATTTCTTCTCATCACAAATTTTTTCTAAAATGTTAAGTAATTTCTTAGATTTATCATCTTCTAAAAAACTTAAAGCATTGTTAACTTTATCCTCATGTACACAGATCACATCACAAGCATTTTCATAACTCATATGAAATCACACCCTAAATTAAAATATAAATCCTAAAATTGTTTGAATAGTGTCATTTTCTATAATAATAAATAAACCTAAAGCTATATAAATAACAGCCATAATCCAACGGCTAAATTTCTCAACAATTTCTCCAACTCCTGGAATATTAGCTAATTTTTGTGCAGTAAATACCAAGAAGAAAATTAAAATTAAAAAGACAAACAAAGTAATGAATAAATTAGTAACACTTAATGTCACAAAATACGGAACAAATAAACCAATATTATCAGCACCACAACTTGCTATCGTAACAATTGCAACCGTACCAACTAATTTAGACAATCCTTTTTCATTCAATTCTTTTTTAGCTCTCTTTTCTCCTTCACAATCATCATAAATAGCCACTTTAATTCCTAAATAAATCGGTATTAACCCTAATAATCCTAATATCCATTTTTCAGGAACATAATTTAAGACAAAGGCAAAGAATAAACTTACGACAATCAATGTCACAGATCCTACATATTGACCAATATAAATATCTCGATATTCCTTTTTAGTCTTTGCTTTAGCAAAAAATATTAACAAAATCACTAATAAATCTACTGCTGTCGCAATATACAGAATAGCAGCAGTTACAATAGTCTGAATCATAATTACACCTCATTCAAAAATATTTTTGAATATATTGTAACTTATGTTTTCAAATAATCATAGATGCTTTATTCCAATTGCTTTATTGATATCGATACTTAGAATTCTTAACAATTTCAAAATCAACATAAATGAGCGATTTATTTTTGTGAATACTTCTTAAAAATTCCAATAATCCAATTAATTAAAAATACAGTTAAAACACCAAAAGCAAGCCCATCTAAAATTTCAAAAGTTATTGTATCAGGTGATGGAAGTAAATAATTCATGGTACAACGAAGCATAATTACCAATACTAAAGCTTTTAAAAAGTAATTAACTTTGTCCAATTACCATTCTCCTATTATTTTTTAATCTTACCTCTTTTAAATTATAATTTATTAATTAATTTAAATTCTAACAAAATAACTCCGCAATTAAAAACCTAAAAATGCCCATCTGAATATTTTCAGATAGGCTCTATTTAATCCTCTAACGGTATATCATCCACAATCATAGTTCTATTAGGATAGTTTTCTTTTATTTTATCTAGAGCTCTCTGGGTTCTGTTGCAAAGTAAAAAAATATAGCAAAGGTATTGATAAATCATCTCCTTTTTTCAAAGGAGATGGTAATACTGTTAAAAATGGAGATATTGTAAAGCAGCCACAACTTACTAAAACATTAAAAGGCATTAAAAATAATGGGCCTAATTACTTTTACGATAAACTTGCAAAGCATCTAACTACAGAATTAAACGGCCAGATTGATAAAACTGATTTTAATAATTATAAATCAAAACAGAAAAAACCAAGTGAAACAAAGTATTTAAATACCCATGTTTATTCATCATCTAATCCCTTAGGTGGCGGATTAATGCTACAAGGTTTAAAATTAGATGAGATGCTTAATAATGGTCAAAGTGATGAACAATACTTAAATAGTGTTTTATCAGGAAGAGATTTAATGTACAGTAATAGAGATATCGTTAATGCTAAAACGAACTTCTCTCAAGAATACCTTTCAAATATGTATATAAGTAATAAATATAACAATCAAAATACATCTGACTCTATTAGCGATAATAGTGTTAAGAAAACGAGTACTTTACACTTTGTAGTCGTTGACAAACAAGGTCAAATGACGAGTACGACAAATACACTATCAGGATACTTTGGGTCTGGTAAATATATGGATGAAGGATTCTATATGAATAATTCCATGACGAACTTCTCTGATAATAAAGATAGTAACAATTATCATGCTAAAAATACTGTGCCAAGGTCATATATATCTCCAACAATTATAGTTGGACCAGACTACTATATGGGAATTGGTAGCCCTGGTGGAAATAAAATACCAACTATTCTTAATGAAGTAATTATTGATTACCTTAGAGGTAATGGATCGTTGCAAGATAGTATATATAAACCTAGATTTTATAATGATGGTAATACAGTACATTTTGAAAAAGGGATGAATAAAAAGTATTTAGATATACTTCAAAATCAAGGTTACAATATTAAAGAAGAAAAAGATAATCCTAATTTTGGAAGTGTTCAAGCAGGTATTTATCATATTAAAAATAAAAAAACTGAAATTGCAAATGATGTAGGAACCAGATAAACTGATTTAAAATACACCAATCTTCAAAATTTTAGAGATTGGTGTATTTTAATATATTTGTAAATGCCTTGGGAAATTTTTCATTTATTTACTTTGAGTATTAGACGCTGATTAAACATTAAATTATCTTTTTTAGAATTTTGTTTAAAAAAATATGATATCAATCATTAACACCAATTTCATTAAATTGATAAAACAAGTTATAATATAGGTGAAGACTTTTTAATAATAAAAATAGGAGTTCAAAAATGACAAAAAAAATGGTGATTATATCATTCGGCAGGATTTTACTTATTATAATTGGGGCACTTATTACAGCATATGGTTTGGAATCTATATTAATCCCAAATAACGTTTCTGACGGAGGAGTCACAGGGATTAGTATTGTAGGTTCCACTTTGTTTGGTTTACCTTTAGGAATATTAATAGGAATAATCAATTTACCATTTATATGGTTAGGTTATAAACAAATCGGACGTAAGTTTGCTATATTTTCAATAATAGGTATCTTATCATTATCTATATTCACTTCGATTATGCATCATGTACCAACAATTATTGAAGGTGATTCACTACTTATTACTGTAGTTGGTGGAGTTGTTATTGGATTAGGCATGGGTCTTGCCCTTAGAAATGGTGGGGCATTAGATGGTATAGATATGTTAGCCGTTTTATTATCTAGAAAGTTACCTTTCGGAACAAGTGATTTAATTTTATTTCTCAATACATTCGTATTTATACTTGTTTCTACTGTTTTTGGCTTTAAAGGTGCCATTTTATCAGCGCTCGCATATTTTATTGCTTCAAAAGTTATACATATTATTGAAGAAGGACTAAGTGGTTCGAAAACGTTTAAAATTATTACAAAAGATTATGACATTATGAATAAAGAAATTAAAGAAAGACTGGGAAGGTATTGCACATTTACAAAAGTGACTATTGATGAAGAAAATAATTCATTTGTAGAAATTTCTTGTGTTATTAATAAACTCGAAGAACAAAAACTTAAAGAAATTATAAATGATGTAGACCCAGACGCATTTATCGCAATATATGATACAGCAGAAGTTAAGGCTGGAAATATGAAAAAATCAGATATATATTAAAATTACGATAAATAAAAAGCTACCAGTTATTAGGTAGCTTTTTATTGGTTCTCTCTTTTCTTGTTTTAATATTAAAATCTCAGAATAATTGATCACCATAAGTTTTCAGACGCTGTGAGAAGCTCTCATTTGCATTGAAAAACCGTTTATTAAAACAAATCATCGTTATCGTGTTTAATTCTATAAACAGTTTGTCTTGTAATATTCACTTCTTTCGCAATTTTACTAATCGCTTTGCCTTCCTCTAACATTTCTACAACACGATGATAGATAACACGTTTTTGAGGATCTTTCGCATTGGGAGAATATAATAAAGGTCGTCCTTTATATACGCCTTTCTCTTTCGCAACTTGAATCCCTTGAGCTTGTCGACGTTTACTTTCATTTCTTTCTTGTTCTGAAACCATTGCTAATATCTGTATAATTAAATCTTTCATAAATTTATCTAATAATGGATTACCAATGACTTCATTCATCATTGGTAGACTGGTAATCATCAATTGTACTTCTTTCTCTTTAAGATAATTAACGGTATTAATGACTTCATCATAATTACGACCTAAACGATCAATTGATTCCACGACAAAACGATCTCCCATTCTCACAAAGTTCAATGCTTCTTGAAAGACGGGTCTGTTTTCTATAGATTGACCTGATTGTTTTTCTGTAAAAATTTTTTCAGCACCAAATGTTTTTAAATTTTCAAGTTGTCTTTCTAAATTTTGATCTACTGATGATACCCGCGCATAGCCCACAATCATTTAGTTTCACCTCATAATTAATATACACCCTAATCATACATTTTAATTGCTGTAATTTCAACAATTCATTTTGTATGATTAGGGTGTGTCCTGTCTATTTTTATCTTTCTTAAAACTTAGTAATATTATTTATCTTTATTTTCTTGATTATTTAACCTATTGAGATAACGATAGATTGTGGTACGTGAAACTTTCCATTGTTCTGCAATAGTTTTAATTGGTGTTCCATTATCATAAAGTGTTTTGAGTAACTTTAAATCTTGTTTATTTAATTTTTCGGGACGACCTCCATAGCGTCCTCTAGCACGAGCGGCAATTCGTCCTGCTGAAGAACGTTCTAAAATTAAGTTGCGTTCAAACTCTGCAAATGCTGCGAATAAATGAAATAACAATTGTCCTGTAGAACTTGATTTATCCATTGTTATATTTTCTTCTAAACTATGAAAACTCACGCCTCGATTATTAAGTTCATTAACTAATGTGATTAAATCTTCCATATTACGCCCTAGTCTATCTAGTCTCCAAACAACAATCGTATCTCCTGCCCTCGCAAATTCAATGGCTTTATCTAAACCAGGACGTTTACTTTTTGATCCACTTATGTGGTCGCTAAATATCTTTTCACAACCATATTGATTTAATTGATCTTCCTGCAAATTTAAATTTTGTAAACCAGTTGAAACTCTTGCATAACCTATTTTCAAAATACAAACCTCCTATATACATCTTCATTGTATCATAACTTAATTCTAACCATATTTATGAACATAGATTTTCTGTTGGGTTATTGAACACTAAAATATGTATACTTGCTATATATATAGACATAAAAAGAGAGTGTATAGAAAATGGTTATTTTCTGGACACTCTCATATTTAATAAAATATTTTAAATGTTATTAACAAAACTAATTTAATAAGAGTCAAGCATAGTTTACATATGTATTATGTTTGAAACATATCTCTAATTACTTTTTACTAATATCATTTAAAATGTCTCGCAATTCTTCAATTTCTTTGTTATTTAATTCTTCATTTTTCGCAAAATTCAGCACTAAACTTTTCATGTCCCCTCCATACAGTTTATTAAGAAAGGTTTTAGCAGTTTTCATTTTAATATCGTCTTCTTTAATATTTGATGAGTAAAAATAAATATTCTCTGATTTGTATCGTTTTATAATCTCTTTTTTATATAGTCTTGTGATTAATGTTCTAATCGTTTTATCGCTAACTTCTTTATATTTTTGAATTTCAACTACAATTTCATTAGCTGATACTGATTTTTTATCCCATATTATATTCATAACATCCCATTCAGCCATAGATATTTCAACTTGCTTATTGGCCATTTAAAACACCCATTTCTTTTAATATTTTTTCACTGATTAATTCAGCATTTTTCCCAGACGGCTTTCCATCTGATAAATGTGTAGCAAAATAATACTTATCATGATTTGTAATTACGTAACCTACAAACCACCCATTATTATACTTCCCGTTTACTATACCTGTACCTGTTTTCCCATACAGTTCATACTTTTCATTTTTCTTAATCAATAATGAAGAAGATAATTGATTCTTTGCTTTTTTACTAAAATGGTTATTTTGTTCCATCATATTTTTAAAAACTATTACTTGTTCAAGATTAGATATTTTCAAACTATCTTCCATCCAATAGCTTTTATAACTTCCCAAGTTTTCATTACCATAATTTAATTGCTTGAGTTGAGCCGCAGTATAGTTCTTTGGTATTTGATTACTAATACGTTCGAAGTACCAATTAACTGAATTTTGCATTGCTGTATTTAAATCTTGTTCCTTATTCCAAGACTCGAAAGGATAATGTTTATGATTCCATGACATACGTGAATTTTTATCACTTATGATATGATGGTCAAGTCCAAACATCGCTAAATAAATTTTATAAGTTGAATCAGGAGAATATCTCTTTCTACTTTCTTTTTCATTATAAATATAGTATTTGTCTTTCTTCATGCTGTACATGACGAAAGATCCACTATTTGAACCAAAATTTTTACTTTCATCTAAAATTTGGTGATCGTTCTGTAAGGGCTTTTTATAATTATAATCAGTTATGGATTGCCCCATCAAAAACTGGCTTTGAATTACCATGAGCAAAAAAGTAAAAATACAAATAAAAATTGGAATTAATTTGGACTGTTTTTTCAAATTGGCTTCTTTTATATTAATTAATCTTCTTTTGAGTAATGACTTTTTACCATTAAATGAATGGCTTAATATATTTTTATTAAAAAATGGAATATTTAATACGGAGTCCATAATAGATTCCGCATAAGTTTTAAATTCATTTTTGTTAATATTATTAAGAACAAATCTATCGGCTTCTACTTCATTGTCATGAATTATCTTTCTTTTTACAATATGTATTAATGGATTGTAACTCATAACAATAGAGAAGATATTAAAGATAATTAAATGTAAAGTATCTCTATTTTTAGCATGAGCATATTCATGCAATATTATATATTTTAGTCTTTTGTCAATTACACTTTTAAAATATGAACTAGGAATCAAAATAATATATTTCCCATACCAAAAAGTTATTGGAGATTGAATAGTCTCTGCTTTTCGAATCACAATATTTTTTTTATATTGATGGTTGAAAAGTATCGTATCTATTTTATTTTTTTCATTTTCGTTTAGATAAAGTGACTGTCTCTTTAAATATTTAAGATATAATAAGGATTTCAAAAATTTAAAACTTAAAATAATAACCAAAACTATCCAAATAACTGTGCAGATATTATCAATTGAATCCCAATTAAACTTATGGATATCTGTTGTGAACTCTTGAACAGGTTTGGTGGTATTTATGTTATGGTTCAAGTCGTGTGACCTACTTTCAACTGTGGGCGATTGATTATTCACATTATTAAATTTTATAAAAGAGAATTTAATTGGGATAAAAGGAATTAATCCAGCAAGCACAGTTAGATACCAAACTTTATAATTTAAACTATAATTAAAATAGCGTTTTAATATATACCTAAAAAATACTAACAATAGAAATATAAAACAAAAGCTTACTACGCTCATTATTAGTAATTTAGCCATTTTGACACCTTCTTTCAATTATTTATAATAAACAATTGACACCAATATTACAATTGTAATATTATTAATTTGTAAAAATTACAACTGTAATATTGGAGGGTTTATTTTGAAAAAGTTAATATTTTTAATTGCAATTGCTTTAGTTTTAAGTGCATGTAATTCAAACAGTTCACATGCCAAAGAGTTAAATGATTTAGAAAAAAAATATAATGCTCATATTGGTGTTTATGCTTTAGATACTAAAAGTGGTAAGGAAGTAAAATTTAATTCAGATAAGAGATTTGCCTATGCTTCGACTTCAAAAGCGATAAATAGTGCTATTTTGTTAGAACAAGTACCTTATAATAAGTTAAATAAAAAAATACATATTAACAAAGATGATATAGTTGCTTATTCTCCTATTTTAGAAAAATATGTAGGAAAAGATATCACTTTAAAAGAACTTATTGAGGCTTCAATGGCATATAGTGATAATACAGCAAACAATAAAATTATAAAAGAAATTGGTGGAATCAAAAAAGTTAAACAACGTCTAAAAGAACTAGGAGATAAAGTAACAAATCCAGTTAGATATGAGATAGAATTAAATTACTATTCACCAAAGAGCAAAAAAGATACTTCAACACCTGCTGCTTTCGGTAAGACTTTAAATAAACTTATCGCAAATGGAAAATTAAGCAAAGAAAACAAAAAATTCTTACTTGATTTAATGTTAAATAATAAAAGCGGAGATACTTTAATTAAAGACGGTGTTTCAAAAGACTGTAATGTTGCTGATAAAAGTGGTCAAGCAATAACATATGCTTCTAGAAATGATGTTGCTTTTGTTTATCCTAAGGGCCAATCTGAACCTATTGTTTTAGTCATTTTTACGAATAAAGACAATAAAAGTGATAAGCCAAATGATAAGTTGATAAGTGAAACCGCCAAGAGTGTAATGAAGGAATTTTAATATTCTAAATGCATAATAAATACGGTTCTGTTGCAAAGTTGAATTTATAATATAATTTTAACAAAAAGGAGTCTTCTGTATGAACTATTTCAGATATAAACAATTTAACAAGGATGTTATCACTGTAGCCGTTGGCTACTATCTAAGATATGCATTGAGCTATCGTGATATATCTGAAATATTAAGAGAACGTGGTGTAAACGTTCATCATTCAACGATCTACCGTTGGGTTCAAGAATATGCCCCAATTTTATATCAAATTTGGAAGAAAAAGCATAAAAAAGCTTATTACAAATGGCGTATTGATGAGACGTATATCAAAATAAAAGGAAAATGGAGCTATTTATATCGTGCCATTGATACAGAGGGACATACATTAGATATTTGGTTGCGTAAGCAACGAGATAATCATTCAGCATATGCGTTTATCAAACGTCTCATTAAACAATTTGGTAAGCCTCAAAAGGTAGTTACAGATCAGGCACCTTCAACGAAGGCAGCAATGGCTAAAATAATTAAAGCTTTTAAACTTAAACCTGACTGTCATTGTACATCGAAATATCTGAATAACCTCATTGAGCAAGATCACCGTCATATTAAAGTAAGAAAGACAAGATATCAAAGTATCAATACGGCAAAGAATACTTTAAAAGGTATTGAATGTATTTACGCTCTATATAAAAAGAACCGTAGGTCTCTTCAGATCTACGGATTTTCCCCATGCCACGAAATTAGCATCATGCTAGCAAGTTAAACGAACACTGACATGATATATTAGTGATTAGCTATATTTTTTACTTTGCAACAGAACCGCTCTCTGTTTATCTTCTTCATCGCCCTCATCCCATTCGCCAATATTAACAATTACTGGCGTATCACCTGTAAACTCTTTTCTCTCAGTAAATAGTTTATGGCATTTCCCAAGCATATCATCACGAACTTTCAAACAATCACTTGGCTTAGTATGGCCTTCTACTAGCTATACATATTCATTATAAACAAGTTGCAATTTACCGTTTTATAGATTTTCCTTATATTCACCACATTTTATAACAATTTCCTTAGTTTCCGTCACCATTAGCTGAATTGGTTAATAAATATAGTTATTCATTAATACCTAATAAACTTTCATCCACCGCCCTTTTCCAACTTCGGAAATACAAAAACAACCCTCTAACCATTGCTGTTAAAGGGTTGTTGCATTATTATATTATATTCTATTCCCACTCAATTGTACTTGGTGGCTTAGAGGTAATGTCATAGACAACGCGATTAACGTGGTCCACCTCATTGACAATTCGACTTGAAATCTTTTGTAAGACTTCCCAATCAATTCTAGCAAAGTCACTAGTCATGCCATCGATGGATGTTACCGCACGAATACCTACAGTATGATCATACGTACGGTAGTCTCCCATGACACCGACCGATTGAATACCTGGAAGTACTGTAAAGTATTGCCAGATATCTCTTTCAAGACCTTCCTCACGAATCACTTCACGTAAAATCGCATCTGATTCACGAACAATTTCAAGCTTATCTTCAGTAATTTCTCCAAGTACACGGATACCTAATCCAGGTCCTGGGAACGGCTGTCTCCAAACTAAGTGTTCAGGTATACCTAATTCTATTCCTAATGCGCGCACTTCATCTTTGAATAATGTATTGATCGGTTCAATAAGTTCAAATTCCATGTCTTCAGGTAATCCACCTACATTATGGTGAGATTTAATTGTTTGAGCTGTCTTAGTACCTGATTCAATCACATCCGTATATAACGTACCTTGAGCTAAGAAATCTACATCTGTTAATTTCGCAGCTTCGTCATCAAAGACATATACAAACTCATTACCAATGATTTTACGTTTACGTTCTGGATCAGAAACACCTTTTAGTTTACTCATGAAGCGTTCTTGAGCATTAACACGAATAATATTCATATCAAAACCTTCACCGAATTGCTCCATGACCATGTCACCTTCACCTTTACGTAATAGACCATGGTCCACAAAAATACATGTTAATTGGTCGCCGATTGCCTTATGTAAAAGTACAGCAACTACGGATGAATCTACTCCACCACTCATTGCACATAATACTTTACGATTACCTACTTGTTGACGGATTTTCTCAATTTCAATTTCAATGAAATTCTCCATCGTCCATTCACCTGTACAATTACAAACACGGCGGACGAAGTTTCTTAGTAAGTCGTTCCCATATTCAGTATGACGTACTTCTGGATGGAATTGTACACCGTAAATGCGACGTTTTTTATCTTCAATAGCTGCATAATTAGTACTTGGACTATCTGCAATCACTTCAAATCCTTCAGGAATTTCAATTACTTTATCAGAATGACTCATCCATACTGTTTGTTCAGAAGGTAAGCCAAAGAAAAGTTCATCTGATTTAGCGTTAATTGTAGCTTTGCCATATTCACGCTCATTGGCACGCTCAACTTTACCACCTAAAAGCTTAGTCGTTAATTGCATACCATAACAAATACCTAAAACTGGAATACCTAAATTGTAAATTTCAGGGTCGATGGTAAATGACCCCTCTTCATACACTGAATTTGGACCACCTGAAAGAATGATACCTTTAGGATTCATTCGTTTAATTTCTTCAATAGAAATTTCGTGATCATGTAATTCACTATAAACGCCCATCTCACGGATACGACGCGTAATTAACTGGTTATATTGGCTACCAAAGTCTAAAACAAGAATCAGCTCTTGCTCTTTCGCCATTTCCATAGTCATGAATCTCCTTTATTGTTTGATTTTATGTAAAAGTAAGAGAAACGCGCCTATCAATGCTCTAAATGATAGCTTTAAGTATTGTAACGTATCATTAAGCATTGTTGTTTTAAGAATTAAGCACGTTCCTACAAATGATTAATTCATCACCCAAAGTTTAACACTAGAAAGAATAGTTTGGTGATTCTTTCGTAATTTGAACATTGTGAGGATGACTTTCAGCTAAACCAGCTGGTCCCATACGTGTAAATTGTGCTTCTTCACGTAATTTTTTTAGGTTTTCTGAACCAGTATAACCCATACCAGCTCTAACGCCACCCATAAGTTGATAAATTGTATCTTGTAATGGTCCTTTATAAGCTGTACGACCTTCAATACCTTCAGGAACAAATTTTCTTGGCGTCTTATCTTCTTGGAAGTAACGATCATTTGAACCTTTTTCCATAGCACCTAAAGATCCCATACCGCGATAAACTTTATATTGTCTACCTTGGAATACTTCAGTTGCACCAGGACTTTCTTCTGTACCAGCTAACAAACTACCTAACATAACCGCATGACCACCAGCAGCTAATGCTTTGATAATATCACCTGAGAACTTAATACCACCATCAGCAATAATAGCCTTACCATGCTTACGGGCTTCTGTAGCACAATCATAAACTGCTGTAATTTGAGGCACACCTACACCTGCAACAACACGTGTTGTGCAAATTGAGCCTGGACCAATACCTACTTTAACAACATCGGCACCCGCTTCAAATAAAGCACGTGTTGCCTCTGCAGTCGCTACGTTACCAGCGACAACAGTAATTTCAGGATATGTTTCCTTGATGTGTTTAACTTGATTAATAACGCCTTTAGAATGACCATGAGCTGTATCAATAATTAATGCATCTACGCCAGCTTCAACTAGTTTTTGTGCACGAATTTCAGTATCTTTAGACGTACCGATTGCTGCCGCAGCTAACAATCTGCCATGTTCATCTTTAGCTGCATATGGGAATTCAAGTACTTTTTCAATATCTTTAATAGTGATTAATCCTTCTAAACGACCATTTTCTACTAATGGAAGTTTCTCAATCTTATGTTTTTGAAGAATAGCCTCGGCTTCATCTAAAGTCGTACCAACTGGAGCTGTTATTAAATTATCTTTCGTCATTACATCTGATATTTTAATTGAAAAATCTTCAATAAAACGTAAATCACGATTTGTTAAAATCCCAATCAACTTGCGATCCTCTTGATTATCGACAATGGGTACACCAGAGATACGGTATTTACCCATTAATGCTTCAGCCTCATACACACTTTCTTCCGGTGTTAAGAAGAACGGGTTAGAAATAACACCATTTTCTGAACGTTTAACCTTTTTTACCTCATCAGCTTGCTCTTCGACGCCCATATTCTTATGAATAACACCTAAACCGCCTTGTCGAGCCATAGCAATTGCCATTTTTGATTCAGTTACTGTATCCATACCTGCTGAGATAACAGGAATGTTTAACTTGATCTTATCTGATAATTTGACACTTAAGTCAACATCGCTTGGTAAAACATCTGATGCAGCTGGAATGAGTAACACGTCGTCGAATGTTAAAGATTCTTTAGCAAATTTATTTTCCCACATTAAAAACAGCCTCCAATTTTATTTATACTTAGTTACATTATTTCACATTTTCTTCAGTTTGTTTATACTTTATACCATTAAAAAAGAAATTTAAGATGATTGCAGAAATTGCGCCAAGCACTATACCATTTTGAGTTAACCAAGCAAATTGTTCTCCTAATCCTTTAAATGCTTGAGGTACTGCACTAATACCAGCACCTAACCCTACTGAAATTGCAATAATTAATAAATTATTTTGATTTTGGAAATTAATGTTACCCAAAATACTAACGCCGTATGCCATAACCATTCCAAACATTGCTATCATTGCCCCACCTAAAACCGGCAATGGAATAATATTAGCTAAAGCACCTAATTTAGGTATACAACCACAAATTAGTAAAAGAATAACCATTCCATATATCACATTGTTCTTTTTAGCTCCTGATAAAGAAACAAGACCTACATTTTGGGAATATGCAGTGTAAGGGAACGCATTAAATATTGAACCTAAAATGATTGCTAGACCTTCCGCAGTGTACCCTTTTCGAAAATCTTTTCTTTCTAGTTTTCTACCAGTAATTTCACTCAGTGCATGATAGACACCAGTAGATTCAATTAAACTTACAACTGCAACAATGAAAAATACAAGTATTGAGCTGACATCAAATCCGAAGCCAGAAAATCTGAATGGCACAGGGAAACCAAACCAATGTGCATCACCCACTTGTTTGATATCAACCATTCCAAATATACCAGCTAAAGCAGTACCTATTGCTAATCCTATAAGTATCGCAATTGATTTCAAGAAGCCCTTTGTAAATCTTTGCAAAATAAGAATAATGAGTAGTGTAACACCACCTAATATTAAATTCTTAGTATCGCCATAGTTTTTCGCTCCTTCACCACCTGCCAAGTAATTCATTGCAACTGGCATTAAATTGATTCCAATAATTGTCACAACACTTCCTGTTACAACAGGTGGAAAGAATTTAACTAAATAAGAGAAAAAAGGTGCAATTAAAACAACTAAGATACCGGATATTAAAAGCGAACCATATAAAACATCAAGTCCTTTCGTTTGACCGATGAGTATCATAGGTGCAACGGCAGTAAACGTACATCCTAGTACAATCGGTAATCCAGTCCCTGTGACTTTATTTGCTTGAAGAAATGTCGCTACCCCGCACATAAATATATCAACAGTAACTAGATAAGCAATTTCTTCAGCTGAAAATTTTAAGCTTGTCCCCACAATAATAGGAACAAGAATAGCCCCTGCATACATCGCTAACAAATGTTGCACACTTAATATGAAATTTTTCATTACGCTTCACCTAAAAGAGTTACCTTATTGCCTTTTAATGAAGCTACCTTACAAAGTGAAGATACATATAAGCCTGCATCTTCTAAACGTTGGCGACCATTTTGGAAACTTTTTTCAACCACAATACCCACGCCAACTGTCGTCGCATTTGCTTGTTTTACAATGTCATTAAGACCTAGCGAAGCATCACCATTAGCTAAAAAGTCATCAATGATAAGTACTTTATCGTCTGCACCTAAAAATTCTTCAGATACAATGACTGTACTCGTTTTATTTTTTGTAAATGAATGAATATCCGTGCTATAAAAGCCATCTTTCAAAGTACTAGGTTTAGCTTTTTTAGCAAATAGACAAGGAACATCAAAATGAAAAGAAGCCATAATAGCAGGCGCAATACCAGAAGCTTCAATAGTTAAAATTTTAGTAATACCAGCGTCTTTGAAAGACTCATAAAATGTTTTACCTACATCATTCATCAACTTTGCATCAATTTGATGATTTAAAAATCCATCTACCTTCAAAATTTTCTCATCGATGACAACGCCATCTTCTTTGACTTTTCGTCCTAACGACTCCACTCAAAAAACCTCCTCAAGTAAATTCAAATTCGATTCCTAGATACAAAAAAACCTCAAACTACCATTAATAGTTTCAGGATCTATGAGTGAACGTGCAATACTTTGCCTTAAAGCAAATTAAGAAGAAGATACGCATACGTAATCCTAAAAACGCTTATTAAATTTGATAAAACTTAAACAATTGCACTCAATTTATACAGGCTTATGTGTATCCTCATTTGTTACCAGTTATACCAAATGCGTTTCACTTTTATGTTGCTTTAGCGATTTAAACTGCTCTTAATGTATTGGATTGTTACTCATAGTCGTGTCGTTTATGGCGACACGGTAGAAACTTCTAAAGCCATATTCTCTAGATTATATGAGTCATATAAATTATTTTATGATAATAGCAAATTTTTGTTGTATTTTCAATATAATTAAAGAGATGTTCACGATTCAAAAAGCATCAAAATTCAGTGTAAGCGTTATATTAAAGGATGAATTATCATTGAAATGTTTTAATACAAAATTATATAATTATCTGTGTAATAGTTTTATTAAATTAGACTAGGGTATAACCATGTAAGACAACATTTTTAAAAGGGGCGATAATCATGGCAAAAATTACTGTAGTGAATAACCAAGATGAATTATATAAAGTCATCAATCAAAAAAAATCTGAAGGTTATTTAGAGACAGAATTAGCTGTTATCAGTAAAAGTAAGTTGCACTTAGATGATTTACACAACTCTCAAATCTCGTTAATGGCTACAAGTGGCTCATTTAGTGACCGTATGTCTCGTTTACTTACAGGTGAAGATGGAGAAGAAACAGTATTATCTCGTTATGATTTAACTGACAATGAACTAGAAGGATATAAACAAGATATTTTAAACGATAAAATGCTCGTTGTTGCTAACAGTGACCGTTCTTCTCATGATGAAGTTGAAGATAATAATGCTGCATATAAAGAAGTGGATATTACTCATTATGCCGCAGAGTCTGAAGGGCCTAAAGCATAATTTTATTTCTAAATTATAAAAGCATTGCACCATAATGTTTGTGTCGTCGAGCAGACATTATGGTTTTTTTTATCATTAAATAAAGCTAATTCGCTACGAATGAATAATATTAGGGAGAGGATATAACATGGAATTTAAAGTGATAGAATCAGCTAAAGATCCATTATTTAACGAGGCACTCAAATTATATGATGATAAATTGGATATTGGTTTAGATGAAGATAGTAAAATTTTTAAACGCTCACTTGAAAATAATAAAACAGAAAATGATTACGCCTTTATCGTTGGAATTGAAAACCAGACTGTAGTTAGCTTAGCAACTGCACATTACGAAGCAACAACCAATTCTGCATTTTTAATTTACTTAATCGCAAAAGAAAGCCCCAATCATGATGAAAGAATGTCCTTAACTTTAGAGGCAATAGAAAAACAATTAAACCTTTTATCACAAGAAGTTCATAATAGAGATATTAATTTCATCATGTTAGAAGTTCCAAAAGAACCCTCGACTGCTAACATCGATGACAAGCTCAGAAATGCACTAGAACATCGTCGTCAATTCCTCTTTGAAAATCAATTTGAAAAGCAGGACGACATTGACTATATTCATCCAAACCAAAACCAAGAGGAAACGCCACAAAAAGTAGATTTATTTATTAAAGCTAACATTGAATTAACAAAGGACATTTATGGTACAAGTGTCAAATCTAATTATATTCTTAAATATGTTTTTGCAAATGGCATTTCAAGAGAAATTATTTACCCTCTCCTAAAAGAAATGAATTTAAGATAGTCTGTCTAAAACACCTTGAAATCAATATTAAGAAAAGGTAAACTATCATATGAGATAAGACTGACGTTTCACTGACCGAAGACAAACGTCACCATACATAATTAAAATATGAAGGGACTTTTTCAATGTTAACTAAAGAATTTGCTCAACGTGTAGAACTAAGTGAAAAGCAGGTCCGAAAAATTGTACAACATTTAGAGGAACGAGGCTATCACCTTAGTAAAACAGAATATCGTGGTCGTGAAGCCACAGACTTTAAAGAAGATGACATCGAATTATTTACAGATATCGCTAACAAAGTTAAACAAACAAATAGTTATGATTTAGCATTTGAAGAGCTTGAAAAGGAAAAAGACTTTTTACAAGTCATTGTTAAAGACGAGGATAGCCAATTACCAACTGATCAAAATGTAGCACAACTCGTTGAAGATTTACGTTCTGAAATTCAAAAAATGCGAGAAGAACGTCAAATGTTAGGGCAAATGATTAACCAAGTTCATCAGCAACAACAGGAACTCAAAGAATTACAGACTGATATTACAACAAAATTAGATTCGAATGCCCAATCTTTAAAATCAATCCAAAATTCTCAAGAGGCTATTCAGTCAGCACAAGAACAACAATCTAAAGACATCGCTAAAGCTAACGAATTAAAAGATAGTGAATTACGCAGTCATTTTGATTCAATGTCAAATAGCGCTTCAATATCTCAGAGCAACGTCGCAAGTCAAAGCACTACAGCAAGTTTGAGCCAATCTGAATCAGCAAATGATTCAATGAGTTCATCTCTGTCCGAGTCTAACTCAATAACATCCGAAAGTAATACAAATAGCAAATCGGAAATTGAATCAAAAAGTACGTCTACAAGCGAGTTCTTGTCAGAATCAGGAAGTGTATCTAACTCAGAAAAATCTGAGTCAATTTCTCATTCTCAATCAACATCAGCTACACCTTCTTCTCAATCGACTTACCAACAACAACCTAAAGAAGAGAAGAAAGGTTTCTTTGCACGTCTATTTAACTTATAAATGATTTGTATTCATAGCTGACTCATGTTTATTCATAATATTAAATAAAAACGCGTGCAATCATGTCTTCTTATAGCATGATTGCACGCGTCTTTTTTATTAATATAAACTTCTTTACGTCCTCTTTGCTCACTTTTCTGATAAACATAAACTTCTCATTTTTCATTGTTCTAATAATCACCTTCACTCTATTCAACTTTAAATGAATCTGAAAACTATAAATCAACAACTTGAATTTCTTCTTAACCCCCTTTATTCTTATTACATATGTCGGAATACTAAAAATTAAAAAGGAGCTATATATCGATATGGAAATACTTTTTACAGTAATTAATGTCATCGTGTTACTTGTTTTCCTAATAATGTTAAATATTATGGCAAGAAAACACGTCTCATTCCCTAAACGTGTCTTTACCGCTTTAGCAATAGGTATCGTATTTGGCATTGTATTACACCTCATATATGGTGCAGAGTCTAAAACTCTCGAACAATCAACAGACTGGTTTAGTATTGTCGGAGATGGTTATGTTGCACTATTACAAATGATTGTCATGCCACTAATATTCATTTCAATTGTTGCCGCTTTTAGCAAAATACAAATTGGTGAAAAATTCGCTAAGATCGGTTCTTATATTTTTATGTTTTTAATTGGTACTGTAGCCATCGCAGCTATCGTTGGAATTTTTTACGCTTTAATCTTTGGTCTAGATGCATCGTCTATTGATTTAGGTAGTGCAGAACATTCACGTGGTACAGAAATTTCAAAACAAGCCAAAGATTTAACTGCAAACACTTTACCACAACAAATTCTCGAAGTATTCCCAAGCAATCCATTTTTAGATTTCACAGGACAACGTACAACTTCGACAATTGCAGTTGTTATTTTTGCAACGTTTGTGGGCTTTGCTTATCTTAGAGTTGCAAGAAAACAGCCAGAACATGGAAGCTTACTTAAACGTGGTATAGAAGCAATCTATTCTATCGTTATGGCTATCGTAACTTTTGTTTTACGATTAACGCCTTATGGCATTTTAGCTATTATGGCTTCTACTCTTGCGACAAGTGATTTTTCTGCAATTTGGACGTTAGGTAAATTCTTAATTGCTTCATACGCAGCTCTAATCACAATGTATATTATCCATTTAATTATACTGAGTGTCTTAGGTATCAATCCCGTTAAATACGTGAAAAAGACAATAGAAGTACTAATCTTTGCATTTACTTCACGTTCAAGTGCAGGTGCATTACCATTAAATGTTCAAACGCAAACAAAACGTTTAGGTGTACCTGAGGGAATTGCAAACTTCTCTGCAACTTTTGGTTTATCCATAGGGCAAAATGGCTGTGCAGGAATCTATCCTGCTATGCTAGCAGTTATGGTGGCACCAGTAGCAAATGTAGAAATTGACTTCCAATTTGTTGTTACACTTATTACTGTTGTTATTATAAGTTCATTTGGCGTTGCAGGTGTAGGTGGCGGGGCAACATTCGCATCAATACTCGTATTATCTACACTTAATCTACCAGTTGCTCTCGCAGGGGTACTGATATCTATCGAACCTCTCATCGATATGGGTCGTACAGCACTTAACGTTAATGACTCAATGCTAGCTGGAACAGGTACCGCACGCTTAACGAATCATTGGGACAAAAAAACATTTGACTCAAATGATTACGGCGATTTATCTGCAAATTAAATGTAAGAAAAGTGGTCATTGATCATTACGACATACAATTATAAAAAGAGCGGGGCAACATTCGTGTTGAAAATATCGCCCCACCCTAGCCTGAGACATGTATTTCTGTCTCAGGTTCTTTTTATCTTTGAATAAATCCTGCTTTTTTCAATTCATCTAACATATCTAAACGTGTTTTACGTCCTAGAAATGTTTCTATTTGTTGTGACCAATTTTCTGTACGCACACCGTGAGTACGTTCTTTATAATATTCACTCACTACTTGGTCGTATGCTTCCAATTCTTTACGTTGTTGATGCTGATTCGCATCATACTGGTCTTTATGAAAAATATGTTTAAATGGCAAGCGCGGTTTAGGTGACCCATTTTCTTCATCAGAAGGTTCACCTACTGCCATACCAAATAACGGAAACGTATAATCAGGTAAATTTAAAATTTCACGCACTCGCGCAACATCATTACGCAATGACCCTAAATAAACAATTCCATACCCCATATCTTCGGCAGCAACTGCCATGTTTTGCGCAACTAATGCAACATCTATTGTACCTACTAATAGTCCTTCTGCAGAACCATATGATGTCTCCATATTTGACGCCGCAACTTCATCTACTAAATGATGACGATAATAATCTAAAACAAATACAAATAAATAACCATTATCTAAAACATAAGGCTGACCTGACACTTCCTTTAAACGCGCTTTAATGCTTGGATCTTCAACACCAATAATAGAATAAGTTTGAAGATAACTGGATGTAGAAGCACTCTGTCCCGCCTCTACTAATTTTTCTACCGTTTCAGAACCAAGTGGTTGATTCTTAAATTTTCTAACTGAATGATGTTGTTTCATCAACTCATAAACATAATCTGACACTATACCCACTCCTATCAAAATTTACATTATTAATTATTTTATACCCTAAATGAAGTATATTTAAATCAATTTGCACACTTCACATTTAAAAGTTATCATAATAGTATAAATTTTCAGATAATTTAGGGGAGGGGTACAATATGACACTAACAAATAAAGAAGTGGCTAAAGTTTTATTTAAAGCTTATAGATATAAAAAACCCATCGATTTCATTAGTGAGAACTATCAATTAAACGAAGAAGAAGCATATCATGTACAAGAAGAACTAATTGACCAATTAACTTTCAAAGACCGTTCGACTGTTACAGGGTATAAAGTTAGTATGACTAGCAAGGCAACGCAAGCAATTGCTAACACTAACGAACCTGCATATGGAACACTCTTATCTAACCAAATTGTTAATGATGGTGCCTCAGTCTCTCTTTCAGAATTATTTTCACCATTACTAGAACCAGAAATTATCTTTATAGTGCAGGAAGACTTACCTTATGATGCTGATTTAGAAACAATTAGATATCATACCCGTATCGCGCCAGGCATTGAAATTCCAGATGCAAGATATAAAAATTGGTTTCCAAATTTTACTTTATCAGATTTAATATCAGATAATACCGCAACAGGACTTGTCGTAGTAGGTGACCCTGTAGACGGACTTGATAACGATGCATTTGCTAATGTACATTTAAATTTATATAAAGATGATAAATGCATTGCCACAGGAGAATCATCCGAAGTACTCGGAAATCCTTTAAACGCTATTCATTGGCTAATTAAAAAACTACACACGCACGGTAAACAACTTAAAAAAGGAGATATCATTTCATCTGGAACTTTTATATCTCCACTAAAATTAGAATATGGCACGTACCGTGCTGAATATAGTGGTATCGGTAAGGTATCATTTTCGGTTAATAAATAAAGTAAGTTTAATAGGGTTATTTTCACAGAAAGTCATAACAACTTGTGGAATTAACTCTATCTGCTTTATACAGATGCTAAAAAGGGAAATCCATGTATGATACATGTTATTATATATATGAAGTAGTAATAAAATTACACTTCATTATCAATAAAATAACCATAGTTGAGAATGACAACTGAATTTCAAAGTCATACACATTTGAAAATTTCAGTTTCACATTGGATTTTCAACTTTTTTTACTCGTTATTCTTTAATTAATGAGGGATTTAAAACGGCTTAATTATAGCTTTTTTATACTTTCATAGATTTTAAGAACTTCTAAAGTTGACTATTCAATGCCAAGATGTAATAATACTAAACAAGAGATTAGAATTATTATAAACAAACAATTATTTTTAAGTAATTCTAATTAACACTTAACTTTTCAGGAGGAATTTATCTATGTCTTTAATTAACAAAGAAATTTTACCTTTCACAGCACAAGCTTATGATCCAAAAAAAGATGAGTTTAAAGAAGTTACTCAAGAAGATTTTAAAGGTTCTTGGAACGTTGTATGTTTCTATCCTGCTGACTTCTCATTCGTATGCCCTACTGAATTAGAAGATTTACAAAATCAATACGCTAAATTACAAGAATTAGGTGTTAACGTGTACTCAGTATCAACAGATACACACTTCGTACACAAAGCTTGGCATGACCATTCTGATGCAATCAGCAAACTAGAATACAGCATGATTGGTGATCCTTCTCAAACAATCACTCGCAATTTCGATGTGTTGGATGAAGAAACTGGTCTAGCACAACGTGGTACTTTCATTATCGACCCTGATGGTGTGGTACAAGCAGCAGAAATCAATGCCGACGGAATCGGACGTGACGCAAGTACATTAGTTAACAAAATTAAAGCCGCTCAATATGTACGTCAACATCCAGGTGAAGTTTGCCCAGCTAAATGGGAAGAAGGTTCAGAATCATTACAACCTGGTTTAGACTTAGTAGGTAAAATCTAAGGAGGCATTAAAATATGCTTAATGCTGATTTAAAGCAACAATTACAACAATTACTTGAGCTTATGGAAGGCGACGTTGAATTCGTTGCCAGCCTAGGCTCTGATGATAAATCAAACGAACTCAAAGAATTATTAAATGAGATGGCTGAGATGTCAGCACACATAACAATAACTGAAAAATCTTTAAAACGTACACCAAGTTTTTCAGTTAATCGCCCTGGTGAAGAAACAGGTATTACCTTTGCTGGCATACCTTTAGGCCATGAATTCAACTCTTTAGTATTAGCTATACTACAAGTGAGTGGTCGCGCACCTAAAGAAAAGCAATCCATTATCGATCAAATTAAAGGGCTCGAAGGTCCATTTCATTTCGAAACCTTTGTAAGTCTTACTTGTCAAAAGTGTCCTGACGTCGTTCAAGCATTAAACCTAATGAGTGTTATTAATCCTAACATTACTCATACTATGATTGATGGCGCTGTTTTCCGTGAAGAATCTGAAAACATTATGGCAGTTCCTGCCGTCTTCTTAGATGGTCAAGAATTTGGTAATGGACGCATGACAGTTCAAAATATTTTAACTAAATTAGGAAGCACGCAAGATGCCTCTGAATTCAACGATAAAGATCCTTATGACGTGTTAATCGTTGGTGGCGGACCTGCAAGTGGTAGTGCTGCAATTTATACAGCACGTAAAGGGCTACGTACAGGTATTGTCGCTGATCGAATTGGTGGTCAAGTTAATGATACTGCTGGTATCGAGAACTTCATCACTGTTAAAGAAACGACAGGTTCAGAGTTCTCATCAAATCTTGCAGAACATATTGCACAATATGATATTGATACAATGACTGGTATTCGTGCTACAAATATCGAAAAAACAGATTCAGCTATTCGCGTAACTTTAGAAAATGATGCTGTTTTAGAAAGTAAAACTGTCATCATTTCCACAGGTGCAAGTTGGCGTAAACTAAACATCCCAGGCGAAGACCGTCTAATCAATAAAGGCGTGGCTTTCTGCCCTCACTGTGACGGACCTTTATTTGAAAATAAAGATGTTGCTGTCATCGGTGGTGGTAACTCTGGTGTAGAAGCAGCTATTGATTTAGCCGGCATCGTTAAACACGTAACATTATTTGAATACGCTTCTGAATTAAAAGCTGATAGCGTATTACAAGAACGTTTACGTTCACTACCTAATGTTGATATTAAAACGAGTGCTAAAACAACAGAAGTAATTGGTGACGATTACGTTACAGGTATTAGCTATGAAGATATGACTACCGGAGAGTCACAAGTAGTTAATTTAGATGGAATTTTTGTACAGATTGGATTAGTTCCTAATACATCTTGGTTGCAAAATGCTGTCGAATTAAATGAACGTGGCGAGGTTATGATTAATCGCGATAACGCAACAAACGTTCCTGGTATCTTTGCCGCTGGTGACGTTACCGATCAAAAAAATAAGCAAATTATTATTTCTATGGGTGCTGGTGCTAATGCCGCACTTAATGCATTCGATTATATAATTAGAAATTAATTTTTAAAACGTTATTTATCATAAATATTTTAACTTCACAGAGTTCCCATGTTGGAGCTCTGTTTTTTATTATAAAAAACCTATTGAAACAGGTATATCATTCATATAATCCGCCATAATTTAGTCATATCTAACAGTAAATGTAGTTCTAAAATATTCAAATATTTTTCGATAAATGATACTCTAATAGATGTATAAATTTAAAACACTGTTTAATGATAGAGACATAAAAGGAGTTACTCAATTCTATGAAAAAGAGAGTCATTACATACTTGATACTAGCGTTGTCTTTAACACTTGCAGCATGCTCAAATACGAACGATAACAATAATCAAGAGCATCACAGCAACGCTCATGCACCTAAAAACGCTAAAACTTTAAAGGAAAAAGATATCTTTTCTTCAAACAAAAAGGGACAAAAAATTAGCGAAAAAGAGATGAAGCAAGCTTTAGAAAAATATTTACAAGCGAATAGCGATGTACTTGATAATAAGTATGTCATGCAACATAAATTAGATAAACAAAGTGATAGTAATCCTAAAATCACAGAATCACAAGCTGATCGTCTTAGCAAGTTATCCAATTTAGCAGTTAAGAACGATTTACATTTCAAAAAATTTATAAAAAACAATCACATCCCTGAAGAATATAAAGATCCAACAGATCGCATAATTAATTATTTTCACGCTTTAAATAGTACCATTTCAAATGTAGATGAAGACATTGAGAAATTAAACTACCAACCACAAAATTCAATTAACGTTGTTGATGTACCCACAAAATATTCAGGTGATGTAAATAAAAAGCAACAAGATAAAATTACTACTTTCCTTAAGAAAAAAGGAATAGACACAGAAGTATTTAATAAATAAAACAAAATGTTTTTTCTATATCACATTATTTTACTTGCCCAAAAAAGATGTTGTACTAACATCTTTTTTGGGCTTGTTTTTGATATTCGAGTTAATTTCATCATCCCATCTTTTTGAAACATGCCTTCGCTATTTTGACAATTCAATATATTTATTACACAATAAAATTAATATAGCATATATATTTTTTCTAAATAAAAAGAAATGAGGAAAATCATTATGAAGATACGTTTAACATTTATTATCTTAGCAATACTATCCACCATCGGCTTAGTACTTGTTTTAGCAAAATATCCAACAGGCCCACACACAATCAACTATAACGAACCTTATACAGTACTCATAGCCATTACGACAATAGTTATAATGGCTTTACCAGCACTCATATTAGGTATATTTAATCATCTTGCATGTAGAATCATATCGGCGATATTACAAATAAGTGCACTGATGATGTGGGGGTTTTTAGTAATCATTAGCTTAATTATGGGACAAATTGTCATTATGCTTATGGCTTCCTTAACGATACTTGCATTACTTGTTAGTTCTATTGTCACACTTTCAGTGCACCCATCTACTTCAGATAAAATAAATTAATCAAATAAAGGGGCAAGAAAGGTAGAATTTACAGTGAAATTCTCTTTGTTGGGACCCCATCCCCAACTTGCTTTGCTTGTTGAATTTCTCAGTGAAATTCTCTTTGTTGGGGCCCATCCCCAACTTGCTTTGCTTGTTGAATTTCTTAGTGAAATTCTCTTTGTTGGGGCCCCATCCTCTTGTAAAAAATGGTTTGATATGTGTGTATATTTTTAATTCTATCATTTGACTGATTGTATGTTATGAAAGCCTGGGACATCGATAATCTATGCCCCAGGCTTCACTCACAATTCTATATTATATATAACAATATTGCTACGGTTGTTTATAGACCTCAATCATACCTTTTGATAGAGAATTAATATCAATTTAGCCAGCAATTACAATTTTACAACTCACATGATTATATATGTATTCAAAACTTCATTTCTTTTTTAATTAAATATGGATAGCAATTATGAATTTCCGTCGCTAAGGCTTCTTCCTTAGTTATCATTTTAAAATAGACGAAAAAACATCTAATTACAACTTGGTGCGCAACTATCACTACACGTCTCTGCTGTTGATTAAGCTCATTTTCAATGAAAGTAACCACTCTATCATAGACATGTTGATAACTTTCTCCTTGTGGTGCTTTTTGCGAAAAGCTATGTCTAAAGTATTTATAATTAGGATCACGGAAATATTTTTCGAACCGTTTGTCTTTACAAACTTCTTCTTTATTTTTACCTTCAAAAACACCTAACGAACGCTCTCTTAACGTCTTTGTATATATTGTTGGAATATCATAAGGAAATAGCTCCTCATACGTTTGCCTTGTTCTTTTTAAATCTGATACATATACATTGTCAATGTATTTATTTTTAAAATAAACAGATAGTTCTTTAGCGCTTTTTATACCCCTTTCCGTCAAAGGGACGTCTAACTGTCCACAAAAATATAGATACCCGTGTTTATTATCATAATTGGACTGTGACTCACCATGCCTCACTAAATAAATTTCCATTCTGTCTCCTCATTTCTGACTTAGCTACTTTTACTTAATAATAAATTAATAGATAAGCCAATTAAAACAAACCCTACAATATAATCAAATATAGCCTTGAATCTCGGTCTGCTGAATAATAATTTAATATATTGAAAGATGAATACACAAAATAAAAACCATAAGCATATAACTACAACAACTGAAAAAGCAAATAACGCAACTTCAGATTTCATATGTATATTACCGTTAGAAAGGAACTGCGGGAATATACTAACATAAAATAATAAAGCCTTAGGGTTAAGACTTGTACTTAAAAAACCTTGTCTAAAAGAAGTGATATAACTCACATTTCTGACATCAGCTAAAGCTTGTTTACTAAAATCAACAGAACTGTGCGCACTCAAAATACTTTTGATTCCGAGATAAATAAGATAACAAGCACCCAATATTTTTATTGTTAAAAAAACAAAGTGTAAACTCGTAAGTATGTATATAATTCCAAAAATAGCTAATGAAGAGTATAAAATATGCCCCGTAGTAATACCAAATGCGGCCATAAAACCATTCATTTTACTTGAATTAATAGTGTTTTTCATTACAATAATGAAATCTGGCCCAGGTACTATAATAATCAATAATGTGATAATGATAAATGTAATTAAACCGTCCATAAGAAACCTCCTCGATGTCGTTTTACAATTCATTATTACATATCACCAATGGCGAATGAAACCGAACAGATGCCTTTAAATCAAAGTAATAATTTTCTCAATTTTGTTGGAAATTTTAAAAATCAAAACCTTTAATGTTGTCAGATAAATAGCAATCTGATAATATTAAATTGTAGTTATTTAGTAACTACAAAGTCTTTTATATTCATGAACATAATACTCCTGGATGGCGTAACCCAGCGCCATCCTTTTTTATGTTTTATAACATGAAAAAAGCACCCACACCATTTTTATTGGTTTGGATGCTTTGATAACTATAATTAATGTAACTCAAACGATTAAAGACATCATCAACATCTATCATTGAGTTACGTGCGTATAGATAAACACACATGCTTTAATTGTGTTAATTGATTACTTTCAAATAATCAAGCAACACATTTTCTACCTAAATTAAACTTAATCTATACTTATTATTTTTTTCTTAGTGCTTTTAAAATTAATGAAATAATAAAGATTAAAATAATTGAACCTAATAATGCTGGAAAGATGTGAATTTTACCTAATTGTGGTCCCCATTCACCTAAAATCATAGTACCAACCCATGATCCTACAATACCAGCAATAATATTTCCTAGAATACCTCCTGGTACGTCTTTACCTAAAATTAAACCTGCGATCCATCCAATGATACCGCCGACAATAATCATACCTATTAATCCAAACATAATTGATTGTCTCCTTTACTTATATATTTTATTCACTAGTATGAGATACCCCATGTCAAAAATGATTAAACGTTTTGTAGGAATTTTTATTTTACTGATACAAGCTATTTTGTTTTTATTTTTTCAATATTTATTATTATCAACCTCAATCCTATTATGTTAAGCTATTAAAGATGACTAAAATGAACTATTTATAAAAATATTTAAAGTAGGTATTTTACATGCAACATAAAAATAAATTTCAACGTATTAACCAAATTATACAAGTTATAGGTTTCCTTTCATTTTTAGCAATTCTCACTATCATTACACTTAACTTTTTTATAAAAGGACACTTACAAGGTCATTTTGAAATAGGTTTTAATATTCAAAGTAATCAAGTCTATGTAGTAACGACACTAATCATAGTTACAATCATCTGTACTATATTATCAGCTATTCTAAACATGCTTTCTAATAAAAAACAAAATTACAAACATTAAATGTTAATGATGGTGCTACAACTTCAAAGTATAACCCCATAGGTATACTAATTGATAAAATGACATCTTGATGTCAACGTAGATACTTTCATCATGAATAGAAGATGTGGCACATAAATTTACATATTTTATATAACTTAAGAACTAAAAGACATATAGAGATTGAAGAATTAACTACTCAACTTAACAAGAAAAATGGCACGCATAACAAACCTCTTCAAATTTGGGAATGGTAAACTATTATCATCAATCAATATTTAAAGATGTTATGCACCTAACCATTTTTCAACGCATAATCTTAACTCATTTTGGGATTCAATCTCATAACATTACTGAAATATCGTCGAAGGATATGTATCTAAAAATCTAGCTTTCAAATTCACTGCTTTTTCTGCCCTTTTTAAATATTCCAAAACACAAAAACAACCCCGTAAGCCTATACTTACGGGGTTTTACAATAAATAATATATTATTGTTCTTCTTTAACATATGGTAATAAAGCCATATGACGAGCACGTTTGATAGCTGTAGTCAACATACGTTGATATTTCGCTGAAGTGCCTGTTACACGACGTGGTAAAATTTTACCACGTTCTGAGATAAAACGTTTTAATAATTCAGTGTCTTTATAGTCGATGTGTGTAATACCATTTGCTGTGAAATAGCATACTTTTTTACGACGACGTCCGCCTCTTCTTGGTCCACCTGCCATGGTTAACTGCCTCCTTTGACTCATTTTATTTTATTCGTTCATTATTAGAATGGTAAATCATCATCACTGATATCAATCGGTCCATTAGCATTTGCAAACGGATTATCCGACTGATTTGAGTTTGATGAATTATTGTTGCTGTAAGATGTATTTTGTCCTGATTGCTGACCACCAAATCCTTGACCGTAGTCTTGGAAATTATTGTTCTGTGAACGTTGGCCACCATGTTGTGCATTTTTAGGTTCAAGGAACTGAACACTATCACATACGACTTCAGTAACAAAAATACGACGACCTTCTTGATTTTCATAACTACGTGATTGTATGCGACCATCAACGCCAGCTAAACTACCTTTAGACAAGTAGTTATTTACATTTTCTGCTTGTCTACGGAAGACTACACAGTTAATAAAGTCAGCTTCGCGTTCCCCTTGAGCATTCGTGAAAGTACGATTAACTGCTAGAGTAAATGTCGCTACACTTACGCCTGAGGGTGTGGTTCTGTATTCTGGATCTTTCGTTAGACGACCTACTAATACAACTCGATTTAACATTTAAACGCCCCCATCTAAATTATTACTTATCTTGGTCTTCACGAATAACGATGTAACGAATGATATCATCATTAATCTTAGCTAAACGTTGGAATTCGTCAGTTGATTTATTGTTATCAGTTTTAATACGTACGATGTTATAGAAACCTTCTTTGAAATCATTGATTTCATAAGCTAGGCGACGTTTACCCCAGTCTTTTTCTTCTAAAACTTCTGATCCTTCTGAAGCTAAGATACCATTGAAACGTTCAACTAACGCTTTTTTAGCATCCTCTTCAATGTTAGGACGTACGATATACATAATTTCATATGTTCTCATAGTTTATTTGCACCTCCTTGTGGTCTATACGGCTTATCAATATTTAATGTGATAAGCAAGGAATAATTTTCATTACTCACAGAAAAGAATTATAGCATAGAGCTTTACTTTTTACAATCAATTTCAGATGAATCTTACCCTTAAATATTGATGAGCATTATTTATTTTTGAAAATATCAATACATATTATTGGTTTAAGACTCCTCTGAGACTGCCCTCGTTGTTCAAACGCAATCATCCTATTTATGTTATACATTACTTTATATTCAAATTATATTAATGTTACTTAATAGATAGTTGATACTTCATTTTAGTTATAATAACATCAAAATTATATTTCATATAATTGCACTTAATATTAAATTCATTATAAAGGAGTCGTTTATGTTAAAGAAATTTTCTTACTCAATCATTTCACTTTCAATTTTCGCTACTAGCCTTAATTTTATAGATACTCAAGCACAAGCATCTTCATCTTCTGTAAGCGAAAAAGGTACAATGGGGTATGGCTATCAACAATACTTAAAAGACCATCCTAAAAAGCAACCTCATAAAACACAAAATCGTTCTACTTTCTCTGCTGAATCTAATATTACTGAAACAAATAATGGTGAAAGAGTCTTAGATATTTCTGAATGGCAAGGACTTTTAACTAATGAACAAATAAAACAACTAAAGAAAAATTATGATTTTATTATTTTAAGAGCACAGTACGGTTCAGAATACGTTGATAAGACTTTTGAAAAAAATGCAGAATTATTAGAACAAAATAAAATGAAATACGGCGTGTACTCTTATAGCATGTACGAAAGTCCAAAAGATGCACGTTATGAAGCTAAAACTTTATCTCAACGTGCTCCCAAAGCCGCCTTTTACATTAATGATTATGAAGAACAAACCGTTAAATCCGGAGATGATGAAACAGCGACACAAGCATGGGCAAACGAAATGAGAAAGCTTGCTGGAAACAAGAAGATCCTTTTTTATTCATATGAAAATTTCATGTTAAATCATGCATCAAATGCTGTCAGTTCATATGATGGCTACTGGTTAGCAGCATATCAAGCTGAGGAACCAAACCGAGAGAAAGTGCTATGGCAATATACAAATAGTTACTACTCTCCTGAATTAAATCAAAATGTCGATGCAAATTATATTGACGAAAATGTGAATTCGTCTTGGTTCACTTCATAAATACGAACACATACGAACAAAAACACTTCACTTTAACGAACGTTTGTTCTAAAATACATATGAGGTGTTTTTCATGAGATTAAATTTAGATTGGAATAAAGATTTCCAAGAGTTTCAAGATATCTTAAATAGTGGCATTCACCCAGAATGGCTATACTGCGCTAAAGCAAATTTAGTTCTCGAACCCGCATACACTGGTGAAGGCAAACAATTTTTTAGTACACAAGACATCATTAAAGCAAGCAAAATCATTCCATTTTTTTAAGAATTTGGAATCCTTACATAAGAGCAATGAAAGTTTGATGGAAAGCTTCATTGCTCTATTAATAAATAATTCTATTTCCTAACTACAAATGATTGCATCATTAGTAATTATCATTGTAGTATGCTGACTAATTTATCTCCTAATTTTCAATTTTATTATCAAAAAAACACCCTAAAACTAGAATTTGCTTCTAATCTTAGAGTGCCTCATTAATATAAATACATGCTTTAAGTTAAACATTAAAACGGAAATGAACAATATCCCCATCTTGCATGATGTAATCTTTACCTTCTAAACGTTGTCTTCCCGCTTCTTTAGCACCATTTTCGCCACCATGTTGTACATAATCTTCATAGCTTGTTACCTCTGCACGAATAAAACCACGTTCAAAATCAGTGTGAATAATTCCAGCACATTGTGGTGCAGTCATTCCTTGTTTAAATGTCCAAGCGCGCACTTCTTGCACACCGGCAGTAAAGTAAGTAGATAAACCTAACAAATCATATGTTGTTCTAATGAGTCTGTCTAAACCTGGTTCTTCGATGCCTAAATCTTCTAAGAACATTTCTTTATCTTCATCATCTAATGTAGCGATTTCTTCCTCGATTTTTGCACTAATAACGATAACTTCTGAATCTTCGTTTGCTGCATATTCACGAATTGCTTTCACTTTATCATTATCTTTATCTCCAATTTCATCTTCGCCAACATTAGCAATGTATAACATTTTCTTAGATGTTAATAACTGAGCTTGATTAACCCACTTTTGATCATCCTCATTGAAATCAATACTGCGTACTGGTTTACCGTCTTCTAACGCTTCTTTAATTTGTGTTAATATACGTAATTCCATCTCAGCTGTTTTATCTTTTTGACGAGCCATCTTCTCTATTTTCGGTAAACGTTTTTCAACAGATTCTAAATCTGCTAAAACAAGTTCCATATTAATGACTTCTATGTCATCAAGCGGATTAACACGCCCTGATACATGTGTTACATTCTCATCGTCAAACGCACGAACCACCTGACATATAGCATCTACTTCACGAATATGTGAAAGGAATTTATTTCCTAAACCTTCGCCCTTAGATGCACCTTTAACAATACCTGCAATATCAGTAAACTCAAAAGTTGTAGGAATTGTTTTTTTAGGTTGAACCATTTCTTCTAATTTTATTAAACGTGAATCTGGCACTTCAACGATACCAACATTGGGATCAATCGTTGCGAAGGGATAGTTTGCTGCTAATGCGCCAGCTTTAGTAATTGCATTAAATAGGGTAGACTTACCTACGTTAGGCAAACCTACGATACCTGCTGTTAAAGCCATTATTCATTCTCCTAACTTTCTTTGTCTTGATGAGATTCAAGAACTTTTTTCATTTTCTTATTAAACACTTGCCGTGGAATCATGACACTGCGCTGACAATGTTCACATTTAATACGAATATCAGCGCCCATTCTAATGATCTTAAAACGATTCGTTCCACATGCATGTGGTTTTTTCATTTCTACTATATCATTTATTCCATACTTTGACGTCATGAAATGACCTCCAATGATGATTAGCTTTTTCCTTCATTATAATTTGAAATGACTGGTTGTGGCATGCGAATACCTTCTTGTCTAAACATTTTTTGAGCTTCCTTACGAATAATACGAGCGCCTGAAAATCCTTCACCAGGAATTGTTTCTGCTGAAATTCGTATAGTAACCTTATTAGATTCTATCGCATCAATGCCATCAACAACTGGATCGCTGACAAATAAGTAATATTTACTACGTAAAGAAACAAATAAACGATTGAGTTTCTTTTCAACTTGATCTATATTTTCATCAACTGATACTGGTAGTTCTACAATAGCAGTCCCATTTGTAATTGAAAAGTTCGTAATTTCCCCCATGCTACCATTAGGTAAAATAGTCAGTTCTCCCGAAATTGTATTAATTCGCGTTGATCTTAAACCAATAGATTTCACAGTACCTTCTGCTACCGTAGTTCCTGAACTATTGATTTTAACATAGTCACCCACATCAAATTGATTTTCAAAGATAATAAAGAAACCTGTAATAATATCTTTCACTATCGTTTGCGCACCGAAACCAACAGCAATACCTACAACTCCAGCACTAGCAATTATACCTTCGACGCTAATACCAAACTTACTTAAAATTGTTGTGATAACAACAAACCATACGATATATTTTACTATGTTTTTTACAAGAGAAATCAGTGTTTTTGAACGTTTTTTATTCCCTTTTTTACTTTTATTTTGAATTTTAAATGCTTGCTCAATAATCTTATTCAAAATTGCTATAACAACAATCGCTACAAGGATATAAATTAAAATCATTATTACTTTAGTAATTAAATTTTCATATGTTTCAACCTTTGTTAAAGGTTCGAACAATGAAGATAAAATATGTTTAAGTTGATTCATATAAAATATGCCCTCCCTTTCATTTTTTTCATAATTCATTTATTATAACTTAATTTATTCATTTAGATAATACGTCTATGGTTTTAAAATACTATCCTTTTGAGGTATATTTATAAAACTATGTATATGCTTCCTATTTATAAAGGCTAATTTTTTAATATTCCTTATAATCTTTATTAAGTTGACGAATCAAGCGTTTGAATTCTGCTTCAGATTTAAATTCAAATGTGATTTTTCCGACATTTTTAGATGTCGAAATATCTACTTTCGCACCATATTGCTTTTTTAAAAATCTTTCCTGCTGTTGAATCATTTTAGGTTTACTTCCCTTAGTCTCTTTGTCGACTTTCCTTGAGATGTCTTTACTGACTAAACCATTGACGTACTCCTCTAAATACCTTACACTCCACGACTCCTGAGCGGCTTGTTTTGCCGTCTTTTTTATTTTACTGGCGTCTTTCAAAGTTAATAACGTACGCCCATGAGCACTTGATAACGCTCCTTGTTGAACCATTTGAGCAACATTTTTAGGTAACTGTAATAACCTAAGCATATTGGCAATATAAGGACGTGACTTACCTAATCGTCTCGCAACTTCTTGTTGGGTAATGTTCAAATCTGTCATCATTTTTTTATAACTTTCTGCTTCTTCAATGGCATTTAAATCTTCTCTCTGTAAATTTTCAATAATTGCCAATTCCATCATATCTTCATCAGATAGTTCTTTAATAATAGCTGGCACTTCTGTTAATCCCGCCAACTTAGATGCTCTAAATCGTCGCTCACCCACAACAATATAGTAACCTTGAACAGTTTGACGTAATACAATAGGCTGTAATATACCATGTTGTTGAATTGATGAAGCTAAATCATTGAGTCGTTCTTCTTCAAACGTCTTACGTGGCTGATAAGGATTAGGTCTAATTAATTCTAGTGCAATAAATTGCACACTATCATCATTATTCATTTTCAACCTCTGATCATCTGTATATGCCATCTCTTTTCCACATCTTTCTATCTTAATTTAAGTATCTCTAATGAATAATCAATCCTCATTGATTCATTACTTATTTTAAAAAAGTTCAATCCAATAATACAAGCCTTTCAAATTAATACTAATGGCTTAATATGAAGCTTATTACGTCACATATTTTCAGATGTATTTCTGATAATAAATTAATTGTTAAATCAAAATTTTCAGAAAAATCATTGACAAATAAATTCAAACTATGTAATCTATGTATTAACAATTTAAAAAACATTTTACACACTGTAAAAAGGAAAGTAAAACTTACACTGCTTATACAGAGAGTCTTCACACGCTGAGAGAAGGCATTGAAAGAAAGTTTGAAAATGGCCTTGGAGTGTTGATGCCAATATGAGGTATCAACGGGTTCGCCCGTTATAGCGATACAGTATTAACATTGATGTTAAATGGCGTACTGGAAATTTTATACGTCACAATTTATCGTTAATACTCATTTATTCACATATGGATTAAATGAGTTTTTGTTTTATTTAATGATGTTACGATAAGAAGATTGTGTATCAGCTATTTTCAGTATACTGTTTTAACACTATGGCGTACTGATTGAGGTTACTTTAGTAATAAAGTAGCAAACAAAGGTGGTACCGCGAAGTTTAAGCTTTCGTCCTTTACATCCGAATCATTCGGGTCTAAAGGACGGAAGCTTTTTTATTTTTACTGAATAGGAGGAGCTAGCTATGAAGGATACAGATTTAGCTCAAATTGCTTTAACACAAGATCACACTGGCGCAATTGCCAATCCAATATATTTATCTACTGCATATCAGCATCCTCACCTAGGTGAATCAACAGGCTATGATTATACACGAACGAAAAATCCAACAAGAACAGCCTTTGAAGAAGCTTTTGCACAACTTGAAAAAGGCATTGCTTCATTTGCTACTTCCAGTGGTATGGCAGCGATTCAGTTAATATGTAATATATTCAAACCAGGTGATGAAATTCTCGTTGCATTTGACCTATATGGTGGAACATTTCGGTTATTCGATTTTTACGAGAAACAATATGGTTTGAAGTTTAAATATGTAGATTTTTTAAATTATGAAGAAGTAGAAAAAAACATCACTCCACAAACTAGAGCATTATTTATTGAACCAATCTCAAATCCACAAATGATTGAAATTGATGTAGAACCATATTATATCCTTAGCAAAAAACATCAACTATTAACAATTATCGATAACACTTTTTTAACACCTTATCTTTCGACACCACTCGAAGAAGGTGCAGATATCGTTCTGCATTCAGCAACAAAATATATTGGCGGACATAACGATGTGTTAGCTGGAGTTGTAACTGTTAAGGATGCTCAATTAGCTGAACAATTGAATCAATTCCATAATATGATTGGAGCAACTCTATCACCACTTGATAGTTATCTTTTACAAAGAGGTCTAAAGACATTACATCTTCGCATAGAGCGTTCCCAAGAAAATGCTCAAAAACTTGCACAACGATGTCGCCAGTCAGATTCAATTGATGAAGTTTTATATAGTGGACGAACAGGCATGCTTAGTTTAAGACTGAACCAAGCATATAGCGTAGCTAAATTTTTGGAAAATTTAGATATTTGCATATTTGCAGAAAGCTTAGGTGGTACAGAAACATTTATCACCTTCCCTTATACACAAACACACGTTGATATGCCAGATGAGGAAAAAGATAAGCGTGGCATTGATGAATATCTCATCAGATTGTCCGTAGGTATAGAAGATTATAACGATATAGAAGCTGACATAATTCAAGCATTAGAGAATTCTAAAGTAGGAGTGATTTCATGAGTTTATCTAAAGAAACAGAAGTAATATTCGATGTGCGTAGAGGTAAAGACTACGACTCAGCTAACCCACCACTTTACGATTCATCTACATTCCATCAAAAAGTGTTAGGCGGTGAGACTCAATATGATTATGCACGAAGTGGTAACCCTAACCGAACTTTACTTGAAGAGAAACTTGCACGTTTAGAAGGTGGTAAATATGCATTTGCTTATGCTTCAGGCATTGCTGCAATTTCAGCCGTTTTACTCACATTAAACGCTGGGGATCATGTTATTTTACCTGATGATGTTTACGGAGGCACATTTAGATTAACTGAACAAATACTCAATCGATTCAATATTGAATTTACTACAGTTAACGCTACACATATAGATCATATCACTGAAGCTATTCAATCAAACACAAAACTCATCTATGTAGAGACGCCTTCAAATCCACTTTTCAAAATTACAGATATTCATGCTGTAGCAACGCTAGCAAAGGAACATAAGATACTATTAGCTGTTGATAATACGTTTATGACACCTTTGGGTCAATCACCTTTAGCACTAGGCGCTGACATAGTTATTCATAGTGCAACTAAATTTCTAGGTGGACATAGCGATTTAATTGCAGGTGCAGCAATTACTAATAATAGAGAGGTTGCAAATGCATTGTACTTATTACAGAACGGCACGGGCACAGCCCTTTCTGCATATGATAGTTGGGCACTTGCAAAACATCTTAAAACATTACCAGTTCGTTTTAAACAATCTGTTCATAATGCTGAACGTCTTGTTCAATTTTTGAGTCAAAGAGAGGAGATTTCTGAAGTGTATTACCCAGGAAATAATCCTACACATCTCAAGCAAGCTTCAACTGGAGGTGCAGTGATAGGTTTCCGACTTAAAGATGAATCTAAAGCACAAAAGTTCGTCGATTCTCTTACTTTACCACTTGTATCAGTGAGTCTCGGTGGTGTAGAAACTATCCTATCACATCCCGCAACAATGTCTCATGCAGCAGTGCCAGAAGATGTGAGACGTGAACGCGGCATCACTTTCGGGTTATTCCGTTTAAGTGTAGGTCTTGAGAATCCAGAAGAACTCATCGCAGATTTTAACTACGCTTTAAAGGAGGCTTTCAATGAGTCATTTACTGAACCAATTAAAGAGCAACGTTTTAGTAGCTGATGGCGCTATTGGAACAATATTCTACTCGGAAGGTCTTGATACTTGTCCGGAAGCATACAATCTTACTCATCCAGATAAGGTCGAGCGGATTCATCGTTCTTATATCGAAGCTGGTGCAGACGTCATTCAAACGAATACGTATGGTGCTAACTTTGAAAAATTAAAGTCCTTTGGTCTTGAACATAAAGTTAAAGAAATTCACCAAGCTGCAGTTCAAATTGCTAAACGTGCAGCAAATGAAGACACAATTATACTTGGAACGGTAGGTGGATTCAGAGGCGTCCGGCAAGAGGATATCAGTCTTTCAACAATTCAATATCATACAGAACTTCAAATCGATACATTAATTGATGAAGGTGTAGATGCCCTTCTATTTGAAACTTATTACGATTTAGATGAATTAACTCGCATCGTCACTGCTACACGACAAAAATACGATATTCCAATCATCGCTCAACTCACCGCTTCAAATACGAATTACTTAGTTGATGGCACTGAAATTAATGCGGCATTGAAATACGTAGTTGAATGTGGCGCCAATGTAGTTGGATTAAATTGTCACCATGGCCCACACCATATGCAACGATCATTTTCACATATAGAACTTCCTAAACATGCGTATTTATCGTGTTATCCAAACGCTAGTTTATTAGATATCGAGAATAGTGAATTCAAATATAGTGATAATGCTCAATATTTCGGAGATATAGCTCAAGAATTAATTAATGAAGGAGTCAGATTGATAGGTGGTTGTTGTGGTACAACACCTGAACATATTCGCTATATTAAATCAGCAGTTAAACATTTAAAACCCGTTAAAGATAAAAAGGTAATCCCTATTAATAAAGCTTCATCTCAAAAGCAAACGCGAGTTCTTAAACAAAACCTTACTTCTAAAGTTAAAAATGGCCCAACAGTCATCGTAGAACTTGATACACCTAAACATTTGGATACTGATACATTTTTCGATAATGTAGGAAAATTAGATGAAGCTGGCATAGATGCTGTTACATTGGCGGATAATTCATTAGCTACCGTAAGAGTGAGTAACATCGCAGCGGCAAGTTTAATTAAACAACGCTACGATATTGAGCCTCTTGTACATGTAACATGTCGTGACCGTAATTTAATAGGATTACAGTCTCATCTCCTAGGTTTATCACTCATTGGTGTCAATGAAATACTAGCTATTACCGGAGATCCTTCTAAAGTAGGCCATTTGCCTGGAGCTACAAATGTCTATGACGTGAACTCAAAAGGCCTTACAGAACTTGCACTAAGATTTAACAAAGGTATTAACACTGACGGCGATGCGCTGAAAAAACATACTAACTTTAACATCGCTGGTGCGTTTGATCCTAACGTACGAAAATTAGATGGAGCCATTAAACGACTTGAAAAGAAAGTAGCAAGTGGCATGAGTTATTTCATAACTCAACCCGTTTATAGTAAAGAAAAAATTATTCAAGTATATGAAGAAACAAAACATTTAAATACACCTTTCTTCATAGGTATCATGCCAATCGCAAGTTATAACAACGCACTTTTCTTACATAATGAAGTGCCTGGCATCAAAATGTCAGACGATGTACTTAACCAATTCAAATCTGTTAAAGATGATAAAGAAAAGACTAAAGAATTAAGTTTAAGACTTTCCAAAGAACTCATTGATACAGTACATGAATACTTCAACGGTCTGTACATTATTACACCTTTCCAAAAGGTAGATTATTCATTGGAACTCGCAGCATACTCTAAATCAATCACTGCCAACAAGGAGGCAATATTATGACAACAATTAAAACTTCAAACTTAGGATTCCCAAGATTAGGTAGAAAAAGAGAATGGAAAAAAGCAATCGAAAATTATTGGGCACATAAAATTGACAAAGCAGAATTAGATCAAACACTGACTGATTTACACAAAGAAAATCTTTTACTTCAGAAAAATTATCATCTTGATAGCATTCCAGTTGGGGATTTCTCTTTATATGATCATATTTTAGATACGTCTTTATTGTTCAATATTATCCCTGAACGTTTCCAAGGACGCGAAGTCAATGATGATTTATTATTTGATATTGCTCGTGGTAACAAAGAGCATGTTGCAAGTGCACTTATTAAATGGTTTAACACCAACTATCACTACATTGTACCTGAATGGGACAACGTAGAACCTAAAGTTGAAAAAAATACGTTATTAGAACGTTTTAAATATGCACAATCAATTAATGTAAATGCGCATCCTGTAATTGTTGGTCCTATCACATTTGTAAAATTATCAAAAGGTGGTCATCAATCGTTCGAGGAAAAAGTTGAAACATTACTTCCTTTATATAAAGAAGTTTTACAGTCACTTGTAGATGCAGGTGCTGAGTATATTCAAATTGACGAGCCTATTCTAGTGACTGATGACAGCGAAAGTTATGAAGACATTACTAGAAAAGCATACGACTATTTCGCAAATGAAGGTTTAGGAAAATATCTCGTCATTCAAACTTACTTTGAACGTGTTCACTTAAAATTCTTAAGTTCATTACCAGTGGGCGGTTTAGGATTAGATTTGGTACACGATAACGGCTATAACTTAAAACAAATTGAAGATGGTGATTTCGATCAAAGTAAAGCACTTTATGCAGGAATCATTGATGGCAGAAATGTATGGGCGGCTGATATTGAAGCAAAAAAACAATTAATCGAAACATTACAACAACACACACAACAGTTAGTCATTCAACCTTCATCATCACTTCTACATGTTCCAGTATCACTAGATGATGAAACACTTGATGAATCTATTGCAGAAGGATTAAGTTTTGCTACTGAAAAGTTAGACGAATTAGATGCATTGCGTCGCTTATTCAATGATAATGACCTGTCAAAATATGAACATTACAAAGCACGTTATGAACGCTTCCAAAGCCAATCATTTAAAAATCTTGAATACGATTTTGAAAGTGTACCGACACATCGTAAATCACCATTTGCTAAACGCAAGCAATTACAAAACCAACGTCTAAATTTACCAGATTTACCTACGACTACGATTGGTTCGTTCCCTCAAACTCGTGAAGTCCGTAAATTTAGAGCAGATTGGAAAAATAATCGCATTACAGATGCTGAGTATCAAGAATTTTTACAAAATGAAATCGCTCGTTGGATTAAAATCCAAGAAGATATTGGTTTAGACGTACTTGTACACGGTGAGTTTGAGCGTAACGACATGGTTGAATTTTTTGGGGAAAAACTTCAAGGTTTCCTAGTAACAAAATTCGGTTGGGTACAGTCTTACGGTTCTCGTGCAGTTAAACCACCAGTTATATATGGAGATGTGAAGTGGACTGCCCCACTTACTGTAAAAGAAACAGTATACGCGCAAAGCTTAACTGACAAACCAGTAAAAGGTATGCTTACAGGTCCAGTTACTATTTTAAACTGGTCATTTGAACGCGTAGACGTACCTAGAAAGGTTGTTCAAGATCAAATTGCCTTAGCCATTGATGAAGAAGTGTTAGCTTTAGAAGAAGCAGGTATCAAAGTCATTCAAGTTGACGAACCAGCGTTGCGTGAAGGCTTACCTCTACGCTCTGAATATCACGAACAATATTTAGAAGATGCTGTACATTCATTTAAATTAGCGACATCATCTGTGCATGATGAAACACAAATTCATACACATATGTGCTATTCTCAATTTGGACAAATCATTCATGCTATCCATGATTTAGATGCAGATGTTATTTCTATTGAAACTTCTCGTAGTCACGGAGACTTAATTCAAGATTTCGAAGATATTAATTATGATTTAGGAATTGGATTAGGTGTTTACGATATTCACAGTCCACGTATTCCAACCGAAGAAGAGATTACTACTGCAATTAATCGTTCATTACAACAAATTGATCGTTCTCTATTCTGGGTTAACCCAGACTGTGGTCTAAAAACACGTAAAGAAAATGAAGTGAAAGATGCATTAACAGTGTTAGTCAATGCAGTTAAAAAGAAACGTCAAGAATCTGAATCAACAACAGCATAATACGAGCTAGAGGTGAGGCAAATGTCACAGTATCCACTTTGGAATCAATTAAATACTTTAAAAGAGGCTCAGTGGGTCGATTTAACACATACTTTCGACCCAAATATCCCTCGTTTTAGCGAATTTGAAAAAGGTGAAGTCTCAACGCTATTCAATGTTAAAGATCATGGGTTTTATGTACAACGTTGGAGTATCGTAACTCAATATGGAACACACATTGATGCTCCAATCCATTTCGTTGAAAATAGAAGATATTTAGAAGAATTAGATTTAAAAGAACTTGTTTTACCATTAATTGTTTTAGATTATTCTAAAGAAGCTGCACAAAATTCAGATTTTATCGTATCACGTAAACATTTAGAAGATTGGGAACAACAACACGGTCGCATTGAAGCAGGTACTTTTGTCGCATTACGTACTGATTGGTCAAAAAGTTGGCCAGATATAGAAAAATTTGAAAATAAAGATGTAGATGGCCATCAACATCTTCCAGGTTGGGGCCTTGATGCATTAAAATTTCTCATTGAAGAACGTGGTGTTAAATCCATAGGTCACGAAACATTTGATACTGATGCCTCAATTGATACAGCTAAAAATGGTGATATTGTTGGCGAAAGATATATCTTAGGTCAAGACACATTCCAAGTCGAATTACTTACCAATTTAGATCAATTACCTACCAGAGGTGCAATTATCTATGCAATCAGCCCAAAACCAAAAGATGCACCAGGCTTTCCAGTTCGTGCATTCGCAATAAAACCTTAATTGATGTCTTTCATCTAGCGTTCTCAACCACGTGGTGGTTCAAGTGGTGCACAACCGCTATGATATTATTCCATCAATGTTCATCATCATAATATTTGAATAGCAATGAACTCTTTCTAACTAAGTAAAAAGCTATAAACGAAGTTTTTAAAACGACTTCGTTTATAGCTTTTTTAATACACACTTTTATGATATAAAAACCGTGCTCCACTAAATGTTAAACTTCATATTTAGATACAACCGTAGCGATACCTTGACCGCCACCGATACATAAAGATGCCACACCTGTTGGCTTAGCATCACTTAATTGATGTAATAATGAAACTAAAGTACGCGCACCCGAAGCCCCTATCGGATGTCCTAGTGCAATCGCACCACCATTAACATTGACTTTATCTTGCGGTAATTGCAACTCACGGTTTACAGCAATTGATTGCGCTGCAAAAGCTTCGTTTAATTCAAAAATATCAACATCATTTATCACTTTATTAGAACGTTTTAAAGCTTTATGTATCGCTTCAACTGGACCAATACCCATAATTGAAGGCGCCACACCACTCGCACCAAAACTATCTAATACAGCTATAGGTTGTAAGCCCAATGCTTTCGCTTTGTCCTCCGTCATAACGAGCATAGCAGCAGCACCGTCATTGATACCGGATGCATTACCAGCAGTTACTGATCCATCTTTTTTAAATGCTGGACGGAGTTGTGCTAACTTATCAATTGTCGTTTGAGGTCTAATGCCTTCATCTTGAGAAATAATTAGGGGGTCGCCTTTACGTTGTGGTACCTCTACAGGTACAATTTCAGCATCAAATACACCAGCTTGTTGTGCACGTGATGCTTTTTGTTGAGAATCGAATGCAAATTGATCTTGTTCTTTACGACTAATCTGATACTGTTCAACTAGATTTTCGGCTGTGATACCCATATGGTAATCATTAAACTTATCAGTTAAACCATCAGCTATCATACTATCTTCTAAAGTTTGATTTCCCATTTTAAAACCGAAACGACTATTTTTAAGAAGCATTGGAGATTGAGACATACTTTCCATGCCTCCAGCGATAACAATCTCATTATCTCCCGCTACAATAGATTGATAGGCAAGTTGAATCGCTTTTAATCCAGAACCGCAAACTTTATTTACAGTAAAAGAAGATACCGCTTCTGGCACACCACCATGAATCGCAGCAATACGAGCAGGATTTTGTCCTTGACCTGCCTGTAATACGTTTCCTAGAATAACTTCATTGATTTCATTAGGATCTATTTGACTATGTTCTAAAATTTGACGAATAACTGTTGCACCTAGTTCATAGGCAGGTATATCCTTAAATGCACCACCAAACACGCCTATAGGTGTTCGATATGCTTCAGCTAATACTATGCGTGACATGTCATATTCATCTCCTTAATATAACTTATACTTTTCTAAAAAATGAGGGAAGAAGCAAACCTTCTTTTCTTATTGTCATTATATTTGGATATTCAAATCTATTATTTAAGAGTTTATCTCTTACCTTCATTGTATTTAAATGAGTATTACATACTTTAATTGCAGTAAACACATTCCACATTATATTACCAAATTTACATAGAAAAATTCCATTATGATCTATCGTCATCAAATGCATCACTTTCTTTCTAAGCAATGATCAATTTTAATTTCATAATCACTCTCACTTCACTAAATATAGTTAATCCATTGTTGTAAAAAAAGAGGAAACCATAAAAGAAATACTCATGTCTATACAAACGGGGTAGTCTAACCGTCCCACTTAACACAAGTCATCTTTATAAGATTTCCTTAACATCTACTATTATATCTACGATGATTTACATTTCTAAATTTTATTATGCAATCAATACTTACTTTCCTTTATATTTGTCACCCATGCTTCATAATAGAAGCAACGTAATCTAAACTTATCTTTCCTATCAATTCACTGGTAAAGTGTTTTTTAGAATCACCAACATCATTGATAATAGATTAAGAAGCCATATTTAATCGTCTTGATGTCCCATAGACTTTTATGAATAAGTATAAAACAATCGCCATTGTTAAAAAACAGTTGAGACATATCATCTATTATTTTGATTATTTATTCAAAACACGAAATCATTGATTTATTTGCACTATTTTTCCGAAAATGAATCCTATCAACGTATATGTATAAAAATTACATTAAAAGATTTTGACTAAAACCCTGATTTATTCAACAACCTTTTAATATAGATGAAAGTTATTTATTTTGATACTGCTTAATCGCATCTTGTATCGTATCGTGTAAACTAGGTTCTTGTAACCAATGTTGGAACTTTTCCATAATTTCCCTTGGAGTCGTAATGTTTTCAGGAAAATTAATATCTTTCATACCTTCAAACAAATCTCCAAAATGACTTTTTTCACCTTCAAAATTCTTCATAAAACGATAAAAGCTCAATACCCTAACCTCCTATATTTTGCAACAATAGGTATATATTACCAAAATGAAGGCATTTACAAAATACATTTGTTTAAATTTAAGTAAAAAATTAATAGTTGAGGTCTTATTTATATGTTAAAAGTATTTCTTTTTTAAAAACTAATAAATTTTATTAAAAATTGTATTACTAAAAATCAATTTTATACAATCCCTAAAAAGTCTATTATCTTTGTCATTTTGACTAATATACTTGTCATAATGACAAAGATATTATATAGTATATTTGTAAGGAAGTGATACAATTTGCGCAATAGACTTAAAGAATTACGAGCCCGTGATGGATATAATCAAACAGAGCTTGCTAAAAAAGCTGGAATATCACGACAAACGGTGTCTTTAATAGAACGCAACGATTTTACACCATCTATATTAACCGCAATAAAAATTGCAAGAATCTTTGGTGAACCTGTTGAAGATATCTTTATTATGGAGGAGGAAGACTTTTGAAAATAAAAAGGTATGCACTTCTATGTTTATTAGGAGGATTAGTTGGAGGCATCATCGGATACATCATAGGAGCTATTAACTGGGAGAAGTTATTTAATTATGCACAGTTCGCTAACTTTAAAGTTGTGCTTTATACAACCATCGTAGCATCATTAATAAATGTTATACTTACTGTGTATTTATTTATAGTCCAAAACGCGTCACTTCACTATAAAGCTAAAATTGACGCAAATATTTCAGATGATTTAGCAGATACATATGAAAATAAATCATACATCAAATCATTGAAAGTAAGATTTATTTACACAATGCAATTAATTGTCGCTTTTATTGCAATTTTAATACCCGTCATAGGAAATTCATCTGAGAATCACATTGCTCTAATAATGATTCCTTTCTTTATTACAATCATTTCATCCATAATGATTGGGATATTTTATAGAAAATTTGATGCTCGATACCCTAAATTAGGAGAGAAACATTACACTGAAAAAGCATTTAATATTATGGACGAAGGAGAGCGATACATCACACTCGTTTCCTTGTATAAAGTGCACCAGCAGAATATTGTATTACTTTTTATAGGAATTATGATGTTGGGAATATTCTCAATAACTACAGGCATGAATCAATCGCTAGGCATAATTTTGTTTATCATTTTATTTATCTATAATTCATTGGGATATTTACTGAAAGTCAGTAATTTTTATAAATCAGAACAGAAATCCTAAAACTAATTTAAAGAAAAGGAGTAAATTATGGAAAACTTATTAGAAGTTCAGCAACTCAATAAATCATATAAGAATTCAGAATTTCAGCTTACTGACATCACATTCTCTGTTAAACCTGGCGAGGTAGTGGGTTTAATTGGGAAAAATGGTTCAGGTAAGTCTACCCTCATTAATACACTTGTAGGAAATAGACATAAAGATAATGGTTCACTGAAATTCTTCGATAAAGAGGTGACAGAGAACGACTTCAAATATAAAGAACATTTAGGTGTAGTTTTTGATGATTTACGTGTTCCAGATAAATTAACTCTACAATATATCAATAAAGTTTTTACTGAAATATATGATGCTTGGAACAGCGATACATTCTTTTCTTTAATCAAAGCATTTGAACTACCAACAAATAATCAAATTAAGACATTCTCAAGAGGAATGCGTATGAAAGCAGCTTTAACAATTGCTTTAAGCCATGATGCTAAATTATTAATCTTAGATGAAGCTACAGCAGGTATGGACGTATCAGGACGTGAACATGTGTTAGAAATTCTAGAGGATTATTTAGGAGACGATCGTGCCATATTAATTTCATCACATATTTCTGAAGATATTGAACAGCTAGCTACTCAGCTCGTTTTTATGCGTGATGGTCGAATTATTTTAAAAGAAAGTAAAGAAGTTTTATTGAGCCAATACGGCATCATCGATCAACCAGTTGAGCATTTCAATATTTCAAATGAGTATCTAATCGCAACGCGCAGACGTAATGATCGACAAATCAGTTTAGTGAATAACTATCAAAAAGTACCTGATGCACAACCACTAAAGACAATCGATGATGCAACTAAAATTATTATGCGAGGTGAAGTATAATGAAAGGTCTTACTCTTAGTATATTTTATACAGCTAAAAAATCATTTTTCATCTATTTAGTAGTCGGAATTATTGCTGCAGTCGTTTTCTCATTTTTAAATCCAACGATGAACAGCTTTCTTGCTATCATTTTTTTAATATCTCCTATTACGGATAACTTCAAACGTGAAAAGGACTCAAGATGGATGAATTACATATCCACACTTCCTGTTAGAAGAGCTGATTATGTTAAAAGTTATTATACTATTTTTCTCTTGTGTGCATTAGTTGGGATACTTGCAGGTGTACCTAGTGTCGGTCTAATCACACAAAGTTTAAGTATGGTATTCATTTCACTATGTGTTGCCATTGGTGGCGCAGGGACTTTCTCCATTATGTTTCCTCTAACATTCAAATTCGGTTCTGAAAATTCAAATGTCATTGTGATGACTACAACATTTGCTGTCATTATTATCTATTTCTTATTCTATATCGCATCAATGATATTGAGTAATCAAACAGGAAGTGGCTCTATGATTACAATGCTGAGCAACACACAAAGCTATGTTGTATATTCTATTTATGGAATACTTGGATTGATTTCAATTATTATCTCTTATATTTTATCGATTAAAATTTTTAACAAACAAGAACTATAATATTAAAAACCCCCTAAATTTTCGGTAATTGAAAATTCAGGGGGTTATTTATATCTTTTAAGTTTTTAATAATTTATTTGCATTTAAAGATAATTATTTATTAATATATTTATAAATAGTTAATTAAAAATGGGATAAAGGAGTACTTTAATGACATTATTAACTAAAGTTTTAGATACTTTAACAGGCATATGTGTTGCTTTATTGTTTACCAAGTATTTTGTAAATTATGCAAATGATATGTTTGACTGGCACTTAAGATGGTATTTCCTAGAAAATGTACCTCATTTAGCGCTCATTTTGTTTATTCTAGTATTTATCTTTGCTGTTCCTTCTGAAATGATTAAAGATAAAAATAAGAAAAAGCATAATGATTCATAATCAATAGGTATATGACCATCATATTTTAAGTGTCACTGACTCAATAGAACCCAACTTATCAGATTAGATGATAAATAAATGTATCTCGTAGGAGTTTAAAAAGAAAGAGGCACGCTTTTCCTATACTAATCTCGAACTACTTTATAAACATTCGTTACTCAATCTAAAACTTTGTTCTTCATTTCTATCAAAAAGGCCTACTGCATTTGAACTAAATTTCGAGTTATTAGTTGAATTATCAATTAATTCGTATATCAATGTCTCTAATAAACTCTAGATTCATCTTACTTCTCAGTTTTTACAACTAATACACTGATATGTTTATATATGTATTAAAGGAACAGATTAAAAAAGAGAAGACCCATATACATTAAATTTAAACTAAAACTTGTGATAACTTTTATCTTTAATGCATATGCTAGCTTTTTAATGGGTATTTTTAGTAATACCATCGATATAAGAAAGGGGGAATATGATGAGTAATATCACAGTTTATAATGTCATTGAATTGGGCGTAAACAATCTTTTAGCCGATTATGACAATTGGAATGTTGAAGAAGTATTAGATAAAGAAACTCAACATTTCCCAAACACTTTACATTGGCAATATGGTCATGTATTAACAATCTTTGAACAAGCATTATCATTGGGCAATCAACATGTCGTAGATGTTGAAAAATATAATAAATTGTTTGGATATGGTTCAAATCCTAGAGACTGGAAGGGACAAGATGTACCTGCTATCAACGAAATCAAACAACACATTCAAACATTACCAGAACGTGCTAAAAAATTAACACACGAGCAGTTAGCTCAAAAATTAGACCAACCTATCGCAGGTTGTAACACACTTGATGAATTATTAATGTTAAATGCTATCCATGTGCCATTACACACCGGTAAAATTGAAGAAATGACACGTGTACTTCGTGAAAAATAAGCATAATATATTTAAGCGTCTGGATTATCATCCCCAGACGCTTTTAAAATGTTTAGAGAATTATCAAATTTTATTTGAATGCTTTCGCTAAAACAAAGATAAACATATCTTTCGAGGAGTTTTATCTAGTATACGTACATTCTTCCCTCAACAAGCTAAAAACATAACTATCTGAGAATTCCCCTTGTAATCGTTCATTACTTCTCAATATACCTTCTTGCGTGAACCCAAGTCTAATTGGTATAGCTCTGCTTTTCTTATTTTTAGTAGACATTCGTATTTCTATACGATTAATATCATACACTTCATATACATAGCGAATTAACGCTTTAGTACATTTAGTCATAATACCTTTCTTTTGAAAGTCTTCAGCTAAATAATAACCAATTGAAGTTGTTTTATTAACTAAATCTAAGTAATGCAATCCTATGACTCCAATCAATTCTTTATTACTCCATATTCCACAATGAAATCCATTACCATCGATAAATTGTTGCAACGCCGAATGGATAAAGTGTTTACTATCTTCAACTTTCTTCGTATGTTCAACAAAAGGTAGAAATTCAGCTAAATAGTCACGATTGCTATCTACTAATTTAAATAACTGTTCGGCTTCTCGTTCTTCTAATATTTTTAATTTAATATTTTTATTTATTTGATAACTAAACATACAAAATCATCCTTTTTTAGAATTTTCTGTTATTTTAGTATACACGAATATAGGATTATGTCATAAAACTTGATTACTAGAATTCGATATTCTCTAAGTCACAAGTGTGTATGTAGTTCTCTTGTTTCTATTGTCTTATACCTACAACCAATATTAGAGTGAAAAAGCTTAACTTAAGATAGATCATCATCAACAACACAAACGTTAAAAACACTGAGATAACTTTTTAAAATATACTTCTCAATATTGATTAGTAAAATCCAAAATATGAATAATAAGTAGACATTAAACAATCTTTATTTTATTCTATAAATAATAGAAAATAAATTATTAGATTAAATTATTATTTTTTATTTCTAATTTAAGTTGAAACCGTATGTAATGGGAGGAAATCATAATGATATATTCTATCGGTAAGAATTTAGGTAATAAATTAACAGGTATAGAACAAGCTATGATCAATAGATTAAAGCTATTTAAAGATAATTTAGTCCCAAATAAACTCATATTCACATCTTGGTCACCACGTTTATATATGCATGCACATTCGTTAAACATCGATTCAAAAGATATTTTCAGTCTTTACGATTTTCTACAAGATAGTATTAACTTTGAGAAAAAACATATTGATTGGATAAATTATTGGCAAAATATATGTAATTATACCTTAAAATTCGTTGAAAATACGAATGATATTAAAATATACGATAACGACACATATAAAATGTATGTGCATTTTGTTGATTCAAATTATCAAACTTTAGACTATATTAACCATTTTGATATACAACAACGTAAAATTAGAAGAGATTTTTACGATACAAGAGGCTTTTTAAGTTGTAGTAGAATTTTAACCTCTCAACAAAAAGTCGTGATGGAACAATTTTTTACACCTACACAAAAAGTTAAATTTCAAAAATATTACAACCCTGAGCACGAACATCCTACGGTACAATCTATCATTTATAATACTTCACGAGGCGTTCGTTTTTTCAACGATGAAAATGAACTTTTAGCGTTTGCAATTAATGCGCTATATCATTTAGGAGACGTATTTTTATGTGATAAAAACATCGTTACAGGGCCAATCATTGATCAAACTGATACTAAAATACCAGTTCTCGCCGTTTTCCACAGTACCCACGTAAAAAATATCAATGATATATATCATTCTGAAATCAAACAAGCGTATAAACCTGTTTTAGATAACTTATCCCGATATTCAGGAATCATAGTATCTACTGAACAACAAAAAACAGATTTATCTGTAAAAATTAATAACGTTATTCCCATTTACGTTATACCTGCAGGTTATATTGATACAAATGAATCTCATCATAGTAGTGACAATAAACCATTGCCTAACAAAATGATTTCTATCGGCCGTTATTCTCCTGAAAAGCAATTAGATCATCAAATAGAACTAATGTCTAAGCTAGTTCCAGCATTTCCAAATTTACAGTTACATTTATTTGGGTTTGGTAAAGAAGAAACACATTATCGTAAATTAATAGCTCAATATCATTTAGAAAATCACGTGTTTTTACGTGGCTTCATTTATGATTTAAATCAAGAAATAGAGACCGCCTATTTATCTTTATTGACAAGTAAAATGGAAGGGTTCAATTTAGGTGTACTTGAAACGATTGCTAAAGGCGTACCTACAGTAAGTTATGATACCAAATACGGACCTTCTGAGTTAATTGTTAATCATAAAAATGGCTTTTTAATTGAACAAGATAATAAAGAACAACTCTATCACAGCGTTAAAAAGTTATTACTCGATTCTAACTTAAGAGAACAATTTTCTAAGGAAAGTATTAAACATGCCCAAATATTTAATGACAAAAATGTTTTTGATACATGGCTCACTGTTTTCAGAACGTTAAAAGTTAATTTATAATCGCCAATTTATTAAGATATATAAGGGTGAAGAGAAGTGTGAAACATCATACATCATCTTCACCTTTAATTTATTCTATAATATTTCATCTTTAATCTGTGCCTTTTGATATTGAACATAGCCTGATATATAATGTTCGATATCATCAATCCGAACTCGATACCCATGGTGTTTTATGAAGAAACTACCAAGAATTCGCTTTGGATTTTTGAAGTACATTGCAATTTCAGGATAGAAAAATCCTACTCGTTGATATTCTGCTCTTGTATGAATCACATTGATTAATTTTTCTTCATCAATCAACTGAGTCACAAGCTCTTGACGATGTGTAGCTTTTGCTTTTTGAATAAGCTTATAGGTTGCCATTAACATTTCTAAAAATGTTGGGAATGTTGTTTCACGTTGTTCAATATATTCCAAATAGGTGTTCACATTCTTGATCCCAAATTCAAAATATTTATCTTGCGGACACAATTGAACTAACTCGTTCGTGCAATACCCAAGCCAATGATCATGGTATTGCCAATACTCTTTTTCAATAAATCGATCCATTAACTTCTTCACAACTTCCAACCATTTATCATTATGATCTTGGTGATATAAGCGTAATAATGCTAAAGCTGCTTCACCATCATAATAAATAATTCTAAATGATTCTTTCACAGTTAAATCCGGATAATTTAAAATATGAGTTGTTTCGTATGTATCTTGATTAATCATTGATAAAATTCCTCGAGCAACTTTTTGTGCCACGCATAAGTATTGCTTATTGGGGTTATGCTTTAAATATTCACAAACCGCAAATATAAAGGCAGCATTTTGTCCTAATTTTATTTCGTTAATATCTTTTGTATCATCAAAGATATATCCAACACCTTCATTATCATAGAAATAATTCTCAATAACGTAGTTAATTGCCTTTTCGACTATAGTTAAATCTTTTCCTAAATAATCTAAACCCTCTATTAATGCATAAGTTGAAGAAGCATGTCTTAATATATTATAGAAATTGATTTCTTTATCAAAATGTGGAAAATAACCATATTGATATCTTCCAGTATCTGATAGCATATTTCCTAGGAAATATGTACCACTTTCAATTAAATGGTCTAATTCTTTATGTAAATAATCGACCTTTCTTAATCCTTTTTTATAACCTTCATCGTGTAATTCATATATCTTTTGTTCGTCTAAGATAAAACCTTTAGTTTTGAACTTAATAACTTCTTTGTTTTCATAAAAATCATAAGCAAACTTTTTCTTATGGTTCGTATACTTTCTTAAATAGTTATTTATATTTTGTTCAGATAGAATAAGCTTCGTTTTCCCATCTGTTTTCACTGGTTTAATAAATGCATTAGTGTTTATTTCTTCAGGTAAAAATGATAAATTCCAGTATTGATCTAAAGCTATACCAAAATCAATATAATTTCTTCTAGTTTGCGTTAATTCATCTTTAACATCTTTAAATAAAGTAACTTCTTCTTCAGTAACAATGTCTATTTTTACCCATGAAGGAAACGCTCCTGTTTTCTGTCTAAACTTTTGAATTTCTTTAGTAATATCCCTTCTAAGGTAATTAGGCTTTTTTAATAATTTAACTTTGGCTTTTATATTAGATTTTCCAAGGCTTAAAAAAGCATATTCTTTTATTTCTATTGTTTTTTCAACATGATTAATCAATCTTTCTATATGATTTTCCATACTCATCTTTTTCTCCTTTCAATTTAATATGATTTCAAACCAGGCCATATAGACCTGGCTTGAAATAACTTATGAATGAATCAATAGTACTATTTTTCTTTATTATCTTTTTTACGACGTCTTCCTAATAATAATGCTCCTAAACCTGCAAATAAAGCTCCAAGTAATGTGCCTTTAGAATCATGATCTTCATTTGCTCCTGTATCAGGTAATTTATCTTTTGCATTTTTATCAGAATCCGAGTCACTGTCTGAATCGGAATCCGAATCACTATCTGAATCCGAGTCGCTGTCTGAATCGGAATCACTATCTGCGTCTGAGTCACTGTCGGAGTCCGAATCACTATCTGCGTCTGAGTCACTGTCTGAGTCTGAATCACTATCTGCGTCTGAGTCACTGTCTGAATCATCGTCAAAATAACCATTATCTATACTAAAGTCATCATGATCAGTAATCGTTACACGAACATCTTCCCCATCAGCATCTTTTTCATCATCATTTCCAGAATTTGCTGTAGTTTGAGTCATGCCTTCCGGTTTCTCAAAATGAATAATGTAATTACCACTATCTAAATTATCAAATTGATACTTCCCATTTTCATCAGTTGTTGTAGTGCTAATTATATTTCCTTTTTCATCCTTTAACGTTACTTTAACACCAGAAATTCCTTTTTCATTGTCATCTTGGATACCATCTTTATTTGTATCTTTCCATACATAATCTCCAACACTATATTTTGGTGTTTTGTAGAAACCACTATCAATTGTGAGATTATCAGCATTATTAATTGTTCCTTTGGCAACAACTACTTTACGTGTACCATCACGTTCACCATCTGAATCTATTGCATCATTTGTAGAATTATTTGCGGGAGATGGCGTATAATTATCAGGAATCGCAAACTCGACTGTGTACGTTCCATTTTGTAAATTATCAAATTGATAATGTCCAGATTGATCAGTAGTTACACGTTGTAATTCTCTATTGTTACTGTCTTTAAGAGTAACATAAACACCTGCTAAACCTTTCTCATCATCATCTTGAACACCGTTTTTATTTTTATCTAACCATACATAGTCACCTAGACTATATGTAGGATTATCCCCCTGTGCTGTTGAAGAACCATTGAGATAAGTCACTGTTGTAGACTTCGTTCCACGGTAAAAATCATTTGTATTGGTAGTACCATCTCTTGTTAACCAATATTCGGTATAAACATTTCCAGTTCCCGTTGGTCTCACTGCTTGAGTTACAATATACTTTTTACCATTTGCCATACTTCTAGCAAAATTGATATCAACTCTAGTACCATCTGCACTTACTTTAGGTGCAAATTGACTTGTCACATCTTTTACATTAGAACTATTTAAATCAGGATTGAAGCTATCTACCATCGCATTGGTATCCGTCACTTCGTAAACTTTCACTTCACCTGGTATAAATTTACCATTTTTTACTGTTGAGAAATATTTAGCATATTTAGGGTTTTGGTTATTTTGGTTTAGATAAACAACTTCGTTATGTTTATTATTTACATTATCCACATTTGCTACCGCTGCTGTAGTTGTATTGTCCTTTTTATTACCATAATCCACAATGAAGTCTTTTTTGACTACTTCGTTAGCAATCGTCACTTCCATAGGATAATTCTGATTATCCTTAATTGCTGTTTCCCTCTTAGGCGTCGCAATTAAATCAAAACTACCTGTAATATTTTGATATTGATCAACATAGTTAGTAAATGTATAAGTCGTCGTATTTGTAGTTTTATCATATACACCATTAGCTACAATAGAGCCATCCTTACTACGTAGTTGAGTTTTTATTGCAGGAAGTTCTAAACCACCCGGTCTAATATACTGACCATACTTAATAGTAAAAGTATCTCCCTCTTTTATGCTGTCATCTAATTCATAATTTGCTTTTAAATTAAATTGTTCGTTACTTGTTGGCCATATTACGTTATTAGCGTGATTATTACTCTTATTAAGTGAAAGCGTAGGGTTTGTGATTTTAACTTTATCATTCACATTTTTACCACTATTAGGCTCAGCAGCTAAACTCATTAAATTCATGCGTGGACTTGCACTCTTATGTGATGAATTTTTTGATTGAGATGTGTTCAGAGCTAATGGCGTATCGACACCATAATCAGGGTTAGAAAAGTCTTTTTTTAGTGCTTCAGCAATGATTGCTTCATTGATTTGTTCTCTAGATGCAGCTTTTAAATCTAAATTATCTCTAACTGCATTTGTAATTGCTTCTGTTTCATTAGAATCAACACCTAAACTAGCTACAGCACTTCGTGTGTAATCTTGCTTATCATTGACTGAACTATCTGTTGAAATAGAAGGTGTTTTTAATTTAGTTGTCGTGTGTTCAACATCTTGAGTAGGTTCATCATTAAATTTTGTTTTATATACTTTTTGTTCTGATGGTTTTGAATCTAATTGTTTAGAAGGTGCTGACTGATTATCTGTACTGTCGTTATTTGCTTGTGATGAAGTTTTCTCACTTTGAGTTGGAGAGTCATTTGTGTCTAAATTTGATTTATTAGTAGACATTTGAGCTTGCTTAGTAGAATGTTCGTCTGTTTTACTTTCTTTAGATGTCGTTGAGGATGAATTTAAATTATCTTTTAAAGATGGATTATTCTTCTCAGTCGAATCTTGTTGTGTAGTTGAGGTTTTGGGTGTTTCAGCTATTGATTCCTCATTAACAGTTGGTGCTTCTGTTGTTTTTGGTTTAGTTGACTCGTTCGTCACTACTGCTTCATTAGCTTTAGGCTTAGATACGTCACTTGTCGTTGGTGCTTCAACTTTTTTTACTTCAGTTGCATTGTTTACATTTGTTGTTTTCTCAGAACTATGTGATCCGTTGTCTAAATCGACTTGATTAAGTTTTGAGCTTTCATTATCACGACTACCTTTCTGTTCTTCTTTTGAAGCTGATTCTAATTGATTGTCTTCAGCCGCTTTAGCCTCATTGTCTTCGGCACCAAACATTAACGTAGCACCCACGAGTATTGAAGCTGTACCTACTGTGAACTTCCTAATCTAGTACTTGTTTACCTTGTTGGATAGAAAATCCACTCTCTTGTTAATTGGTCCTTGTCTTCTCTTTTTCATACTATACCTCCAGTTAAAATAAATATTTTACAAGGAAATAATTTGAATATTTACTTGTAAATTGCATTTACATTTTTATGTAAATACTTTATAAGCATAATTTATCCAATAAAGCAAAACAATACTTTTTTAAAAAAATAAATTAATATAATAATATAAATTACCCCAATTATTTTTATAATTACTTTTAATCCCTTTCATTTTTCGGCTTTTATTTCTATAAATAAAGTTTAAAGATGCTTTATTATAAAAGTATAAAAGCATTTAACTTTTAGGAGTAAAAATGCTCTATAATGGAGGTTAGAAACTAATAATCTTTGCTACTAATTCTAAATTAGCAGTACAAAACAGATGAAAAATTAAATAATTATTTCTTTCTATAGAAAACTTTAAAACAATGAGGATTTAATAATGAAATTATGTAATTTATTTTTATAGATATCTTAAAAACTTTACATTTTCTATAGAATTTTCGTTGGTAAGAGAGTTAAAACAAGGTTTTTACAAACATCTTGCAAAATAAAATGAACCACCACATATTTAAATTAATCTTTATCAAATTTCGATACAGTCTTAACTATAAATTTTTAATATTTACCAAATGTATTCATAAATAAAGCTTAAATTATAGGATTGTTTGGAAATATGAATCATAGAGAAGACTATTAGCTGTAAGTGCTAGAAACCTTAAAATAGTGATAGTCAATTTTATACAAAAACTCTATCTAATTTTTCAAACCCAAAGATAAAGCGATTGAGCTAAATGATTTTTCTTTCACAACTCTCCTGTAGAAAATCTTTAAGTTAAGAAATTTTTGAAATTATCTAATACGTTTAAAATGATATCTAGTCAATCTCTTGAAGAAGATCCTAAGAAATTTGAGGAATTCGAGTGATAAAATTTGTTTCAATTGAGAGGATATTCTATATATTTATTCATTTTAAAAATAAAACTTTCTCAAACACCAAATATTTTCTAAACTATTACAAAAATCTAATTGCTTTTCATTTATTAACTAATACAACAAATTATATTTAATCAAAAGAATTTTCTAATTAGATTATTTGAAATTATAAAAAATATACAATCTTTAACTTTAATAATAAATTAAACGTAATTTATCATACAATCTATATCTCCAACATTTAAAACTGTTGATAGCAAATAAACAGCTATGATTGTCACACAATTCTGTAAATTATACACATATAATCCAGCTGCTGTGGATAATTACACCCTAACTTAAAACGTTGCTATAACAACTTTTCTATTTTTTACCTATCTAGTTATCCACAAATCACTTCTCATCTTTAAAAACATTAATAATTTTTTAATCTTAATTTTATATTGAATTAATGACCTTGGATTACGATTGAAAAGAAAATGAAAATAAGGGATGAAAATATGGATTTCGTTAAATCAAAAACTGACTTATTTAGACTCATAGACAATGAAGCTCAAACATCGACATCTAAGATGGTTTTATTCTTAATATTAGGAACTATATTTTTAGATGCATATGATATTACTATTTTAGGTACAATGACTGATCAACTCACTCAACAGTTTCACTTATCACCAACAACGCTATCTATAGTAATGACCTCTTTACCTATTGGTGCATTATTTGGTGCATTACTTGGTGGTACATTAGCACATCAGTTTGGACGCAAGCGTATTTTATCAATTGCCTTACTAACACTTACTGTAACCTCTCTTGGTGCGGCACTCGCACCAAATGTAATTATTCTAATAATATGTCGTTGTATAATGGGGTTTGCTATTGGAATGGATAGTCCAGTTGCTTTCACTTTTATTGCGGAAATAAGTAATTTAAAGCACAAAGGAAGAAATGTTAACTATTGGCAAGTCGTTTGGTATGTTGCAATAGTTACTTCTGCTTTAGTGGTCACTGCGTTCTTTATGCTAGGGGCTGGTGCACATTTGTGGAGATATGCAGTTGGATTTGGTGCACTTATTGCTTTTGTCTTGTACATCTTGCGAATTAAATATTTACACGAAAGTCCGACATGGGTGATTAATCATTATTCTTTAGAAAAAGCAACTGAATTTATAAGAAAATATTATCATAAAGACATCCACCTAGAGGGAACGCTTGAAGATGATTTAAATTCTGATGTGACTTCGCCACATAATTCTTGGACAGACTTATTTAAACCGAGATATATAAAAAGAATTATCCTGGCGACTGCGATTTCAACATTACAAGGTATGCAGTACTATGGTGTCGGTTTATACATACCTATTATTGCAACTTATCTTATTAGTAAGGATAAAATAGGTGTATTATTAGGTACTGCTATAGTCAATATAGCAGGTATTCTAGGCGCATATTTAGGTGCTCAATTGACTTATAAATTAGGTACACGCAAGCTTACAATGATAGGCTTCACACTTGTATTACTTTCAATGGTATGTGTAGGACTCTTTTATCATCATCTACCAATGCTTCTTAACACTTTCCTTATTGGATTATTTTTATTTGGCCATTCAGGAGGTCCTGGTACTCAAGGAAAAACAATTGGTGCCTTATCATTTCCGACTCATTTACGTTCACAAGCTACTGGCTTTGTAGAATCTGTAAGTCGTACTGGTAGTATCATAGGTACTTTTGTCTTTCCAATCATTCTTGCTGCAGTAGGTCTAACGAATACTATGTTAATCTTGTCCATTGTCCCTTTACTCGGAATTATCATAACAGTATCTATAAAATGGGAAGCTGTCGGTAAGCATATTGAAGTAGAATAAGCATTAAAAAACCCCTTAGTACGTATGTCATTGAAAATATGCACTAAGGGGTTTTATTTAATTAGTTAGGAAATGTTCCAGGATTAAAACTACCGCCCCACCGATTAAATGGCCAGTATCTCAAAACTACTTTTCCAACAACTTGATTTTTATCTAAAAGACCTACTTCATCCATGCGACTGTCAATACTGTTTTGACGATTATCACCTAAAACCAAGTATTTACCACTAGGAATTTTCATATTGCCATTCGTACCCTTAAGATCTCTAGACTTAAAGTTTTCCGTTAGATATTCTCCAACTTTATGTTTTTTATTTTCACTTAAATAAGGCTCATCTACTTTTTTACCGTTTAAATATAGTTGATCTTTTTTATATTCTACTGAATCACCTGGTTTACCAATAAGTCGCTTAATATAATCTTGCTTCGCGTTAGCATGAAAAATCACTACATCTCCTGTATCAATATGATCAAGCGTTTTTGCTATACGACTTACTATCACTTTTTCTCGATTTTCAAATGTTGGATGCATAGATGCTCCTTTGACTGTATAAGAAGCAAATAAAAACTTTTGCACAAGTGTGACGATAACAATTGCAACGATTATGGCTACAATCCATTCTATTATTTCTTTCTTCATTATTATGGCTCCCTTGATATGTTTTTATGTCATTTATCACTGAGCTTACATGGGCTCATAAAAGATTACTGAACAACACCATTTTTAACTTTAATGTGTTTTCCTTTTTCAATTTTGTCATATTGTTTTTTAGGTACAACAACGACACGCTTTCCTTGTTTAGTCTTTACAGTAACAGTATAAAGTTTCTCATGAGGCTTCATTTGTTGTTTCAACATATTAAACTGAGCATCTACACTGTTTTTCTTTTCATGTTGATTTAAAAACGAATGTGCAAAAATATAATAGAATAACCAATTATTATAATAAGTTGTAGCAATATATTGAGATGAATATGGTGCACTTGAATCATAAGGTCTTTGAGACGGCATTAAAGAACGAGATTGTGCTTTTTGGCTTGATACACTCTGTTGTCCTTTATTTTTGGTTGCTGTTACACGACTTGATTTTGTTGCTTGTTGGGCAGCACGCTGACTAGATTGTTGTGCATTGCGAGACGCATTTATTGCACTAGAACGACTCATACTTGTACTTGAAGAAGTTGAACCTCTAGATGCAGAAGCTGCACTGCTACTTGAACTAGAACTTGCCGAACTGGAACTACTCGTTCCTCCTGACGTTGTTGCATGAGAATATGTACTGACAATACTTAAAGAAGACGTGAGAAGTACCATTATTACGCAACTTGTTTTAAATAATAGCTGTTTCATTTTGTCACCTTTCTTTTACTTCGTAACTTCATCTTTCGAAACGGCTTTGCCTTCAACATCATCATCACCATAAATCATATATGGTGGTCGATATACATGAATTTTCTTCCCATCCTTTACAATATATGGTTTTTTATTACCATCACCTAGTATATGTTCATACACGTGATCTAAATCAGCTTTTTCTATATGTGATTTACCTTTTTTATCTTTATATTTAATCTCAACATTTGGCGTTTCAGAATCTCCATCATTTAATATTTCATAATAAACATAATCATATTTATCAGATTTTTGACTTTCCTTAGATGGCTCTTTTTGTTTTCCAGAACCTCCACATGCACTTAAAGTAACAGTTATGGTAAGTATACTTATGATCATAAATACTTTTTTCATATTAATACTCCTTTTCTCCATTCATAAATTCATAATAAATTATAACAAACAATTTTTAAATTATTATTAATGATTAACTAAAACCTTATTTTTAAAAATTCAGTTTAAATTAAGCGCCATGGATAATCCGGAAAATTAAACCAAAAGCATTCACTTATATTTATTTTGATAAATTATAAAACAAGTATCTTTCAAACATGTAAGTTTCATGTCTATAAATGTAAGTTTAGATAAAGGCAAGGATATCCCAACCATCCTACAATTTAAATATAGATAACTAAAGGAGTGAGAGGATGGCTATTTTAACAGCAAATCAATTATCAAAAGTATATGGTCACAAACAAAAATATCGAGCTTTAAATAATATAAGTTTTTCAGTTGAAAAAGGGGAATTTGTAGCTGTCATGGGTCCTTCTGGATCAGGTAAAACGACTTTACTCAATGTGTTAAGTTCAATAGATACTATTTCAGGAGGAACTGTAGAAGTTGAAGGTAAAGAAATTAATAAACTGAGCCACAAAGAAGTGGCAAATTTTCGAAAACAACATCTCGGTTTTATTTTTCAAGATTATAGCGTTTTACCCACATTAACAGTAAAAGAAAATATTATGCTACCACTCTCAGTACAAAAATTCCATAAATATGAAATGGAACAAAATTATAAAGAAGTGGCTGAGGCATTAGGTATTTATAACCTGGGAAATAAATATCCAAGTGAAATTTCTGGCGGTCAGCAACAACGTACGGCGGCAGCCCGGGCATTCGTCCATAAACCAACAATTATTTTCGCAGATGAACCTACTGGCGCATTAGATTCTAAAAGTGCTCAAGATTTGTTACACCGTCTAGAAGATATGAATAAACAATTTAATTCAACCATTATGATGGTGACACATGATCCTTCAGCCGCTAGTTACGCTGAGAGAGTCATTATGTTGAAAGACGGTGATATACACTCAGAAATCTACCAGGGTAACGATTCAAAACAAACATTTTACCAAGAAATTATGAAACTTCAAACCGCATTAGGTGGTGTCAGTCATGACATTTAACCAACTTATCCTTAAAAATTTAAGAAAAAATATTAAGCATTATGGAATGTTTCTATTTTCATTATTGATTAGCATTATACTTTATTTTAGTTTCTCAACTTTAAAATATTCACATAGTATTAATAACTCAGATTCTTCAACTATTATTAAAAATGGTGCCACAATTGGTGCCACAATTCTTTTTATCATTATTGTTGTTTTCTTAATGTATGCAAATCATTTATTTATTAAAAGGCGTACAAAAGAGTTTGCCTTATACCAACTGATAGGTTTAACACGTGGAAATATTCTAAGAATGCTCAATATAGAACAACTAGTATTTTTTATTGTAACAGGAATTTTAGGCACTTTAATTGGTATTTTTGGTTCAAAACTTTTACTTGTTATCGCTTCTAAATTAATGAAGTTAAACACACATATCTCTATTGGCTTTGAACCCCAAGCTATACTTATTACTATCGTAATGTTAGCTGTCGCTTTTTTATTGATAATGATACAAAATTACATTTTCTTAAAAAAACACAGCATTTTAGCTTTGATGAAAGACAATTATACCCCGGAAGCTACCCAAAAACGGATAACTACGTTTGAAGCAATCGGCGGCATTTTAGGAATTATAATGATAGTATTTGGATATTATATGTCTACTGAAATGTTTGGTGTTTTTAAAGCCTTAACAACTGCTTTGATTACACCTTTTAGCATACTTTTTTTAACTATTGTTGGTGCTTTCTTATTCTTTAGAAGTTCTGTATCACTTATTTTTAAAACACTAAAACATATTAAACATGGTCGTGTAAATATCACAGACGTTGTCTTTACATCATCTATCATGCACAGAATGAAGAAAAATGCGATGTCTCTCACAGTTATTGCTATCATTTCAGCTTTCACGGTTAGTATTCTTTGCTTCGCGGCAATTACACAATCTAATACTAATACAACTTTAGAAATGACCTCTCCAGATGATTTTAATATAAGCCAGAATAAAATAGCTGCGCAATTTAAACATAAACTAGATCAAGGAAATTTAAAATATCATCAGCGGACTTATGAAGTAATCAATCCAAAAACATTAAGCGACCACGTCATGAAGAGTAAAAATGGTTCTGATATGTCTACTAATACAACATCACTAATGATGAACTCACATCTCAAAGGTCATGAAGCTAAAATAACGAATATACAATCATCAACAGGATTAATAGATATTCATTTAAATCATAAGATTACAGTTAAAGGAAAATCTAAACAATCTATTATCGTTAAAGACAAAGATAACTCTAAAATATATCCATCCCAATTATCATTTGGAGCTCCTATAGTTGAGGTGAGTCCGGAGGTATATAACACATTAAAAACTGACAATATTGTTAATAAGATGTACGGTTTTAATTTCAACACTCACAAAGATGTGAAAAAAGCAGAAAAAATTGCCTCAAAAGTTAATCGTAATATTGTATCGCACGATGAATATAAGAAATTTATAAACCAAAGCAATGGCATACTTATCTTTGTAACATCATTCTTAGGAATAGCATTTTTAATGGCTGCTGGTTGTATTATTTACATTAAACAAATGGATGAAACTGAGGATGAACTTGATAACTTTAAGATATTACGTCGTATAGGATTTACCTACACTGATATGTCTAAAGGTTTACTATTAAAAATTGCATTTAATTTTGGATTACCGCTTCTTATTGCTTTATTACATGCATTATTTGCAGCACTTGCATTTATGAAACTTCTAGGAAATGTCTCAATGTCACCTATATTCATAGTAATGATTATATATACAATTGTTTATTTCATTTTTGCTATGATTTCATTTATACACTCGAGTCGTATGATTAAGCATTCTATTTAGTAACTCAATTCACAAAATTATTTTAATAAAGGACGGTTTTTATTATGAAATTCAAAGAATTAATCAAACAATCATATGAGGATTTAAAAAACTTAACAATTAATTGGTTTAACGTACTCAGTTTAACTGTAATCATATTTATTTTAAGTAACATTGTCACACCGCTTATTGGTATACCTGTGGGTTTACTCGGTGGTGCATATATCCTAAAGAGACGTGAAGAGAAAAATAAATAACCATAATACAAAAGCCCTCAACATAGAGGTCAGTGTGACCTCCCTATTGAGGGCTTCCTTACACTATAAATTTATTTATTTGTAATACCGTCTGCTTCTTCGATTCTCATGATATTATCCATAATACCTAGATAGAATTGACCTAATTCTCTACCTGTATGTGTTAAATCAAATGCATCCATACCTACTAAATCTAAATGGTCCCAATCATGTTGAACGGGTCTCACTTGCCAAACACCTTTATCAGTAGCTGGTGTATAATCATCAACTTTTTTAAAGGCTTGATTAGAAGGATGTTGTGATGATATAACTGGAACTACACCATCATTCGGTCTAATTTCTTTGTTTGCATCTTTACCAATAATACGGCTGGTTAAGTTCAACAAAAGAATTTCACTAGAATTAGGTAATTCATTACCAAGAGGTCCTGTGTGAGTCGCTGACCCTGTATAAGTAGTGTAGACAATATTAGGATTTAGACTTGTTTGTTGATTAATTTTTTCAGCACCTTGCGTTGTCAGATCATTAACAGCTTGATCTTCAGTATTCCAAATCTTACTTTTGGATACACGTTCCGCGTAATCAATGTAGCTTTCATTTGGTTGTTGTTTTAATCCCCATTGAGAAAAACCTAAATCTATATCTACATCTTTACCACCACTTAATCTACCAATACGATTAATCGTTTCTTTTACAAGTTTACGTGTGCCAATTTTATCTGCAGCAGGTGTACCATTATGTGGTGTGCCAAGTGTAGTAATTGAAGCAACCATATTATCTTTACCACCTGTAAATAAATCGGATATAGTACCCCCATGTTGACGTTGATATTCTATTTCTTCTTGGTTACCATTTCTTAAGAATTCTTCCATTTGACGAATGGTTTGACCACCCATACTGTGACCTATAAAATGAATTTTTTTGCCAGGTTCCCAATCACGCATGATGCCCTTGTATGTTCGACCATAGCGATGATGACCATATTTAGCTGCATGCGCTGCACCGTAATCAACACGTCCTCCTTTGACATAGTAATACAATTCTACTGCGCGATCATAGTTACTACTAAAAGCACCAATATTTGCCTCATGTACATTGTATCCCTCATTAGTTAAATTTCTGTCAATATTGTATTTTGTACCACCCCAATATTTTGGAGCTAAACTAAATTGATTATCACCTGCAAAGCCTAGGAAACCATGGACAAATACTACTGGATATTGGTTTTTGAACTGTGCTTGATGTGTAGACTGATGATTTTGATTAGCATTTGCTGATTGCTTTTGCGTCTCCCTTGTTGTACTTCTATTAGATTGTTCTTTTGTAGCTACTTGTTGATGATTTTTTTGTGATGTTGATGTATCATTTTTAGGCTCTTGAGTATGTTTTTCAACATTTTGAGTGTCATTAGCTTTTTTAGAATCAACTTTAGTTGTCTGTTCATTTTCAGTTGTTTGAATTTGACGTTTTGTTGTTTTTTCTTGAGGGAGTTGTTTAGAACTATCTTGTTTTGTTTTTGATTGTGTTTGATATGTAGAATCATTAGACGGCTTTTGTAATTTCACTAATGGTTGGTCGATTTCTTCTGAGTAGCTGTCTTTTGTTCCTGTTGATTGATTATAACTGTTAGAACTCTGGATATGTTGATTGCTCGTCTTTGAAGTTTGACCTTCATCTTTTATGTCATTATTTTCTCTCTCATTTGATTGAGTAGCTACGTCTTGTTGATTTACATTTTTAGACGGTTGGACGTCTTGTTTTACTGAGCTACCTTCTTCTTTTTTTGGCTGATTAGCTGTCTCATCACTTTTCAGTTGTGCACTTTCAGCTACAGAATGTTGGTTGTTTTGATTTGTTTTAGATTGATCAATTGTTTGTACTTGTTGACTATCAGCATTACCTTGTTTTGAAGCTTTTAACGTTTCTTCTACCTTATCATTTTTTAATTGTTGTGTTGTTTGCGAGTCTTCTGGGTGTGCATCCGCATGTTGCACTGAAGTTTCAGCTGCTTGAGCTTGTTGCCCTCCGATGAAAATTGTTGCACCTGTAATAATTGATACTACTCCCACTGCGTATTTTCTAATGCTAAATCTTTTTATTCTATTATTATTTGTCAAAGAAATCACCTCTATAAGATTTTTCCCTTATAAAGAATGAAAAAATAACTGCTAAATTCAAAATAACATAAAAGTTATTAATTTTTTTAACTAATTTGGTTAAATTTTTGTTAACTTTTTAGTTTTTAAAACATTTTATTGATTCTATTACAGCATTTAAAATAATCTAATACATTATTTTCGATTATATTTATCTATTTTATCGCATTAATCACAATTAAAATTGATAAAATAATCTTATTTATTAATAACAATTCAAGTATCATTAAATGAAAAAAGTAGCATGCGAAACATTTTTAATAACTAATCTTACTTTTTGAGTTGAGTCTACTCAATGTTTAAAGTTATATATCATCTCAAATTTTCAAATTACCTTTCTATATTTCGCTCGATAGACAATACTCTTGTATATCCTGCAATAATGAGTTTTTACCTTACAAAATCAAAACCACCCGTACAAACGGATGGTTTACTTTGCATCTATAATTTTTCTATTGATCAACCACTATTCGTGCGCTGATAGTAAGCTAACTACATTAACCTTTTTATTTTTCCTGCAAATAGTTATAAATACTCTTCTGTAAAAATTTAATCTACATCAATATTTTCTAATAATTAATTACGCATATAATGTTGAATCACTTTATATTTCCATATCCATATTTTAAATTCATATTATAAATTAATTAAAGATCGTGATAATTTTAGTTAATACATATACTGCTTTTTATATTTTTTATTCAATTCATGAAAAATTTTTTTACATTCTTCAACTGATTGATAGATAGTCAGAAATAAGTATTCACATATATATTAACCCCCTCTATTTGTAACAGTGAGGGGGTATAGGTGATAAAGGCTAATAACTACTATGCTTTCAAATTATCGCGTGTACTTAACCATTGAGTATATAATGCAACAATATAAACACTAATAGCTGTGTTAACAAGAATTTCGACCATATAGTACCTTACGATAAATCATTCTATGCTATAGATTATTTAATAATATCAATTAATTCTTTTTTAGAAGCTGAACGTGCAGGTATCCAACCGAAAATGATGCCTATCAATGTTGATACACCTACAGCTAGGATGACGGAACCTAGACTGACGGAACTCTTAACCATTTCAGGTGTCACGAGATCAATCAATGTAGCAATAATAATACCTAGAATTAATCCGATGATACCACCTATGAGACATAACACAACACTTTCTACTAAGAATTGTATTTCAATATCTCGACCTTTAGCGCCAAATGCACGACGAATTGCAATCTCTTCTGTTCGTTCAGTGACTGAAATATACATGACATTCATCACACCAATACCTGCAATAAAGAGTGATATTCCCGCAACAGCTGCGACAAAGTAAGTAATCGTGTCTAAGACTGAACCTATCGTTTTCATCACCGCTTCATTATCTTCATAACTATATTGACCTTCAGATACGCCAGTTCCTTTTTTATTCAACACTTTTTCGACCTTTTTACCTACGTCTTTCTTATCTGAACCTTTTTCAACTGTAACTAATAATTGAGGCATACCTTGTGTCAAATTGCCCATATATTTATTAAATGTTTTTGAAGGTATTTGAATTAATGACTCAATAGGCATCCCACTTTCATCGACTTCTGAGCTTTCAGAGACGCCTACGACTTTAAACCCTTCTCCATTTATATAAATAGATTGACCCATTGCCTGATTATTGAATACTTTTTTAGCAATTTTTTTATCTATAACGGCTACTTTTTCTAGCACTTCATTATCATCATTCGTAAATCCTTTTCCTTCATCTACATCTGTCAGTTTATCAACCTTTTTTAAACTAGCATCACTACTGCCATGTGTATTCGTAATTTTGACTGAATATGTGCTATCCTTATCCTCTTTTACTTTAGCACTCTTAACACCATTAACCTGTTCAACAACACTCATATCCTCTTGCTTAAATGGATTATTTTTAGGCGCTTCCATATTTTCTGTCATGTAAGAAATTGAAGCTTGATTTTTACCAGCACCAGCATCATTGAATTGCTCAGTCGTTGACTTCTTAAAACCGTTCCCCAACGACATGATAGTAATTACTGATGCGATACCAATAATTATTCCAATCATCGTAAAGATATTACGTCGTTTGTTTTTTAAAATGGAACGAATAGCAACTGATATGACATTTGAAAAGTTATTCACGTGTCAACACCTCTTCCTCTTGCACACGCCCATCCAAAATATGGATAATACGATCAGCTTTTTCCGCCACTTCACGATCATGCGTTACCATAATAATAGTTGTATTCTGTTCTTTGTTCAGTTTTACGAAAAGCTCCATAATATCTTGAGATGTCTTCGAATCAAGAGCGCCAGTAGGTTCATCGGCAATAATAAACTTAGGGTCATTAATAATTGCCCGGGCAATAGCTACACGTTGTTGCTGCCCTCCTGACAATTTATTTGGTAAGAGATTCTCTTTACCTTTTAGACCGACGTCATGAAGTCCGTCTAAAACTTTGCTTTTTCTCGCTTTATTACTCAAACCATTATAAATTAGCGGAATACTTACATTTTCTAAAATAGTGTTATTTTGAATCAATTTAAAATTCTGAAAGACGAAACCTACAGTATGATTTCGAATTTCTGCGAGCTTATTATCTGAGCTTTTTTGATAATTCTCATTGTTAAAAAAGTATTCTCCTTCATATCCACGATCAATAAATCCCAAGATATTAATTAACGTACTTTTACCTGAACCAGACGGACCCATGATAGCAATAAATTCACCTTCATCAATATGAATATCTATGTCTTTCAAAATATGATTTGATTCATTTCCATTTTTAAAGTGTCGATTGATTTTTCTCAATTCAATCATGATGACACCTCTACTTTTTCTCCATCATTTAAATTACCTTTTGGACTTTTAAGGACTTTATCGCCAGATTTCAATCCTTTTTTCACAATGATTTCACCATTATTACGTTCAATTTTAATTTCACGTTTGTGAACTTTATTATTTTTATCAACGACAAATACGTTATTATCTTTTGTTAACACGTTATTTGGTAGCTTTTTAGTTTTAAGAGGGATTTTAGCATCCATAGAGAAGCCTGATCTCACGGGTATATCTAAATCACCAATGATAACTTTATATTTTGATGTTTCGCCACTTTTACCACCTGTTGGCTGATTAATTGTAGGATTAGATGTCGTCATTTCAGTTCCTTCTTCACTATCACCTTGTGCCCCTGCTTGTGCCGATGATGCTGTACTATCGTCACTTGTATCATAGCTTGTAGGAAGTTCATCTATTTTAAGAATTTTTCCTTTTCCTTTTTTACCTGTGCTATTTACAGTGACATTTACTTCATCGCCTTCTTTAATTTTATTAATATCAAACTCTGTAATAGTTGCGTTAATTTGAGGATTTGAAGAAATTAATTGCAAAATAGGTTGCCCTTCGCCTACATCTGAATCATTTTTAATGTTAATTTTACCATCAAATGATGCATTCATGCTGTCATTGAGTTGTCTGTCATATTGTGACAATGACTGCTGAGCTTCATTTAAAGCACTTTGATCTTGAGTCAATTTAACTTGTAATTGATGATTGTTAGGGCTTTGATTTACTTTTTGATAATCATCATTAACTTGAGATTGTGCTTGATTCACTTTGTTCAATAGTTGTTGGCGTTTATTCCCATTTGTATCATAATTGATGATACGTTCACCTTGTTTAACTGTTTGACCATCTTGTACTGAAACACTTAAGAAGTTACCCACAGATTGATTATTGTTATAAGTTTTCACAGATTCTGGAGACGCTTTGCCTTCTAAACTAATAGGTGTTTCTTTTCTTACTGTATATGTATCGTAAGCATTACTATCTTTACTACCTGAACCATTAACTTGTTTTAATATAAAAGCAGCAATGATTAATACGACAATAATTACAATACCAATGATGCTCCACAATAGTTTCTTATTCATATATATTCTCCTTGTGTAATAGATTCACAAGGAAATGATAACACATTTGTAAAATTATTAATCTTTTATATGTAAAAAAATTACTAAATCTTATAATTTTTAATATATTATCAATCATTTTACCTTTAAATTAGTATTAGTAACTATATTTAATTAAATTTAAGGATTTTGCATTTTATATTATGTAATAAAATGTTACCATCAAACTAACCTTAATAAGTAAAGGAGATATATTACATGAGTACACAGGAATTAAAAGAAAATGATATTCAAAACTCAAGTATTCCATTTGTTAATCATTTTAACAAACTAAGACATCAGCCAAAATGGATACTTAAATCAATCATAGTGATAGTATTAGCTATTATTAGCGCTTTCATCACATATAATACTAGTAATGAACTATTAGATAACCAATCGATAGCTAATAACCAAATGGATGAAAATATGTTACGTATGTCTACAACTATAGGCGCTTTCATAGGAACAATCTTTAGTGTTGTTGTAGTATTTTTAATCTTTCTAATTATTTCTAAAATATTTAAATCTGACGCCAAAGCGAGCAGTTTATTCTCAGCAGCACTCTCTTATTCAATCATTATTTTAGGATTTACAACTATTATTTCTTTAATTCAAATAGTTTTTGGACTAAAGATAACAGACTATAAGCTTGATAGCTTAAACATTTTTTCAAAGGATAATAAAACACTCATGGCTTTCAGTTTAACTAATCTTTTAAAAGCCTTTTTAACAGGTGTTGTTTATTACTCAACTAGTCGTTTATCTAAAAAAGCATCTGTGATATTAGGAATCGTTGCACTCATCATATTAATAGGATCAGGTATGATAAGTGGAATGAATAGCTAAACGCTGCTATTAAGTGCAATAAAAACTATGTAGGGAATATTTATGAAAACAATAATCATAATTTTGTATTATGTGTTGTTTCATATTTCCCATTATTATTATGAGTGGACAAAGCAATAAATAATCATTCTTAGAGTAGACTGGGTGTCAAATTCAATAGGCATCCAGTCTATTCTCTTTTTGATTTTTATAAAAAATAATCAGTTAAAATGATACTTAAGTAACTTATACCGATGATCACACCAACAAAGAAAATAAAAGAAATTGAGGATGTCCATATATCTCTAAACTTACTTTTTTGCACCTCTTTAGGATCTTTACCATTAATAAATGCTAATATCCTGTCGTATGTTTCAATATCATTTTTTATTTTAATTTTTTCTAATTTTGTAGAAGCAATGATACCTATTAAAAATACTAAATATGTTATTCCTATTCCTAACCAATGAAAGTAATGAATCATAGGACCTATGAGAACACTTCCTAATACCATTGTAATTATCATCATTCATGTCCAAAAGTCTAATTCTTTTTTAATATTTTTGATTTGCACGTTTTTCAAATCATCCTCCACTAGTTCGTCTAGAGATACCTTGAAGAGTTGACACATAATAAGTAAATTATGAATATCCGGATAACTTTTATCATTTTCCCAATTTGAAATAGTTTGTCTTGAAACAAACATTTTCTCAGCCAAAAATTCTTGTGAATACCCATCTCTTTCTCTAAATTTTTTTGATTTGATTGCTAACATTCATTGCTTTAAACTCCTTAATTATGATTTGAAATCATTTAATATTATTATTAAATCAAATCAGGTTTTCTCTATAAAAGCTATCAAATAGTTTTTGCGATGTCACCTTTATCATTGTCAAAATGCTTTGACATAGTATGGTTAAAGGTTTTAATAGACTGACCTTAGGCTAACCTGTTACATGAAAAACAAAAAACGCTCCTCGAAAGGAGCGTTTTTCATATCAATGATATATACGTAAAACTTGATTCAACATCTTTTTAATGTAATTTTTATCCAGAGTTTCAGGTTTAATTAATATATTAAAATAGATGGGTGAGAAGATTAAATCAATAAACAAATCTTGTTCTTCCTCTTGTATGTGCTTACGAACAATCTCTTTTAAAACTTTGCGATTATGATTAAAGTAATTAGTCATAAAAGTTTCTCTAGCTTCCATTTGTTGATGACTAATTAATATTTCAATCACAGCACTACCTAGTTTTGTTTTATAGATATCTTTTATTTTCACTAAAAACTGGAATAAATCATCATATAAATTATCTTGATTATGAATCACAATATATTGAGATTGTTCAATAAACGCGGACATGATAATTGAAGATTTATCCTTCCAACGTCTATAAATAGTTGCTTTAGAAATACCAGTATTCTCAGAAATTTGATCTATAGTAATATCTCTAAAATGAGTCGTTTCCAATAAACGTTGAATCTCAGTATAAATTTTTTTATTGATTGTTGGATCTTTTGGTCTTCCAGCCATGTTTATCCCTTCTTTTATGTGCTATGAATTCCACAATTTCAAAAATAATCAATGCACTTACAAACCAAGCTACAAAACCACCAATAATACTCAATAGCCACATATGTGTAGCTTGTAGTAATCCCCAGGTTGCTAGTATACTACATAAAACTCCTATCATACCGAAGACTGCGCCTCTGCTCACATGCATAGCTACCTCATTGCCAAATTGCATACCAGTAATACACATTGAAACTAAAAACACTGCGGGAAAGGTTGCAAATATACCTCCAAATTCCTTCCATGGAAGCACGACAGAAACAATATAACTAATTAAAACAGCTAAACCACCAACTGAAAATTTAATAATTGCTAACTTCATTTTTAATCCTCCAATTTAAATATGTCTGACTAAGAAAATCGCAACAGAAATCACAAACCAACAAAGAATTGCAAATACTGTTCCACTTCTATAATTTTTCTTACCAATAAAAATTGAAGTAAAGAACACAGTTACAATACATGAGACAATCCCAACAATTGCTCCTGTACTTAAATGAATTGACATTTGAATAAGTTGCTGTCCTTTATGGTCTATAGCTAACGCTATAATAGCTGCAAGGTAGACTGCCGGCATTGTGGCAATAATGCCACCTAATTTTCCTCCTACTTTATCAGCCATAATTGATGCAAGTGCAACAGCAAATCCTCCGATAACGAAATGTAGTATAGCACTAGAAATTGATATACCAAACACAATAACCCTTCTCATCCATATTTATTAAACGAAACGTATCGTTTACTTTTAGTTTATAGCGTAAATCAATTGTTGTAAATATATTGTTTAAATCACCTAATTTTCTAAATAATGATAATTTTTGTTTCACGTAAAACATTTTAAAGTCACTTTTTCATCATTTAAAATATTATACGTTTATCTAATATAACCGCTCTTTCATTGAGTGACGCAATACAAGTTTTCTTTGCTATGGTTAAGATGTTATTAGGTACATTTAATATGATTATTAATGTTGATATTTGCTATTTGGATATTTTATTGCACAGAATTTTTTACCGTTATACTATTAAAGATAATGCACTGTAATACGATAAAAAGAGCCTAATACATCATCAAAATATGTACCAGACTCTTATAATTATTTCTTATATATCTTTATTTTAATTTCATAATAATCTTCATGTTCTTTATCTTTTTGTTCAACGCGTATACCTGATTTTTCTATCGTTTCAATACTCTTACCTAGTTCTTCTTTTGCTTGTGTTACATCTTGAGAAAATTGGAAAGTCTGCGCTTTTACTTTCTCTGGTCCAGTTTTCTGACGTACTCTATCCTCAGTTTGTTTCACATTCAACTTCTGACTAATAACTTGCTCGATTAATTCTTCTTGTGTTTCATCAGGTAATACTAATACCGCTCGTGCATGTCTTTCTGTAATCTTACCTTCACGTAATCTCTTAATCACATTGGGTGCTAACTTCAATAATCTAAGTTTATTAGCAATGAAGCTTTGGCTCTTGCCTAGACTTTTTGCTAATTCATTTTGAGTCGTTCCCCCGATTTCAAGTAACTTTTTATAAGCTTCCGCTTCTTCGACGACAGATAAGTTTTCACGTTGAATATTTTCAATCAATGCAACTACCGCTGTTTCTTCATCATCCATATCTCGAACAATGACATCTACTTGAGGTTTATGCAACGACTGTAATGCTCGAAATCGTCGTTCGCCGGCTATAATTTCGAACATATCTTCTTCAATTGGACGTACAACTATAGGCTGTAATAATCCATGCTCTTCAATAGACTCTGCTAATTCTTTAATCTTATTTGGCTCAAATACTTGTCTAGGTTGATAACGATTGGGTACGATACGTTCAATATGAATGGATTCTACATTATTATTACGTTCTTCTTCAGTATAACCAATGATGTCATCTTTATTTTTTAAACCAAATAATTTTGAAAAAGGTTTCTTCATTATCCATTCTCTCCCTCTCAATTATTTATCATACTATGATGTCTTAACTTTCAACTAGTGGAGATTTGTTTGGCGTACCTGGTTTTCTTGGGTATTTTTTTGATGTCTGTCTACGTTTATCAATAATAATCATTTGTCGCTCACCGGCATTTTCAGGTAATTCAAAAGTATGAGTCTCTTTCACATTACCACCTAAAATGTTAATAGCAAACGTCGCTTCTTGCAATTCTTCTTCACCTTTTGATGATTTAAGTGCAAGGAACTGTCCACCTTTTTTTACTAAAGGTAAGCACAACTCACTTAAGACAGTCAATCTCGCTACTGCACGAGCTGTAACAATATCATAAGACTCCCTGTAGACACCCTTGCCATATATTTCTGCTCGATCATGCACAAAACTAACATCTTCAAGACCTAGTTCTGCAGCTAAATGATTTAGAAATTGTATTCTTTTATTTAGAGAATCTACAATCGTTACTTTCAATTCAGGGTATACTATCTTTAAAGGTATACTTGGAAAACCTGCACCAGCACCGATATCACAAAGACTTAATTGACCGTTAAAATCATAATAGAAACTAGGCGCTATTGAATCATAGAAATGTTTTAAATAAACATCATGTTCATCAGTAATACTTGTCAAATTCATTTTTTTGTTCCATTCAACAAGTAATTGATAATATTTTTGAAATTGCTCTTTTTGCGTATTAGATAGTTCTATGCCTTGCTCGCTTAATTTCTCTGATAACCATTCAATACTCATTATTGTTTCACCCTTTGAAGTTTACCTTGTTCTAAATAAACAAGTAGAATTGAGATATCTGCTGGATTCACACCTGAAATTCGTGAAGCCTGTGCAATATTTAATGGTTTAACTTCAGCTAACTTTTCGCGTGCTTCAGATGCTAAACTATCTACCTTGCTATAATCTAAATCCTCAGGAATTTTTTTCGCTTCCATTCTTTTAACTTTTTCTACTTGTTGTAAAGATTTATTGATATAACCTTCATATTTTGTTTGAATTTCAACTTGTTCCTCAACCGCTTCAGGAAGTTGATGTGATTCTTCTAAGATTTCTAAAATTGTTTCGTAGTTCATTTCCGGACGACGTAATAAATCAATCGCTAATATGCCATCTTTTAATCTTGAACCACCCTTAGCTTCAATAATTGCTTGCGTATGTTCATTTGGTTTAATACGTACATCGGTAAGTCGTTGTATTTCATCTTTGATTTGTTGACGTTTTTCATTAAATCTTGCATAGCGTTCTTCTGATATTAAACCTAATTCATACCCCATATCAGTAAGACGTAAATCAGCATTATCATGACGTAGTAATAATCGATATTCCGCACGTGAAGTTAATAATCGATACGGTTCATTTGTACCCTTAGTGACTAAATCATCTATAAGTACACCAATATATGCGTCTGAACGGCTGAGTATTTTTTCACCTGTACCTAAAACATTACCAGCAGCGTTAATACCTGCCATGATTCCTTGTCCCGCTGCTTCTTCATATCCTGATGTTCCATTAATCTGACCTGCAGTATACAAGTTTTTGATCGCTTTTGTTTCTAACGTTGGCCATAATTGAGTAGGCACGATTGCATCATATTCAATAGCATAACCCGCACGCATCATATCTGCTTTTTCAAGACCTGGAATGGTTTCTAACATTTGACGTTGAACATGTTCAGGTAAACTAGTAGATAATCCTTGCACGTATACCTCATTCGTATTACGTCCTTCAGGTTCTAAGAAAAGTTGATGTCTTGGTTTATCGTTAAAGCGGACAAATTTATCCTCAATTGATGGACAATATCTAGGACCTGTACCTTTAATCATACCGGAATACATAGCAGATAAATGTAAGTTATCATCAATGACTTGATGTGTATCTCCATTTGTATAAGTTAACCAACAAGGTAATTGATCTAAAATAAATTCGGTTGTTTCAAAACTAAACGCTCGACCTATATCATCACCTGGTTGGATTTCAGTTTTAGAATAATCGATGGTTCTCGCATTTACACGTGGTGGTGTACCCGTTTTAAATCTAACGATATCAAATCCTAATTTTCTTAAATTATCTGCTAGAGTTACAGATGGTAATTGATGGTTAGGGCCACTAGAATATTTTAAGTTTCCTAGTATAATTTCTCCACGTAAGAATGTACCTGTTGTAATAATGACAGCTTTAGAACGATATTCTGTACCAATATTAGTACGAACACCTTTAACTTCATTATCTTCTATAATGAGTTCATCAACCATACCTTGCATGATGTCTAAATTATCCTCATTCTCAAGTACACGCTTCATTTCTTGTTGATATAATACTTTATCTGCTTGAGCACGTAAAGCTCTAACAGCTGGACCTTTACCTGTATTAAGCATACGCATTTGAATGTGAGTTTTATCAATAGTTTTTGCCATTTGTCCACCTAAAGCGTCTATTTCACGTACAACGATTCCTTTCGCAGGACCACCTACAGATGGATTACATGGCATGAAAGCAATATTATCTAAATTAATTGTTAACATCAGCGTTTTAGCACCCCGACGAGCTGAAGCTAAACCTGCTTCAATACCGGCGTGACCAGCACCAATGACTACTACATCATATTCTTGAACCACTCTTTTACCTCCCAAAAGTCATAAAATCTTGAATTTTAGACGTCTTACCGTCTTGTTTATATTTTTATATCATTATTTTCCTAAACAAAATTGACTAAATAGTTGATCTATTAATTCATCACTCGCTGATTCTCCAATAATTTCTCCTAGAATTTCCCAAGTACGTGTTAAATCAATCTGTACCATATCCATTGGGATACCAGACTCAGCAGCATCAATCGCATCTTGAATTGATTGTCTCGCTTGTTTCAACAATGAAATGTGACGTGAATTAGATACATAAGTCATATCTTGATTTTGTACTTCGCCACCAAAGAATAAATCTTTAATTTGTATTTCTAATTCATCAATACCTTCTTGTTTAAGCATCGATGTTTGTATAAGTGGCATATCACCAATCATCTCTCTTAGTTCGCTAACATCTAATCGCTGTTCTAAATCTGTTTTATTAATGATTACAATAACATCCTCATTTTTAATGACTTCGAATAAAGTTTGATCATCTTCCGTCAGAGGTTCATTGTTATTAAGCACAAATAAAATTAAATCTGCTTCACTTAGAGCTTTCCTAGAACGTTCTACACCAATCTTCTCTACGATATCTTCAGTATCCCTAATACCCGCAGTATCTACAAGTCGTAACGGGACACCTCTAACATTGACATATTCTTCTAACACGTCTCTTGTTGTACCAGCGACCTCAGTCACAATTGCTTTATTATCTTGAATAAGGTTATTTAGCATCGAAGACTTCCCAACATTAGGACGTCCTACAATAACTGTAGATAACCCTTCTCTCATTATTTTACCTTGTGCTCCTGTTTCAAGTAACTGATTGATTTCTTCTTTAATACGCTTAGACTGTTCTAGTAAGAAGTCCGTCGTTGCGTCTTCTACATCATCATACTCTGGATAATCAATGTTAACTTCAACTTGGGCGAGTATCTCTAATATGGATTGACGTTGTTTCTTGATTAAGTCACTTAAACGTCCTTCTATTTGATTCATCGCAACCTTAGAAGCTCGATCAGTTTTGGAACGTATAAAATCCATAACCGCTTCTGCTTGAGATAAATCTATACGACCATTTAAAAATGCACGTTTTGTATATTCACCTGGTTCTGCCATACGTGCACCATAAGTCATAGTTAACTCTAATATACGATTAATTGTTAAAATACCACCATGGCAATTTATCTCAATAATATCTTCTCGTGTGAAAGTTTTAGGGGCACGTAATACAGACACCATGACTTCTTCAACTGTTTCATTTGTTTCTGGATCAATAATATGACCGTAATTTATTGTATGCGTCTCAACTTCAGATAACTTTTTCTTTCCTTTATATAAGATATCTCCGATTTCAATAGCTTGTGGCCCAGATAATCTCACAATTCCAATAGCACCTTCACCCATCGGTGTTGAAATACTTGTAATCGTATCAAAATCCATAAGAGTCTCGCCTCCTTATTAATGTAAAAATTCATTATAACATTGTAAATTGTTTCTTTAAAAAAAGCTAATAAACTGTTCAACATTCATATGTAAGGCTTCGGTATGTGTGACGTTAGACTACGGTTCGTCTAAATCCCCTACCCTACTTAATCTTTTTATTAAACACTTTTGCAATTTTAAGCACATGCTCTAAACTGCTTTGAATCTCCAGTGTATTCATATCTTTTGCTGGTTGCCTCGCAATAACTATAATATCTTTAGCGATAATATTTTGCTTATGCACTTTAAAATTCTCTCTTATCGCTCTTTTAATTCTATTTCTTGTAACAGCGTTGCCCAGTTTTTTTGAGACACTTATTCCTAAGCGAAAATGTTTTAAATCTCTATTTTTATAGGTATAGACAACAAATTGTCTATTTGCAACAGACTTCCCATTCTTGTATATCGCTTGAAAGTCTGAATTTCTCTTAATACGATATGCTTTTTCCATTAAACATCACTCGCTTATTCTAATCTATTCATTTTAATAGTAACAATTATCTATTAACAAAACATACGTATATATTATTTTGAAAATGATATCAGAACAATACTTAAATATCATTTTATTATTTAAACAAAAAAAAGACCACTGATGATTCAGTGATCTTATGCAGATAAAACTTTACGGCCTTTACGACGACGACGCGCTAAAACTTTGCGGCCATTTTTAGTGCTCATGCGTTTTCTGAAACCATGAACTTTACTATGTTTACGTTTATTTGGTTGATAAGTACGTTTTACCATGCAAAACACCTCCATCTGAATTCAATTACCAATATTTCCAACTTCCTACCTAGAAATTGGTTCATATAAATAGATAAATTAACGAAGTATATATTAGCTTCAATTACTAACATACTTCATCTGAGCAATTGCTCTCTTATTGTGTCTGCTATTAAGAAATTTGTTCTATAGCTTATTATTATCTAGTCATAATTCAAGCAACTACTACAATATAACAAAATACCTTTTATAAAGCAAGATGAATTTACGAATATAACGATTGAAAATCACTTGTTGTGATTTAATATAAGAAATCTTTTTTCTTCATCAAATTATTACCAATTTTAATAATAATTTGTCATATACATAGTTCATACAATCCATATAAATTATTTCCCAAAGTAAAAAAAGAAATTGTGACGCTTATTTGAAGTTATCCACTTATACACAGAAATTCTCTCAAAAACTGTGGATAACATATGCGCTATACACACAGTTATTCAAAATTTAACAACATATTCACAGCCATTTGACATCACTTGGAGTTAAAAAGTATAATTATGTGGATAAGTCGTTCAAATTATGATTTTATAAGGATTTATTTATTAAATTTATATACATAAATGGTGTGCATAAATCATAGTTATGTTTAAGTTATCCACTGATTGTGATTAACTTGTGGATAATTATTAACATACTGTGATTATTTTTATCCACCTATGTTATTTCTGTGTATAAGTCTAAAATTTTAAGAAAGATGGAGTTATTTATGTCAGAGAAAGAAATTTGGGATAAAGTTTTAGAAATTGCCCAGGAAAGAATTTCAAACACTAGTTATCAAACGTTCATAAAAGATACGCAACTCTACTCACTTAAAAATGACGAAGCCATTATATTAGTAAGTCTGCCTTTCAATGCGAGTTGGCTTAATCAGCGATATTCAGAAATTATGCAGGCTATTATTTATGATGTCATCGGTTATGAAGTGAAACCACATTTTATTTCTGAAGATGAACTTGCATCCTACAACAATGTAAATACACAAGAAGTTCAAGAACCCCAAATACAAAATTCTTCTATAGATGATAAGACTTGGGGAAAAGAACAATTTAATATGCACAATACATTCGATACATTTGTCATTGGACCTGGCAATCGTTTCCCACATGCTGCAAGTTTAGCTGTTGCAGAAGCACCGGCAGAAGCTTATAATCCATTATTTATATATGGAGGCGTAGGTCTAGGTAAAACACATTTAATGCATGCAATTGGACATCATGTTCTTAGTAACAAACCTAATGCTAAAGTCATTTACACTTCTAGTGAGAAATTCACAAACGAATTTATTAAATCAATACGTGATAATGAAACTGAAGCATTTCGTGAAAAGTATCGTAAAATTGATGTTTTATTAATTGATGATATTCAATTCATTCAAAATAAAGAACAAACGCAAGAGGAGTTCTTCCATACTTTTAATGAATTACATCAAAATAATAAGCAAATCGTTATTTCAAGTGATCGTCCACCAAAAGAAATTGCTAAGCTAGAAGACCGTCTACGTTCTCGTTTTGAGTGGGGGCTAATAGTTGATATCACGCCACCTGATTACGAAACAAGAATGGCAATATTACAAAAGAAAATTGAAGAAGAAAATCTTGATATTCCGCCAGAAGCTTTGAATTACATCGCCAACCAAATTCAATCAAATATTCGTGAACTTGAAGGCGCATTAACTCGACTTTTAGCGTACTCAAAATTACAAGGGAAACCTATTACAACCGAACTTACCGCAGAAGCGTTAAAAGATATCATTCAATCACCTAAGTCTAAAAAGATTACAATTCAAGATATCCAAAAGGTAGTTGGTCAATATTATAGTGTAAGAATTGAAGATTTTAGTGCTAAAAAACGTACAAAGTCAATTGCTTACCCACGACAAATAGCTATGTATCTATCTAGAGAATTAACTGATTTTTCATTACCTAAGATAGGTGAAGAATTTGGAGGTCGCGATCATACAACAGTTATCCATGCCCATGAAAAGATTGCAAATGATATCAAGTCTGATCCTACATTTAAGCAAGAAGTAGAAAACTTAGAAAAAGAAATTAGAAATCAGTAATGGGAAATAAATCAATCAATATTGAATAAATTGAAAATTAGCAGATTGTAAACGGTCTTTTAGGGAATAATTACTAAGTAAATCAATTCCCAATACTTAAAAAGATGGGCAGTTGTCCCTCTGAATAACAATAGCAATTGTGGATAATGTGAAAAATTAATACACAACATACACAGTTTATCCACATGTGTATAACTGTGATATTCGTAAGTTTTTTAGACTTATCCACCAATCCACAGTGCCTACTACTATTACTATGATTTTAAAACCTATATAATTATATATAAACGACTGGAAGGAGTTTAAATTTAATGATGGAATTCACAATCAAAAGAGATTATTTTATTAATCAACTTAACGACACATTAAAGGCTATCTCACCTAGAACAACTTTACCGATTTTAACAGGTATCAAAATTGATGCTAAAGATAATGAAGTCATTTTAACTGGGTCAGATTCAGAAATATCAATAGAAATCACTATTCCAAAACAAGTTGATGGTGAAGAAATTGTTGAAATTACAGAAACAGGATCAGTTGTACTTCCTGGTCGTTTCTTCGTTGATATTATTAAAAAACTTCCTGGAAAAGAAGTTAAATTATCAACTAATGAACAATTCCAAACATTAATCACATCAGGTCATTCAGAATTTAACTTAAGTGGTTTAGATCCTGATCAATATCCATTATTACCTGAGGTATCACGAGATGACGCTATTCAATTGTCTGTTAAGGTACTAAAAAATATCATTGCACAAACTAATTTTGCAGTGTCCACCTCAGAAACACGACCAGTACTTACTGGTGTAAACTGGCTTATACAAGATAATGAATTAATATGCACAGCAACAGATTCACACCGCTTAGCTGTAAGAAAATTACAGTTAGAAGATGAATCAGAAAATAAAAATGTCATCATTCCTGGTAAAGCTTTATCTGAATTAAACAAAATTATGAGTGACAGCGACGAAGATATTGATATTTTCTTTGCTTCTAACCAAGTGTTATTCAGAGTGGGGAATATTAATTTCATCTCACGTTTACTTGAAGGTCATTATCCAGATACGACACGTTTATTCCCAGAAAATTATGAGATTAAATTAGGAATTAACAATGGAGACTTTTATCATGCAATTGATCGTGCATCTTTATTAGCACGAGAAGGTGGAAATAATGTTATTAAATTAAGTACAGGTAATGAATTAGTTGAACTTTCATCTACTTCTCCTGAAATTGGTACTGTTAAAGAAGAAGTTAACGCTAATGATGTAGAAGGCGGAAACTTGAAAATTTCTTTCAACTCAAAATACATGATGGATGCTTTAAAAGCCATTGATAATGATGAAGTAGAAGTAGAATTCTTTGGTACAATGAAACCATTTATCTTAAAACCAAAAGATGATGATTCTGTAACGCAATTAATTCTGCCTATTAGAACATATTAATAAAAATTAAAGTTACAATCGTATTAGATTGCTAAATCTCTTATACAAAGGAGCCTGTGCATTTGTCGCATAGGCTCTTTTATATTGATACCAAACCTCATTTCAAACATTCAAAACTTAATATAGACGAATGAGATAATTATCGTGAATGTAAAATTAATTTTAAATGTACTGAGCGCTTTTCATAGCAATAATAAATATATTTGAGTATTCAATTACCCTTGTGGAAAAAGTGTGCTAAAAACCCCTTTAAAATTAAAATTCAGTGTAAGTTTCTAAAATGATTGTAAGTAAATTATAAAATTTGTAGCAGCTTTTGATAAAATAAAATATATATCAAAGTAAACGATTTCATTCTTTATTTTAAATGAAATTCAAAGTAAAAAACGGTATAATATATTAATGACACATACAGAAATGGAGTGAGAAATTTTGGTTCAAGAAGTTGTTGTAGAAGGAAATATCACTTTAGGTCAATTTCTTAAAACTGAAGGAATCATAGAATCAGGTGGACAAGCCAAATGGTTTCTACAGGATTTTGAGGTTTTAATTAATGGACAACGTGAAACAAGACGTGGCAAAAAATTAGAACACAACGACCGCATTGATATTACAGATATCCCTGAAGATACGGGTTCCTTTTTAATCATCCATCAAGGTGAACAATGAAACTTAATACACTCCAATTAGAGAATTATCGTAACTATGAACAGGTGACATTAGATTGTCATCCTGAAGTGAATATCCTTATTGGTGAGAACGCACAAGGAAAGACAAATTTACTTGAATCAATTTATACCTTAGCGCTTGCTAAAAGTCATCGTACGTCAAATGATAAGGAACTCATACGTTTCAATTCTGATTATGCTAAAATAGAGGGTGAGCTAAGTTATAGACATGGCACGATGCCGCTTACGATGTTTATAACTAAAAAAGGTAAGCAAGTTAAAGTGAATCATCTTGAACAAAGCAGACTAACTCAATATATTGGACATTTAAATGTCGTCTTATTTGCGCCTGAAGATTTAAATATCGTTAAAGGTTCGCCACAAATACGTCGACGGTTCATAGATATGGAGTTAGGACAAATATCTGCTGTCTATTTGAATGATTTAGCTCAATATCAGCGTATTCTAAAGCAAAAGAACAATTACCTTAAACAGTTACAAATTGGGCAGAAGACAGATACAACAATGCTAGAAGTCTTAAACCAACAATTTGCTGAATATGCACTGAAGGTTACGTTACGTCGAGAGCACTTTATAAAGGAATTAGAAACACTTGCCCAACCCATTCATGCAGGTATTACAAATCATCGAGAAACACTGACACTCGATTATGTTCCAAGTTTGAAGTTAAGTAATTATGAAGCCAATCAATCTGAGTTAATTGAAGAAGTATTAGCATTGTTAAATGACAATTTACAAAGAGAGAAAGAACGAGGTGTATGTCTCTATGGCCCACATCGTGATGACTTAAGTTTCAATGTAAATGGCATGGATGCTCAAACGTATGGTTCACAAGGTCAGCAACGTACAACTGCGCTATCAATTAAGTTGGCAGAAATTGAATTAATGAATATTGAAGTAGGAGAATATCCAATCTTACTTTTAGATGATGTCTTGAGTGAGCTTGATGATTCACGTCAAACTCATTTGTTAAGTACGATTCAACATAAAGTACAAACATTTGTGACAACAACGTCAGTTGAAGGAATAGATCATGAAATAATGAATAACGCTAAGTTATACCGTATTAGTCAAGGTGAATTACTAAAGTAACGAGAAAGTGATGGTGAATACATTGTCAGATGTAAACAACACAGATAATTATGGTGCTGGACAGATACAAGTTTTAGAAGGTCTCGAAGCGGTTCGTAAAAGACCGGGTATGTATATTGGTTCAACTTCAGAAAGAGGGTTGCACCATTTAGTATGGGAAATTGTTGATAATAGTATTGACGAGGCATTAGCAGGTTATGCTAGTCATATTGAAGTTATAATTGAGAAAGACAATTGGATTAAAGTTACTGACAATGGCCGTGGTATTCCTGTTGATATTCAAGAAAAGATGGGACGCCCTGCTGTCGAAGTTATATTAACTGTACTTCACGCTGGGGGTAAATTTGGAGGTGGCGGATACAAAGTATCTGGCGGTCTTCACGGTGTTGGATCTTCAGTTGTTAATGCACTCTCACAAGATCTTGAAGTTTATGTACATCGTAATGGCACGATTTATCATCAAGCCTATAAACAAGGTGTGCCACAATTTGATCTTAAAGAAATTGGCGATACAGATAAAACAGGTACAGTTATTCGATTCAAAGCCGATAAAGAAATCTTTACAGAAACAACAGTTTATAACTATGAAACACTTCAAAAGCGTATACGTGAGCTTGCTTTCTTAAATAAAGGTATTCAAATTACTTTAAAAGATGAAAGGGAAGAGGAAGTTAGAGAAGACTCATATCATTATGAAGGCGGGATTAAATCCTATGTAGATTTATTAAATGAGAATAAAGAACCTCTTCACGATGAACCTATATATATCCATCAGTCTAAAGACGATATTGAAGTGGAAATTGCACTTCAATATAACAGTGGATATGCAACCAACTTATTAACGTATGCGAATAATATTCATACATACGAGGGTGGTACGCATGAAGATGGCTTTAAACGTGCTTTAACACGCGTTTTAAATAGCTATGGTACGCAAAGTAAGATTATTAAAGAGGATAAAGATAGACTTTCAGGTGAAGATACACGAGAAGGTTTAACAGCAGTCGTATCAATTAAACATGGCGATCCTCAGTTTGAAGGACAAACAAAAACAAAATTAGGAAACTCTGAAGTACGTCAAGTTGTTGATAGATTATTTTCTGAACACTTTGAACGTTTCTTATATGAGAATCCATCTGTAGGACGCATTATTGTTGAAAAGGGTATTATGGCTTCACGCGCACGTGTGGCTGCCAAAAAAGCACGTGAAGTTACGCGTCGTAAATCAGCATTAGACGTTTCAAGCTTACCAGGTAAATTGGCAGATTGTTCTAGTAAGAACCCTGAAGAAAGTGAAATTTTCTTGGTAGAAGGTGACTCTGCCGGGGGGTCTACTAAATCTGGTCGTGATTCAAGAACACAAGCCATTTTACCTTTAAGAGGTAAAATTTTGAATGTGGAAAAAGCACGTTTAGATCGTATCTTAAACAATAACGAAATTCGTCAAATGATTACTGCATTTGGTACGGGTATTGGAGGAGAATTCGATATATCAAAAGCACGTTATCATAAAATCGTAATCATGACTGATGCCGATGTTGATGGTGCACATATACGTACGTTATTACTTACATTCTTCTATCGTTTCATGAGACCTTTAATTGAAGCGGGCTACGTTTATATTGCTCAGCCGCCTTTATATAAACTAACACAAGGAAAACAAAAATATTATGTATTTAACGATAGAGAACTAGACAAGTTGAAACAAGAATTAAACCCGTCACCAAAATGGTCAATTGCACGTTACAAAGGTCTTGGTGAAATGAACGCAGACCAATTATGGGAAACGACTATGAATCCTGAACATCGCTCTATGTTGCAAGTGAGACTTGAAGATGCAATTGATGCAGACCAAACATTTGAAATGTTAATGGGCGATGTAGTAGAAAATCGCAGACAATTTATCGAAGACAATGCAGTTTATGCCAACCTAGATTTCTAGACACTATGAACTGAACTTTTGAAGGAGGATCTCTTGATGGCTGAATTACCTCAATCAAGAATTAATGAACGAAATATAACCAGTGAAATGCGTGAATCATTCTTAGACTATGCTATGAGTGTTATCGTTTCTCGTGCATTACCTGATGTTAGAGACGGATTAAAGCCAGTACATCGTCGTATTCTTTATGGTTTAAATGAACAAGGTATGACGCCCGATAAACCTTATAAGAAATCTGCACGTATAGTCGGGGATGTCATGGGTAAATATCACCCTCATGGTGATTCTTCAATTTATGAAGCAATGGTAAGAATGGCCCAAGACTTTAGTTATCGTTATCCACTTGTAGATGGTCAAGGTAACTTTGGCTCTATGGATGGTGACGGGGCAGCCGCAATGCGTTATACCGAAGCACGTATGACTAAAATAACATTAGAACTTTTACGTGATATCAACAAAGACACAATTGATTTTATTGACAACTATGATGGTAATGAAAGAGAGCCGTCAGTCTTACCTGCACGTTTCCCTAACTTACTAGTAAATGGTGCGGCAGGAATTGCCGTAGGTATGGCTACAAATATTCCTCCCCACAATTTAACTGAAGTTATTGATGGTGTGCTCAGTTTAAGTAAGAATCCAGACATCACAATTAATGAGCTGATGGAAGACATCCAAGGTCCTGATTTTCCTACAGCCGGTTTAGTACTAGGGAAAAGTGGTATTCGTCGAGCTTATGAAACAGGTCGTGGGTCAATTCAAATGCGTTCTCGTGCTGAAATAGAAGAACGTGGTGGTGGCCGTCAACGTATTGTCGTAACGGAAATACCTTTCCAAGTCAATAAAGCGCGTATGATTGAAAAAATCGCAGAGTTAGTTAGAGATAAGAAAATCGACGGTATTACAGATTTACGTGATGAAACAAGTTTGCGTACAGGTGTAAGAGTAGTTATTGATGTACGTAAAGATGCAAATGCGAGTGTTATTTTAAATAATTTATATAAACAAACTCCATTACAAACATCATTTGGTGTGAATATGATTGCTTTAGTGAATGGTAGACCTAAACTAATCAATTTAAAAGAAGCACTTATCCATTACTTAGAACACCAAAAAACAGTGGTTAGACGACGTACTGAATATAATCTTAAAAAAGCAAGAGACCGTGCCCATATTCTAGAAGGTTTACGAATAGCACTAGATCATATTGATGAAATTATCACAACAATTCGTGAATCGGACACTGATAAAATTGCGATGGCAAGTTTACAAGAGCGTTTTAAACTAACTGAACGTCAAGCTCAAGCAATTTTAGATATGCGTTTAAGACGTTTAACTGGATTAGAAAGAGATAAAATAGAATCTGAGTATAATGAACTTCTAGAATATATTAAAGAGTTAGAAGAGATTTTAGCTGATGAAGAAGTACTATTACAATTAGTTCGTGATGAATTGACTGAAATTAAAGAACGTTTCGGCGATGAACGTCGCACTGAAATTCAATTAGGTGGTCTAGAAGATCTTGAAGATGAAGACTTAATCCCTGAAGAACAAATTGTTATTACATTAAGTCATAATAACTATATTAAACGTTTACCAGTATCTACATATCGTTCTCAAAATCGTGGTGGTCGTGGCATACAAGGTATGAACACGTTGGATGAGGACTTCGTTAGTCAATTGGTAACAATGAGTACACATGATCATGTTCTGTTCTTTACGAATAAAGGTCGTGTATATAAACTCAAAGGTTATGAAGTTCCTGAGTTGTCACGTCAATCCAAAGGCATACCTATTATTAATGCGATTGAACTCGAAAATGACGAAACAATAAGTACGATGATTGCAGTTAAAGACCTTGAAAGTGAAGAAGATTATCTCGTATTCGCGACAAAACAAGGTATCGTTAAACGTTCATCATTAAGTAACTTCTCCCGTATTAACAAAAACGGTAAAATTGCAATTAACTTTAAAGAAGATGATGAATTAATTGCAGTACGTCTAACAACAGGTAATGAAGATATTCTTATTGGAACTGCACATGCATCATTAATTAGATTTTCTGAATCTACATTACGCCCATTAGGCCGTACAGCAGCAGGTGTGAAAGGTATTTCTCTACGTGAAGGGGATACTGTCGTTGGTCTTGATGTTGCAGATTCAGAAAGTGAAGATGAAGTATTAGTAGTTACTGAAAATGGTTACGGTAAACGTACACCTGTTAGCGAATATCGTTTATCAAATCGTGGTGGTAAAGGAATCAAAACTGCGACAATTACCGAGCGTAATGGTAACATCGTTTGTATCACAACTGTAACCGGTGAAGAGGATTTAATGGTTGTAACTAACGCTGGTGTTATTATTCGTCTTGACGTTCATGATATTTCTCAAAATGGACGTGCAGCACAAGGTGTACGCCTTATGAAACTCGGAGATGGTCAATTTGTTTCTACTGTTGCTAAAGTAAACGAAGAAGACGATAATGAGGAAAATGCAGATGAAGCGCAACAATCTACTACTACTGAAACAGCAGATGTAGAAGAGGTAGTGGATGATCAGACACCAGGCAATGCGATTCATACAGAAGGTGATGCAGAAATGGAATCTGTAGAATCTCCTGAAAATGATGATCGTATTGATATCAGACAAGATTTTATGGATAGAGTGAATGAAGATATCGAGAGTGCTTCAGATAATGAAGAAGATAGTGATGAATAATTAAAAAGGGAGTAAGACAGAAACATAGGGTTCGTTGTTCTGCCCGTAACTCTTAATTAAACTATCTGTAGATTTTATGAACAAAAGTTTATATAGGGAAGTCGGACTAGAGTTGTAATGAGGTTATTTTCTAACTCAGTCATCGACGTCCAATACGCTAAAATGCATGAGACATAGCTATGTCTCATGCATTTTTTAATTTCTTGTTTATATTAAATTGATTTGTCCTTTATGACTTCTGTAGCACCATGCATCGAGGATAAATGAATAATCATTTTCATACATTTAGACCCCCTTCAATAGAGAGTGTCTAAAATGTAACTGTCCCTCTCAACAATGTACCTTCTCAATTTACCAGTACTGATAAGCACAGTAATTAATTCTGATATCTGTTAACCTTCAAGTTGTTTCATCACATACGGAATTTCACTTATCAGACGTGAAGGTGGAACAACATACATTGTGTCAGATAATTTTTCACCGATAAAACTATGCATGTAAGTTGCACTTGTAACGGCTTCTTTAAAGTTATCAAATTGGCCTACGAAACTTGTAATCATGCCCGCAAGTGTATCGCCCATACCACCTGTAGCCATAGCAGGTGTGCCAATAGGTAATTTATAGACATCATCATTGCAGAAATAGATTTCCGTACCATGTTGTTTTAATACTACTGTCGCGCCAATACGTTCTACCGCTTCAAGGTTGCGTTCATAAGTTTGTTCTTCAATAGGTATACCGCTCAAACGCTCCCATTCCTTTTGATGTGGTGTGAATATAACACGACATGTAGGAATTTGAGGTTTCAACTTACTGAATATTGTTATAGCATCTCCGTCAACAATTAAATTTTGATGAGGTTGTATATTTTGAAGTAAAAACGTGATGGCATTGTTACCTTTGAAATCTACTCCAAGACCTGGACCGATAAGGATACTATCGGTTGCTTCAATCATTTTTGTAAGCATTTTAGTATCATTAATATCTATAACCATCGCCTCAGGACAACGAGAATGTAGCGCAGCATGATTATTTGGATGTGTTGCTACAGTAATGAGTCCACTTCCACTATAAACGCAAGCGCGTGCAGCAAGCATGATTGCGCCCCCCATATTAGCAGATCCACCGATTAATAAAATTTTACCATAGTCACCTTTATGTGTTTCGTCTTTTCTTATAGGAATATTAACAGAATCTAACGTTTTCATAACGACATAACCTCCCATAACATGTTATTTCTTAAAATGTTGCAAGTCTTATGTTTGCTTTTTATTTCACGAATCTTTTTATTTATTTCAAACAATTGTTTACATGTGATTTTAAATCATCTCTTCTAAATACAATTAAGAATACTATACCTGTATCTGACATTCGTCAATAGTTAAATGAAACTCTTTTTACATCGTCATGTATGATTCATTATTTTAGTAGACCGATAGCATAATGTAGCAGTTTTATTTATTTAATTAAAAATATTAAATGGAAATAGAACGTAAGGTGACATTACAAGCAGTTGATTATAATAATGTTGAAATTCTCTCGCCGCTCATCCGAGAAAAATTGTATGTATATCGTCACAATGTATCTACTATTACACAGAACAAGATATTCAGTTTCAACAAGTTGTAGAAGCGGGACACAAATGATTTAAAAAGTGTTGCATATAAGCACATCTAAATATGACGTAATTGTTGCAAATTTAAAATAACTTGAAATATGATAATGACTTTGCTATATTAAAATTAAGTTAATAAAGTATTGTTCGTAGGACAAGTAGCATAGATAGTTCGATTTCAGAGAGCTTGTGGTAAGTGAGAACAAGTAATCGACATTCATGTGAATCTACCTACTATATGTGAACAATCGGTAATAACCGTTATTTTAGTTAAGCGCAATTTGAGGTAAATGGTTTTAATTTACTTGAAATTGTTAAATAGGGTGGCAACGCGTAGACCACGTCCCTTGTCTGGGATGTGGTCTTTTTTTATTGTTTTATCACACGAAGTCATCCATAAAATTGAATATATTTTATTTGGGAAAGGATGAAGGTTACATGTTAGACATTCGTTTATTTAGAAATGAACCTGAGAAAGTGAAGAGCAAAATTGAATTAAGAGGCGACGATCCTAAAGTTGTCGACCAAGTTTTAGAATTAGATGAACAACGCCGTGAATTAATCAGTAAAACTGAAGAGATGAAGGCGAAAAGAAATAAAGTGAGCGAAGAAATAGCTCAAAAGAAACGTAATAAAGAAGACGCTGATGACGTCATTGCTGAGATGCGTCATTTAGGTGATGAAATTAAAGATATCGATAATCAACTTAATGAAGTAGATACTAAAATTAGAGATATCTTAATTCGTATTCCTAACTTAATTAATGAAGACGTACCTCAAGGTGCTTCTGATGAAGAAAACGTTGAAGTTAAAAAATGGGGTACGCCACGTGATTTTGAATTTGAACCTAAAGCGCATTGGGATTTAGTTGAAGAATTAAAAATGGCTGACTTTGAACGTGCTGCTAAAGTATCTGGTGCTCGTTTCGTATACTTAACTAAAGATGGCGCATTACTTGAACGTGCTTTAATGAACTACATGTTGACAAAACATACAACGCAACATGGTTATACTGAAATGATGACACCACAATTAGTGAATGCTGATACGATGTTTGGAACAGGTCAATTACCTAAATTTGAAGAAGATTTATTTAAAGTTGAAAAAGAAGGCTTATATACGATTCCAACTGCAGAAGTACCTTTAACAAACTTCTATAGAGATGAAATTATTCAACCAGGTGTACTACCTGAATTATTTACAGCTCAAACTGCATGTTTCCGTAGTGAAGCAGGATCAGCTGGTAGAGATACAAGAGGGTTAATTCGTTTACATCAATTTGATAAAGTTGAAATGGTTCGTATTGTACAACCTGAAGATTCTTGGAATGCTTTAGAAGAAATGACACAAAATGCTGAAGCTATTCTTGAAGAATTAGGTTTACCATACCGTCGTGTTATCTTATGTACTGGCGATATTGGTTTCAGTGCTAGTAAAACATATGATCTAGAAGTTTGGTTACCAAGTTACAATGATTATAAAGAAATCAGTTCTTGCTCTAACTGTACTGATTTCCAAGCACGTCGCGCAAATATCAGATTCAAACGTGATGCTGCTTCTAAACCAGAATTAGTACACACATTAAATGGTAGTGGTTTAGCAGTAGGTCGTACATTTGCAGCCATCGTTGAAAACTATCAAAACGAAGATGGTACATTAACAATTCCTGAAGCATTAGTACCATTTATGGGTGGCAAAACTAAAATTGAAAAACCAATCAAATAATCATATAAACTTAACTAGATGATTACAATATTAAAAAGTTATTTAACTGTCGATAAGATTCTATAAACTTATCGACAGTTTTTTAATATATAAAGGCGAAATTGGTATTTTTATATTCAATTAGGGATGGATGTCTAAAATAGTTTAAAATGATTTTCACGATTTAAAATACTGGTATAAAAGCGATTTTATAGATACGGTTGTCTGACGTCACACAAACGAATGTCTAAAAAATAGTGAATATTTATTGTCATAGATTGAGTTATAAAATCATGAAAATAGTACATGAAGTAGCAAGTATTTATCTTTTAGATAACGCCTGTAAAAATATAAAATAGTGGAAATTGATTTTTTAAACGTTATCATTCATATTCAAAATATTTAACTTAGTTTGTCAAACAACGTTTATTTTTATATAACCATAAAATAATATCATAAAGAAGCTATATGAAATTCGAAGTATAATGCCAATGTTTCATATAGCTCCTATTCTAAATATTAAAATTTAATAATTAAATGTATCAATCGTCCTATTCATTTGATGCATAGCCTGAGAGTGGGTAATGATCTGAGTAATCATTGTATTTGTATGTTTTTCCCCAAGATTTCACGGACCATTCTGGTGACTTCACTCTATGTGTATCATTATGCCATGAGCTTGGTTGTGCATGGTCATGATCTAATAAAATATAATCTAAGTGTTGAGGTTCTAATTTAGGATAATTATATTTCGCAATACTATTACTGCTAGTATCCCAACTATATGCATTACCATCGAATTGAGTAGGTAATGAAACATTTAAGTTATTTGCCATTTGTTGATATTCATCTGAATCTTTAATGACATTTAAGTCACCACCGATATAGACGGGTTCATTTTTAGGGATATTCTTGTCTTTGATAAACTGTTTAATTTCACTCATTTGACTCTGTCTAATGTCTTTATCTTTTCCTTTAAAGCATGTTGGATCTTCAGCTTGTAGATGTGTTCCGATAATATGGTGGTATTTGCCATTCTTATTAATTTTAATGTAGGCAAAGCCTTTATTACCTGCCATATCAGCCCCACAACCTTTTTTATAAATATGTTGTTCTTGTTGTACGATAGGCCATTTACTCACAATACCAACGCCACCACTTACTTTTTTAATTTTTCTATAAGTACCAGAAGTATTTTGCCAACCTTCTGTACCTTTACCAACGATAGGTGTTTGATAAGGGTACTGTGAATGTAGACGTGTTAACAATCTTTTTGAAGCTTTTTTATCAAATAATTCATTTAGAATCACGACATCTTGATTTTGAATGTAATCTGCTTTTGAAATTAAATCAGCGCGCTGAGATTGTCCCCAATTAGGGTAGATAGCAGTAGGTAAGAAATACACGTTATGTGTAGTGATTTTAAGACTGTCTTTAAAATCACGTTCACTCGCATATGTGATAGTCGAAAATACTAAAAATAAACTACTTAAAACCAACAAAGTAGTTAGTATACATTTACGTTGCCAATTCAATATTGTTACACCTCGTTTCATTTGATGGTGTGATTATATCAAACAAAATTAAGTATCTTTTGGAAATTACTATTTCTAAATAAAATTTTAATAAAAAATTAAAAATCAATGATGTTTTAAAAAGTTGCAAAAGTTCAGTAACTATTATTTTTTGATAAACTTTAAAAGTAATGTTGTAAACATTTTGATTTTAAAGCTAGAAGTTAAAAAGAGGGTCTAAAAATAAGAAAGAAAATTCTGAAAAAATAAAACCTTTACATATTCACTTTTTTAGACATCGGTATGTATGACGGCACACATACCGGTCTTTAAATATATTGAATAAAATAATTAAGTGTATTAGACTGATTTTATTATTTTATTGGAGAGACTGGGGCTGATAATATGACTCACCTTACGTTTAAACAAGGTGTGAAAGAGTGTATTCCCACGTTACTTGGTTATGCAGGTGTAGGACTATCGTTTGGAATTGTGGCAGTCTCCCAAAATTTCAGTGTTTTAGAAATTATTTTATTGTGTCTGATTATTTATGCTGGTGCAGCCCAATTTATTATTTGTACATTAGTGATTGCAGGCACCCCTATTTCTGCAATTGTGCTTACAATACTTATCGTTAACTCTCGAATGTTCTTATTAAGTATGACTTTAGCACCTAATTATAAGCAATATGGATTTTGGAATAGGGTAGGGCTTGGAACGTTATTAACAGATGAAACTTTTGGCGTTGCTATAACACCATATGTTAAAGGTGAAAAAATTAACGATCGATGGCTACACGGACTAAATATTACTGCTTACTTATTTTGGACTGTTTCCTGTGTAATCGGTGCCATTTTCGGAGAGTATATTTCAAATCCTGATGCGCTCGGCCTAGACTTTGCAATTACCGCAATGTTTATTTTTTTATGTATATCTCAATTTGAAGGGATTAAGAAATCACGATTGAGAATATATATTGTACTCATTGTATGTGTGATTGTGATGATGCTTCTTCTAAGTTCAATTCTACCTTCATACCTAGCAATTTTAATAGCCGCAATTGTTGCTGCATTGTTAGGGGTGGTGATGGACAAATGACGACAGATTTACATACATTAGTACTTATTATTTTATGTGGCGTGGTCACATTACTCGTTCGAGTTATTCCATTTGTTATGATATCGCGTGTCAACTTACCAGCAATTGTAATTAAATGGCTTTCTTTTATTCCTATCACTTTATTTACAGCTCTTATTATAGATGGTGTAATTCAACAACATGATCATGCATTTGGTTATACGCTTAATTTACCTTATATTATTGCAATCGTGCCAACTGTGATGCTCGCTATTTTCACACGTAGTCTAACAGTGACAATTCTCGGAGGTATATTTGTCATTGCTTGCTTACGTTTAATCTTTTAATCTTTGAAAATCATATCAATTCATTGAACTTACAGAAAAAGTTAGTTAAAATTAAAATAATTAGAAAATTTAGACTATTAGAGACGAAATGCATTTCTACATCACAATACAATTAAATTACCTAACCTTATTTTGAGAAGCAGAGGGATTTGGCCCGTAGAAGCTTCAGCAACCGACTTTAAATAGCACGGTGCTAATACCAACGAGCAACTCGAATGATAAGTACGATAAGTGCCTTTACATCATTTGAGTAAGGCACTTTTTTAGTTGAAGGAGGTATGGAACTATTATGACGAATTACACGGTTAATACATTAGAACTAGGTGAGTTTATAACTGAATCTGGTGAAACGATTGATCATTTACGTCTACGTTATGAACATGTAGGACTTCCTGGTCAACCCCTTGTCGTTGTTTGTCATGCACTTACTGGCAATCATTTAACATACGGTACGGATGCGCAACCTGGCTGGTGGCGAGAAATCATTGATGGTGGCTACATTCCAGTTCATGATTATCAATTTCTTACATTCAATGTCATTGGAAGTCCATTTGGTTCGAGTTCTAAATTAAATGATGACAACTTCCCAGAACATTTAACATTGAGGGATATAGTTAGAGCTATTGAGTTAGGTATACAAGCATTAGAATTTAAGAAGATTAATATTCTCATTGGAGGCAGTTTAGGTGGCATGCAAGCTATGGAATTGCTTTATAATCGTCAATTCGAGGTGGAAAAAGCAATCATATTAGCCGCTACTGATAAAACGTCCTCCTATAGTCGTGCTTTTAACGAGATTGCAAGACAAGCTATACATATAGGTGGTAAAGAAGGTTTAAGTATCGCACGTCAACTCGGCTTCCTCACGTATCGATCGTCTAAAAGTTATGATCAACGTTTTACACTAGATGAAGTAGTGAGCTATCAACAACATCAAGGTGATAAGTTCAAAGAATATTTCGATTTAAATTGTTATTTAACACTGCTAGACGTCTTAGATAGTCATCATTTAGATAGAGGGAGAGATGATGTTGATGAAGTCTTTCAATCGTTGGAAACGAAAGTACTAACTATGGGCTTTATTGATGATTTACTTTATCCTGATGATCAAGTAAGAGCTTTAGGAGAACGTTTTAAATATCATCGTCATTTCTTCGTACCAGATAATGTTGGACATGATGGTTTTCTTCTAAATTTTAATGATTGGGCGCCTAATTTATATCATTTCTTAAATTTGAAACAATTCCGACGTAAATAGGAAAGTTTTATAATAGAACAAAATCCCCATGAGCACGCATAAGAAATACTAAACAGTGCAGAGTAGGTAAATTTTTCTTTGGCATAAGATAAGTATTATTTGGCATAAAAATAGTCCTACAGAAGATTATATAAGCAAAGCCTATTTCATATGTCGTACTTATGCATAACCTGTCATTGGTAGTATGGCTTTACTTTATTGTTAAATTTTAGCAAAGAGGTTAAAATAGGAGTTATAGTCAAAAAAGTATGGGAGTGGCGTATGTGTTTTCAAAAATACAACCTAAAGCAACTATTTTAGCAATTATTTCATTATTAGTAGTCGCTTTAGTAACGCATGTATTACCTGTTCTCGGCTTGATTTTATGTTTATTTGCAACGATTCCTGGTATTGTTTTATGGAATCGTTCCATACAATCATTCGGAATTAGCGCATTAGTAACAGTTGTACTTACAACATTATTAGGTAATACATTTGTCTTAAGTATGATGGTCTTAATCTTATTATTAAGTGCGATTATCGGACAATTACTTAAGGAAAGAACATCTAAAGAACGAATTCTTTATATTTCAACAGCTTCATTAAGTTTAGTTACACTTATTGGATGGATGTTATTACAAACATTCGATAAAATCCCGACGGCAGCTGTATTAATTAAGCCTTTTAAAAATGCAATGCATGAGGCTTTCTTAACAAGTGGAATCGATTCAAACTATAGACAGATTCTTGAGGAAAGTTTCCGACAAATGACGGTCCAACTCCCTAGTTTTCTAATTATAGTTATTTTCATTTTTGTCTTAATTAATCTGATTATTACATTTCCAATTTTACGCAAATTTAAAGTAGCAACACCTATTTTTAAACCTTTATTCGCATGGCAAATGAGCCGTAATTTACTATGGTTTTATCTTATAGTACTTATTTGTGTCATGATTGCAAGTGAACCAAGTACGTTCCAAAGCATCGTGTTAAACTTTGATGTTGTGTTATCATTAGTGATGTACATCCAAGGATTAAGTGTCATTCACTTCTTTGGTAAAGCTAAAAGATGGCCGAACTTCGCAACAATTCTTGTTATGGTAGTAGGGACACTTCTTACACCGGCAACGCATATTGTTGGATTACTTGGGGTAATTGATTTATGTATTAATTTAAAGAAAATAATAAAAAAATGATGATTAAAAAGTGATTAGAGGTGGAAGAATGAACCGTCAATCCACTAAAAAAGCTTTGCTCATACCGTTTATTTTAATGGTACTCACTGCCATAGCACTTGTCGTCGTGTGGTTTATTTTTAACCAATTAGTAGCAGGTATTGCTACAGCTATACTCATTGTGATGATTATTATTAGTGGCGTGTTATTGAGAAAAGCATTTCTAAAAATGGATAGTTATGTGGATGATTTAAGTGGTCACATCTCGGCAAGTAGTAACAAGGCGATTAAGCACTTGCCTATAGGGATGATTGTGTTAGATGAAGATAATCACATTGAGTGGATGAACCAATTTATGACAGATCACATTGAAACGAATGTGATTTCTGAAAATGTCAATGAAGTCTTCCCTAACATATTAAAACAACTGGAAAAAGTTCAAGAAGTAGAAATAGAAAACAACAATTATTACTATCATGTACGATATTCAGAAAACGAGCATTGTTTATACTTCTTTGATATGACTGAAACTGAACGTACAAATGAACTATATGAAGATTCCAAGCCGATTATTGCAACAATATTTTTAGATAATTACGATGAAATCACTCAAAATATGAACGATACACAACGTTCTGAAATTAACTCTATGGTGACACGTGTGATTAGTCGTTGGGCACAAGATTACAATATTTACTTCAAACGTTACAACTCAGATCAATTTGTAGCTTACTTTAACCAAAAAATATTGGCTGAACTAGAAGATTCTAATTTTGAAATCTTAAGCCAATTAAGAGAGAAGAGTGTGGGTTACCGCGCACAACTAACATTAAGTATTGGTGTAGGTGAAGGCACGGAGAACCTTATTGATTTAGGTGAATTATCACAATCTGGTTTAGACCTCGCGTTAGGTCGTGGTGGTGACCAAGTTGCAATTAAGAATATGAACGGCAATGTAAGATTCTATGGTGGTAAGACTGACCCTATGGAAAAACGTACGCGTGTACGTGCTCGTGTGATTTCACATGCCCTCAAAGATATTCTTACTGAAGGCGATAAAGTTATCGTTATGGGACATAAGCGACCAGATTTAGATGCTATAGGTGCAGCTATCGGAGTTTCGCGCTTTGCATCAATGAATAATTTAGAGGCATTTATCGTTCTTAATGATTCTGATATTGATCCGACATTACGTCGTGTTATGGATGAGATTGATAAGAAACCGGAACTAAAAGAACGCTTTGTAACATCGGATGAGGCTTGGGATATGATGACTTCTAAGACGACTGTCGTTGTTGTAGATACACATAAACCTGAAATGGTCTTAGATGAAAATGTCTTAAATAAAGCAAATCGCAAAGTAGTCATTGATCATCATAGACGTGGCGAAAGCTTTATTTCAAATCCATTACTTGTGTATATGGAACCTTACGCTAGCTCAACTGCTGAGCTCGTAACGGAATTACTAGAATATCAACCAACTGAACAGAGATTGACTCGTTTAGAATCAACTGTTATGTATGCAGGTATTATAGTAGATACAAGAAACTTTACGTTAAGAACAGGTTCCAGAACATTTGATGCTGCAAGTTATTTACGTGCACATGGCGCTGATACAATCTTAACGCAACATTTCTTAAAAGATGATGTCGATACGTATATCAATCGTTCAGAATTGATAAGAACAGTTAAGATACAAGATCAAGGTGTAGCCATTGCACATGGTTCAGATGATAAAATTTATCATCCTGTAACGGTTGCACAAGCTGCCGATGAGTTGTTAAGTTTAGAAGGCATTGAAGCATCTTATGTAGTAGCTAAACGTGAAGACAACCTGATTGGTATCTCAGCACGTTCTTTAGGTTCCATAAATGTTCAATTAACAATGGAAGCGTTAGGTGGCGGTGGCCATCTGACAAATGCTGCGACACAAATAAAAGGTGCGACAATAGATGAAGCAATAGAACAATTACAACAAGCAATTACAGAACAAATGAGTAGGAGTGAAGACGCATGAAAGTAATTTTCACACAAGATGTTAAAGGTAAAGGTAAAAAAGGCGAAGTTAAAGATGTACCAGTAGGTTACGCAAATAACTTCTTACTTAAAAATAAATATGCTGTAGAAGCAACTCCTGGTAACTTAAAACAATTAGAACAACAAAATAAACGTGCCGAAGCAGATAGACAACAAGAAATCGATGATGCAAAAGCACTTAAAGAACAGTTAAAAGATATCGAAGTTGAAGTATCAGCTAAAACAGGTGAAGGCGGCAAACTATTTGGTTCAATCAGTACGAAACAAATTGCCGAAGCGCTAAAAAAACAACATGATATTAAAATCGACAAACGTAAAATGGACTTACCGCATGGTATTCATGCACTAGGATATACTAATGTTCCAGTGAAATTAGACAAAGAAGTCGAAGGTACAATCCGTGTGCACACTGTAGAACAATAATTTAAAGATATGACGCGAGGATAGTACATGATTACTATTATAGGTGCAATTATATAAGATGTATGACTTATACAATTTGTTAACCTCTGAAATATCTGTAGTGTATCTCGTGACAATATCAGATGACGATAAAATAAAAGATGGATTGAAATAAGAGGTGTAAGTAGATAATGGATGGAATGTATGAGCAAAATCAAATGCCACATAGCAATGAAGCTGAACAATCTGTCTTAGGTGCCATTATTATAGATCCAGAACTCATTAATACTACTCAGGAAGTCTTGCTTCCTGAGTCGTTTTATAGAGGCGCCCATCAACATATTTTTCGAGCAATGATGCACCTAAATGAGGATAATAAGGAAATTGATGTTGTCACATTGATGGATCAATTATCAAGTGAAGGTAGCTTAAACGAAGCGGGTGGCCCTCAATATCTTGCCGAACTATCGACGAGTGTACCGACAACGCGAAACGTTCAGTACTATACGGATATCGTTTTTAAACATGCGTTGAAACGGAAACTTATTCAAACCGCTGATAGTATAGCGAATGATGGCTATAATGATGAATTAGAATTAGATACGATTTTAAGCGACGCCGAACGACGTATTTTAGAACTATCTTCTACAAGAGAAAGTGATGGTTTTAAAGATATTAGAGATGTCTTAGGACAGGTATATGAAACCGCAGAAGAACTCGACCAAAATAGTGGTCAAACACCAGGTATTCCAACTGGTTATCGTGACTTAGATCAAATGACTGCTGGTTTTAACCGTAATGATTTAATCATTCTAGCGGCACGTCCTTCAGTAGGTAAGACTGCCTTTGCCTTAAATATTGCGCAAAAGGTTGCCACGCATGAAGATATGTATACTGTCGGTATCTTCTCACTTGAGATGGGCGCCGACCAATTGGCAACACGTATGATCTGTAGTTCTGGTAACGTTGATTCCAATCGTTTAAGAACTGGGACAATGACTGAAGAAGATTGGAGTCGCTTTACGATTGCGGTAGGTAAGCTATCACGAACTAAAATCTTCATAGACGATACGCCAGGTATCCGTATCAATGATTTACGTTCTAAATGTCGTCGACTCAAACAAGAGCACGGTCTTGATATGATTGTGATTGATTATCTACAATTGATTCAAGGAAGCGGATCACGTTTCTCAGATAACCGTCAACAAGAAGTTTCAGAGATTTCACGTACACTTAAGGCGATTGCACGTGAATTAGAATGCCCAGTTATTGCACTGAGTCAGTTATCACGTGGCGTTGAACAGCGACAAGACAAACGTCCTATGATGAGTGATATTCGTGAATCTGGGTCTATAGAACAAGATGCCGATATTGTCGCTTTCTTATATCGTGATGATTATTATAATCGTGGTGAAGGTGATGAAGATGATGACGATGCTGGTTTTGAACCACAGACAAATGATGATAACGGTGAAATTGAAATCATCATCGCCAAGCAACGTAACGGTCCAACAGGTACTGTGAAACTTCACTTTATGAAACAATATAATAAATTTACAGATATTGATTATGCTCATGCAGATATGTCATAAAAAATATTTTCCCGTACAATAATTGTTGTAAACTGTTTATTGTACGGTTTTTATTTTGTTTTTCTCTTTTGAAAATGTTGGAAGTATGTGTATGTATTTCACTTAAATACCCTTTGAATAACTGTCATAGAAACGTTTAAAAGTGATTTCGCACAGAAAAAATACTGAAAGATAATGCGTTATCGAACGCTAATTAATGTTCGATTTTTATTTGCAAATTCAAAATCATATTGGTAAAATACCTAGTGGTTAAACGAGAAAAACTTGGAGGTGCTCATATGTCATCAATCGTAGTAGTTGGGACACAATGGGGAGACGAAGGTAAAGGTAAAATAACAGACTTTTTAGCAGAGCAAGCAGACGTAATTGCTAGATTTTCTGGTGGTAACAATGCGGGACATACGATTCAATTCGGTGGAGAAACTTACAAATTACACTTAGTACCATCAGGCATCTTTTATAAAGATAAATTAGCTGTAATCGGTAATGGTGTTGTTGTAGATCCAGTCGCATTATTAAAAGAACTAGATGGGTTAAATGAACGTGGCATTTCAACTGACAACCTACGCATCTCAAATCGCGCACAAGTCATTTTACCTTATCACCTAGCTCAAGACGAATATGAAGAACGTCGTCGTGGCGATAATAAAATTGGTACAACGAAAAAAGGTATCGGCCCAGCATACGTAGATAAAGCACAACGTATCGGTATTCGCATGGCAGACTTATTAGAAAAGGAAACATTCGAACGCCGACTTAAAGAAAATATTGAATATAAAAACGCATACTTTAAAGGCATGTTTAACGAAACTTGTCCAACATTCGATGAAATCTTTGACGAATATTATGCTGCAGGTCAACGTTTAAAAGACTATGTGACAGACACAGCTAAAATTTTAGACGATGCAAATGTGGCTGATGAAAAGGTATTATTCGAAGGTGCACAAGGTGTCATGTTAGATATCGACCATGGTACATATCCATTCGTTACATCTAGTAATCCAGTTGCAGGTAACGTTACAGTAGGTACAGGTGTTGGCCCTACATCAGTGTCTAAAGTGATTGGTGTATGTAAATCATATACATCTCGTGTAGGTGACGGTCCATTCCCAACTGAACTTTTTGATGAAGATGGCCACCATATTAGAGAAGTGGGTCGTGAATATGGTACAACTACTGGACGTCCACGTCGTGTAGGTTGGTTCGACTCAGTTGTATTACGTCATTCACGTCGTGTAAGTGGTATCACAGATCTTTCAATTAACTCAATCGACGTTTTAACAGGATTAGACACAGTTAAAATTTGTACTGCTTACGAATTAGATGGTGAAAAAATTACTGAGTACCCAGCAAACTTAGATCAATTAAGACGTTGTAAACCTATCTTCGAAGAGCTTCCAGGTTGGACTGAAGACATTACAGGTTGTCGTAGTTTAGATGAGCTTCCTGAGAATGCACGTAATTACTTAGAACGTATTTCAGAATTATGCGGTGTCCATATTTCAATTTTCTCAGTAGGTCCAGACCGCGAACAAACGAATTTATTAGAGAAACTTTGGTAGAATAAAACGTCAAGAAAGCATGTGAGTTTTGTTTAATTAGAGCATTGAACGCATTGAACGAAATGATTAACATTATTCTTAGTCCAATAAACATGAATGTAAAAAGCTTTCTAACTCATATCTATCTATATATGCAGTGAATCATATTTAAACAGGCGGCCACAACTTAATGGTCGCCTGTTATTTATTTTGGAGTAGGACAATGATTCGCAATCTTCTTTTGTCATACTCCAGTTTTATTTTAAAACAGCAATTTGAAATTAGTTTTGAATGAAATCAATGGTTTTATTCTTCTCCACAGTAAGCTTCATAGCATGTTTGTGTTGGTTGATTAACGAAACAAAAATATTATTAAATTTATGTAAAAAATATCTTGTCATCAAAAGTAGAGCTATGCTATAATCTATCTTGTGCTTAAGAACGGCTCCTTGGTCAAGCGGTTAAGACACCGCCCTTTCACGGCGGTAACACGGGTTCGAGTCCCGTAGGAGTCACCATGCTAGGTCCCGTAGTGTAGCGGTTAACACGCCTGCCTGTCACGCAGGAGATCGCGGGTTCGATTCCCGTCGGGACCGTATTGCCTACCCAATAGGGTAGGCATTTTTTTATGCTTTTTTACATACAACATTGTACCTTCACTTTATTAATCTTTCTGATTCACATTACCTACTTTATTTAACATGCAATGAAAACTTAATATTCCTATACATGCTTATATTTCTATAATTACAAATACTGTCATTACTGCACTTTTGACATATACGAAACTGATAAAATATGATGATAAACCTAAACAAAAGCGTCAAGCATATTGCAAAAGTCTAACTTATTTTGCGGAACTGTATTTCAATGGTAAAATTATAAATAATATTATTCTATAATTTTAAATACTAAAATAGAATTAACCGTTCATAAATGGTAAATTATATAATAGGTAGCTATATGTTATATAGAGAACAGAATAATAATGAAGCACTTCGAAAATTTGATATAACATTAGCAATGTAAACGAACGGAAGAACTACACTTTGAGAAAAGAGGTTTATAATATATGGCTAGAAAAGTTGTTGTAGTTGACGATGAAAAACCAATTGCTGATATTTTAGAATTTAATTTAAAAAAAGAAGGTTACGACGTATATTGCGCTTATGACGGTAATGACGCAGTAGATTTAATCTATGAAGAAGAACCAGATATCGTCTTACTTGATATTATGTTACCTGGTAGAGATGGTATGGAAGTATGTCGTGAAGTGCGTAAAAAATATGAAATGCCGATTATCATGCTGACAGCGAAAGATTCTGAAATTGATAAAGTTTTAGGTCTTGAATTAGGTGCAGATGATTACGTAACTAAACCATTTAGTACTCGTGAACTCATCGCACGTGTGAAAGCGAACTTACGCCGTCATTATTCACAACCAGCTCAAGAAGTAAGTGGTGCGACAAATGAAATTACAATTAAAGATATTGTGATTTATCCAGATGCATATTCAATTAAAAAACGTGGAGAAGACATTGAATTAACGCATCGTGAATTCGAACTGTTCCATTATCTTTCTAAACATATGGGTCAAGTCATGACACGTGAACACTTACTACAAACAGTGTGGGGTTACGATTATTTCGGTGATGTTCGTACTGTGGACGTAACAATTCGCCGTTTAAGAGAAAAAATTGAAGATGATCCATCTCATCCAGAATACATTGTGACACGTAGAGGCGTTGGATACTTCCTCCAACAACATGATTAGAGGGAGCGTCTTATGAAGTGGCTTAAACAACTACAATCCCTTCACACGAAACTCGTTATTGTTTATGTACTACTCATTATTATTGGTATGCAAATCATCGGTTTGTATTTTACGAATAGTTTAGAAAAGGAATTACTCGATAACTTCAAGAAAAACATAACACAATATGCGAAGCAATTAGACGTCAATATTGAAAAGGTTTATAAAGATAAAGATAAAGGTTCAGTCAACGCTCAAAAGGATATCCAAGACCTTTTGAATGAATATGCGAATCGCCAAGAAATAGGAGAAATACGCTTTATTGATAAAGATCAAATCATCATGGCAACAACCAAGCAGTCTAACCGTGGTCTTATCAATCAAAAGGTCAACGACGGTTCAGTTCAAAAGGCGCTCTCCTTAGGACAAACGAATGATCATATGGTTCTTAAGGATTACGGAAGTGGTAAAGAGCGTGTTTGGGTATATAATATACCGGTTAAAGTCGATAAACAGACAATCGGTGATATATACATAGAATCGAAAATTAATGATGTATACAATCAGCTGAACAACATTAATCAGATATTCATCGTAGGGACAGCGATATCACTATTCATTACAGTGATACTAGGATTCTTCATTGCACGAACGATTACTAAGCCGATAACCGATATGCGTAACCAAACCGTCGAGATGTCTAAAGGTAACTACACGCAACGAGTGAAGATATACGGTAACGATGAAATCGGTGAACTCGCACTTGCCTTCAATAACTTATCGAAACGTGTCCAAGAAGCACAAGCGAATACAGAAAGTGAGAAACGTCGTCTAGATTCTGTTATCACGCATATGAGCGACGGTATTCTTGCGACAGATCGCCGTGGACGTGTACGTATTGCAAACGACATGGCGCTGAAAATGCTCGGTCTCGCGAAAGAAGATGTCATCGGCTACTACATGCTTAGTGTCCTTAACTTAGAAAATGAATTCTCATTAGAGGAAATTCAAGAAAATAGTGATTCCTTCTTGTTAGATATTAACGAAGAAGAAGGCATTATTGCACGCGTAAACTTTAGTACGATTGTCCAAGAAACAGGTTTCGTGACAGGTTACATTGCCGTACTACATGATGTCACAGAACAACAACAAGTCGAACGTGAACGTCGCGAATTCGTTGCGAATGTTTCACATGAATTACGTACACCACTGACATCGATGAATAGCTATATCGAAGCACTTGAAGAAGGTGCTTGGCAAGATAAAGAACTGGCACCATCATTCCTATCTGTCACACGCGAAGAGACTGAACGTATGATTCGTTTAGTGAATGATTTACTTCAATTATCTAAAATGGATAATGAATCAGATCAAATTACGAAAGAAATTATCGACTTCAATATGTTTATCAACAAAATTATTAACCGTCATGAAATGACAGCGAAAGATACGACATTCGTACGCGAAATTCCGCAACAAACCATCTTTGCTGAAATCGATCCAGACAAGATGACACAAGTATTTGATAATGTCATTACCAATGCAATGAAATATTCACGTGGCGAGAAACGTGTTGAGTTTCATGTGAAACAAAATGCACTTTACAATAGAATGACGATTCGTATTAAAGATAATGGTATTGGAATACCGATTAACAAGGTAGATAAAATATTTGATAGATTCTATCGTGTAGATAAAGCACGTACACGTAAGATGGGTGGTACAGGACTAGGTCTAGCTATTTCCAAAGAGATTGTCGAAGCACATAACGGTCGAATTTGGGCTAACAGTGTGGAAGGACAAGGTACGTCAATCTTTATTACACTTCCTTGCGAAATCATTGAAGACGGTGATTGGGATGAATAACAAAGAACATACTAAATCAATTATTTTAGTCCTACTCGTCTTGATGAGTATCGTTTTGACATACATGGTCTGGAACTTTTCTCCAGACCTTTCAAATATTGATAACACGGATAATAGTAAAAGTGATAAGCCTAAACCACTTACTAAACCAATGACTGCAGAAATGGAAGGAACGATTACACCATTTCAAATCGTGCATTCTAGAGATGAAAAATCTCAAGGAACAGTGGCATCAGGTGCAGTCTTAGACAAGATGATTCAACCTTTAAAAAATCAAGAAGTTAAATCTGTATCACATCTGAAAAGGGAACATAACCTTGTTATACCTGAACTAAGCAACGACTTTATCGTCCTAGATTTCACTTATGATTTGCCACTTTCAACATACTTAAGTCAAGTACTCGATATCGATGCGAAAGTGCCGAATAACTTTAATTTTGATCGCCTCCTTATCGATCAAGATCATAATAACCACGTCGTACTATATGCGATTAGCAAAGACCGTCATGAAGTAGTTAAACTTAAGACAACGATGAAAGGGAATAACGTTGACAAAGCTTTTAAAAGTATCGAACCTGACATGCAACCCTATACGGAAATCATCACGAATAAAGATACAATCGACAAAGCAACACACGTGTTTGCACCAAGCAAACCGAAAGACTTAAAGACGTATCGCATGGTCTTCAATACGATCAGTGTTGAACGCATGAACTCAATACTATTTGATGATTCAACGATTGTTCGTAGCTCTCAAAGTGGTACGACAACATACAACAACAATACTGGTGTCGCCAACTATAACGATAAAGATGAAATGTATCATTATAAGAATTTATCTGAAGACGCGAAAAGTTCAAGCAACATGCAAGAAACCATCCCAGGCACATACGAGTTTATAAATAGTCATGGTGGCTTCTTAAATGAAGATTATCGCCTATTTAAGACAGATAATAGAACGGGGAAACTCACATATCAAAGATTCCTCAACGGTCACCCAACGTTTAATAAACATAACTTCAATGAAATCCAAGTCACATGGGGGGATAAAGGCGTTTACGATTATCAACGTTCGCTACTTAAGACGGACGTCACACTGAACAGTGAAGAATCTAAATCCGTCCCTACCGTTGAGTCCGTGCGTTCTGCATTAGCCAACCATCCTGATATTGATTTTGAAAAGGTAACGAACATTGCGATTGGTTATGATATGGACGACAAGGCAAATAACGAAGATATTGAAGTTCAACGTAACTGTGAATTAATACCACGTTGGTTTGTAGAATACGATGGCAATTGGTATGCCTATAAAGATGGGAGGCTTGAATAAATGAACTGGAAACTCACGAAAACACTTTTCATTTTCGTTTTTATTCTTGTGAACATCTTTTTAGTCATCGTTTATATTGATAAAGTGAATAAATCACAAGTTAATGACTCGGAAAAGGTAAACGAGGTCAATTTTCAACAAGAAGAAATTGACGTGCCCAAGGATGTCTTGAATCAAAATGTTAAAGATACTGAACTTGAACAAATTACTGCCCGTTCAAAGAATTTCTCAAGTTATGCGAAAGATCATTCAAGCATGCAAACGTCTGATTCCGACAAAACACTTGAAGGAGATATTGATAAAGGCGTTCAAGTGAGTGATAAGAACTTACAAGATATCAAAGAGTACATTGCAAAGAAAATCTTTAACGGTAAAGAGTATCAGTTAAGTGATTTAACTAAAGATAAAGTCACTTACGAACAAACGTATAAAGATTATCCGATTATGAATAATAGTAAAGCGCGCCTAACGTTTAATTTGAGCGATGGCAAGGCGACAAGCTATAAACAGACAGCGATGGATGATATACAAGTAGCTAAAGGTTCAAATAGCACGAAGAAACAAGTCATCACGCCGCGTAAAGCTATTGAAGCCCTTTATTACAATAGATATTTAAAACAAAATGATCAAGTTCTTGATGCACGCCTAGGCTATTATTCAGTTGTAAAGGAAACAAACGTTCAATTACTCCAACCTAACTGGGAAATTAAAGTAAAACATAAAGGCAAGGATGAAGTTCAAACCTATTATGTAGAAGCTACAAATCATAATCCGAAAGTGATTGATTATTAGAGGTTATTGATGCGTGGCGTATCGTTTGAATGAAACCGTCAAGCGATAGCATAGAAGGTTACGTTAATTTGTACTGTCTAGAGCAAACTTTGGCGTACTTGTGTTGGAAGTCATTTATCGAACCAACGACATGTGATGGGTTACGGATTGATTATGAAGCTATATAAGATAATATAAACTAAGCCTGAGACACCGATGAGTAATCTCAGGCTTTTTTACGTATTGAAAGTGATTGAGTAATTAAATAGGGTGGATATCAAAAATGATGTTGGTCGATATGTTAGGTTCTTTAAGAGAATGCAATGCCAGGCTCAATATCGACGTAGTTATGAAGCGGTGTGTATTTTAAATGGCCGTTAGTATCATGTATAAACGGACTATTGGAACTCAACTTTTAAAATTGATATAGTATAATATAAAGGAAATTTAGAGGACGTGACGTTTCGATATTTGAATAACTGTATTAAGGAATATCGAAACTTTAAAATATCTACGCAATTTAGGATAAAAAATCAACATTGAGTGAAAGCCAACTTAGTCGAAGCATCTCAATAAAGCGTAAGACACTCGAGTTCCCCCACACCCCTATAAACAAAATAACTATGGTACATATGAGAAAGGATGAGTCGCTTGATACGTATGAGTGTATTAGCAAGTGGTAGTACAGGTAACGCCACTTACGTAGAAAGTGAGAAAGGTAGCCTACTCGTCGATGTAGGTTTAACTGGCAAGAAGATGGAAGAACTTTTCAGCCAAATCGACAGAAACATTAAGGATTTAAACGGAATTTTAGTGACACATGAACACATCGACCATATTAAAGGTCTTGGTGTTTTAGCACGTAAATATAAACTTCCGATTTACGCGAATGAGAATACATGGAAAGCGATAGAGAAGAAAGATAGCCGCATTCCAATGGATCAGAAATTTATCTTTAATCCATATGAAACGAAATCTCTTGCAGGATTTGATATAGAATCATTTAACGTGTCACATGACGCGATTGATCCACAATTCTACATCTTCCACAATAACTATAAGAAATTTACGATGATAACTGACACTGGTTACGTTTCAGATCGTATGAAAGGTATGATTCAAGGTAGTGATGTCTTTATGTTTGAAAGTAATCACGATGTCGATATGTTACGCATGTGTCGCTATCCATGGAAGACGAAACAACGTATTTTAAGTGATATGGGTCACGTATCCAATGAAGACGCGGGTCTTGCGATGAGTGATGTCATTACAGGTAATACGAAACGTATATACCTCTCTCATTTGTCACAAGACAATAATATGAAAGACCTCGCACGCATGAGTGTTGGACAAGTGCTCAACGAACACGATATCGATACAGAGAAAGAAGTATTGCTTTGCGATACCGATAAAGCACAAGCCACACCGATTTATACACTATAATTGAATAGAGGTAAGACAAACGACCTACTTAAGTATTACGCTTAAGTAGGTTATTTTTTTGGAAAAGTGATCAGGAGAATTGCAGGGAATGATTATGTGTTAGTTTAAACAGGCTTGCGCATGAACGATTGATTAAGGAATTTTTTTGAAATGAAAGCGCATCATGGAAGGGGGAGAACGATGTCTTACACGCTTTGTGATTTATATTACATTTCCTAGTTGATAAAAAAGTAATGATGTAAAAATATGAATAAATAAAATATTAAGACTCTCATAAAAACTTAAATATAAAGTTAAAATTTAAAAACATTTAGAAATTGTAACAAAATAAAAATTGGCATTTAAATATTTTTTAAATATATTGTATTTATAGTTAGTGGCCATACTATTTAATATAAAAGTGAGTTTCTATGTTCAACACAAGTATGATTCAACGTAATAAATGATCTACCGCTGCTTTCATAGTTATGTTGTAACTCAAAACATTGTCATGTGAGACTTTATCAAGTCAATATCATCGTAGTTAATATGAATTCATTTAATTAATCACATGCTTAATTGAGGTGAAAGTGGAGCACTCATATATTTGATTGAATGTCGTAGTGATGATTGATGAGACTCAGGTAGGGGTGATACATATACTGCTAGATGATAGTTCACTTACATAAAGATAATGGTGATATTAATTTAGGATTAAAAAGATGCGTGTGGAAAATAGGATATCAGTGACGGTATTTGAAGTAAGTGAGTCTAAAAGGTCTGAAATATAGGGAATAATTGTAAAAATAACGTTAAGACAACCGTAAAGTTATCCACTGATTAGGAAATAGTTATCCAGAATTGTGTACAATACACACATAAATACCCACATTATTCACAGACTTATCCACAAATTCACAATGAATTTCTTTAAATATGTGTATAATTCCTAAAAAACACTAAGAAAATGTTAATTCAATTGTTATACTAAGAGGGAAATGTGTGCATAAGTGTATAACTTGTGGATAACTCGAATAAATCATGTACTTTTGGAGGATAAAATGAAGATTACTATCTTATCAGTTGGAAAACTAAAAGAAAAATATTGGAAGCAAGCCATTGCAGAATATGAAAAAAGATTAGGACCTTACACGAAAATCGAATTAATAGAAGTACCAGATGAAAAAGCACCTGAAAATATGAGCGACAAAGAAATAGAACAAGTTAAAGAAAAAGAAGGCCAACGCCTACTCAATAAGATTAACTCCCAATCTACAGTAATCACGTTGGAAATCAAAGGCAAAATGGTGTCTTCAGAAGGACTCGCTAAAGAACTGCAAACACGCATGACACAAGGTCAAAGCGACTTTACATTTGTCATAGGTGGCTCCAATGGTTTACACCAAGACGTCTTACAACGCAGCAACTACGCACTATCATTCAGCAACATGACCTTCCCACATCAAATGATGCGTGTAATATTGATTGAACAAATTTATCGCGCATTCAAAATCATGAGAGGTGAAGCGTATCATAAATGATGCGGTTTTTTTAATAATATTTAATACTATAAAATAAAAATAAATTTTATATAAAATTATTAATAAAATACGTAACAACTAATTGAATGTATGTTTGCTTTATACGAAGGGAGTTTTTAAAATGTATGATTGCTCAAAGGAATTCAGTACTTTTTATCGTAAAAAAGTCGTACTTTCTGCTAAAGAACAGGACGAACTAAGAAAAAGAAGAAAACAGAATATTAGAAGGATTAAAGATGGGTTAAATGAATATAATGAAGAGAAAAATACAAGTTATAAAATTTCAGAGGACCGTATTCAAGGTAGCATGGCTATGCATACCATTACGCAGAATGACGAGAAAGACTATGATATTGATGTAGGTATAGTATTTGAAGCAGATTGTCTTAATAGTTTGGGTGCACAAGCTACTCGTAATATGGTAGCAAACGCTCTTGAAAGAAAAACTAGGCAATTTGCACAACCACCTGAAGTAAAGACTAGTTGTGTACGTTTAAAGTATAGTTCTCTTGGTTATCATATGGACTTTGCTGTATTCCAACGTAGTAAAGAATATGAGTGGGACGATAATTATATATATGAGCATGCAGGGACAGAATGGACAGAAAGGCACATTAAGGCATTAGAAGAGTGGTTCATTAATCGAGTAAAGTATTCTGGTGATGATTTACGTAAAATAGTGAGATTGTCCAAGATGTTCTGTAAATCAAGGGATAGTTGGAAAAATATGCCGAGTGGACTTGTTCAAACGATATTATGTGACTCAAAGCTAAAAAACTATTATTCACGCTTAGATGAGAAATTTTATTACACTATGCAAGCTATTGTGCAGCGTCTGGATATTCACCTCGATGTTAACGCTCCTGTCGATAATGGGAGAGAGCTAATAATTAGAGATGTTGATTATAAGCGAATGGAAAATTGGAAAAATCGATTGAGAGCGAGTCTAAATAAGTTGGACATACTTTTTGATAAGGAATGCTCGCGAGAAGATGCTCTGCAAGCTTGGGCATTGTTTTTCAATCATTCTTATTGGGAGGAATTAGCCGAACAAAATCAAAGAAGCAATATTAGTGAGAGTCGTTTCCTAAGTTTCAATGATACTGAGCAATTTATAGAAGAATTATATCCGATTTATGAAAACTATAATGTTTCCATAGACTGTGATGTTTCAGGTAATGGTTTTTCTGTTATGCCGATTGAGAAGTTTTTTGATAAACTCTCCCCACAACTTAAAAAGTTTATTCCATATAATTTTTCTATTAGGTGTAGGCTCGGGGATACTGATTGTCCGACCTATGATAAAATTCTTTGGAAGGTTAGAAATATCGGTATTGAAGCTGAAAAGCGAAATTGTATAAGAGGACAGATAGTAGACAATAGGGGTACTGAAATTATAGAGAATTCAAATTTTGCAGGATTACATTATATCGAATGTTATTTAATTAAAAATGACATATGCGTAGGTATAGGTCATGTAGATATACCAATAGGAGGTATTTAAAATGCAAGAATATAACTATTGGAAAAAAATTATAAAAATGTTAGGTACATGTGTTGTATTTTTGATACTTATATTGTTTAGCAATTTTTTAAGTAAGGTTAATATACTATTTGGTTCAGAAGTTGTTCTTTTATTTGCCGGTGCTATTATACCTGGGATTTGGGGAAGTATGATTGAATTAGCTGATAATAGTAACTGGAAGACATCTCAGAGAAGGTTAAAAAGAGCGGGTGTATTACAAGATGACACTTTAATAAGAATTTCGTTTGCATATCTTTATAGAATTAAAATAGATGATAGATATTTTTTAGTATTGAATAATAGGTCAGGGAAATATCAACCTGTAGGAGGTGCATACAAGTTTTATGAAGAAGAGGGAGAATATCTGTCAAGATATATCCCAGCTGAAAGTGATAATCGAATCCCAGTAGATGAAGTAACTAAAAGGGACTATAGGCTACTAGTTAAGAACAAAGATTTAAGAAGATTTGTAAAACGATTCAATAAAACATCATGTAGAGAAAATGTAAATAATCTTAGTCGTGAATTTGAAGAAGAAATATTTGCAACTGGAATCTTGAATAAAGATATTTTTGGTGATTTATCATACAGATACATTGGTAGACATATAACGAAGGTAGAATACGGACGAGTGTTTAATCATTTTGAACTCCTCTTGGCAGATATTCTTGAAGTAAAACTGACAGAAAAACAAGAAGAATTATTCAGGGAACTTATGCATTTAAGTTCTGACAAATATTGTTTTGCATCAGCTGATACAATTAAAACTCATGGAGTTAAATACGGGACTCAAAAACTAAAAGACGATATTGCTAATCATACACCAAAAATATTGACCGAAAATACAGACGATTTGACTAATAGAAATAAAATCAAGGACATTATCACAGTTCGATTATAAATTATTTTGAAACTCAGGATTAACTGTTACAATGAAGTGTACTATAAATGGTGCGGTTTTGATAAGGTACTTCATACTAGAGATATTACTAAATAATAAAATTGTGCCCTCCTTTTTAATACATCTTTCGTATTTTGTTTAAATGCTTTTGGATTAGAAGTTAAGACATTAAAGTTTGCTACACTAACCAATTTATTATTAATCATTTGAATTTGACTATTTGATAATATTTCTGATAAACCACGTTTATCGAGTACTTTATTTAAAGTGTTTTCGACTTTTTGTGTGAATTGTTTATTTTGATTTTGTTTAATATCTGCTAAAGCATTTAGAGCTTCATCTGAATCCGTCATTATCTTAATTTTCTTCTGAATTTATACCTAAATCATTTATTTCTTGATTTGAATTTTTAATATCTTCAGCGTTTAAGTCGTAATTTTTTCTTCATAAGTTTTATAAATACCTGTTAATGCGATCTCACTTGTTACTTGATTAATAAAAGTTATATGTATTTCTGAATTTTTATTATCCACTGCTATCGCAGTATTTTGATATTGTGTGAATTTTATAATGTTATCTGGTGTATCAATTTTTATATTTAATCGTTGTAATTCTAATAATAAATCTTAGGTTACTACTGTTGGCAATATATTCAAAAGCAATAGATATGTTAAAATTAAAGTAATTATAATTTAGGGGTGTTACAGTGATTAAAGATAACGAAAGCTTTAATAATACAGTAAGTGAAAATAGTGTTTTTTTGGAAGAATTGAGAGAGAAAATACCTAATTATTTTAGAAGTAATGTTTATGACGAAGAAGGAAATTTAATAGAATTGGGTGGTTTTGACTTTGAAAAATTTAATAATAATATTAAAAATTCACAGCAGTCATTGTTTAGTTCAAGTTATTCTTTAAATTTTGTAGGTAAAAATTATGCGAAAAAGCAGGCTGGGGAAAAGCCAACATCTATTATAGTGCCAAACAAAAAGATTAATTTTGAAAACAAAAATGAAAATTTAATTTTTTCAGGTGATAATTTAGAAGTTTTACGTCATTTGCAAAACAATTATCAAAGTAGAATAGAATATATATATATTGATCCACCTTATAATACAGGATCTGATGGTTTTACATATCCAGATAAATTTGAATATAGTGATGAAAAATTAATGGAAATATTTAATTTATCAAACGAAGAATTGATTAGATTTAAATCAATACAAGGAAAATCTAATCATTCTGCTTGGCTAGCATTTATGTATCCTAGGTTATTATTAGCTAGAAAGCTACTTACAGAAACTGGAAAAATAAGTGTCTCAATTGACGAAAATGAATTTGCAACTTTGAAAGTATTATTAGATGAAATTTTTGGTGAATCTTCATTTGTTGGTGATATTATAAGAAAAACTAAATCTACTACAAATGATTCTTTGACGGGGTTTAACCAACAACATGAACACACCTTGTTATATGCTAAAAATATTAATCAGGTAAAAATAAAAGGTGATGCTAAAGAATTTGGAATTTATAAAAATATTGATAATGATCCTAATGGCCCGTGGGCGCCAGATAATCCAAGTGCCAGAAGTGGTAGTAAAAATACACTGTTTGAAATTAAAAATCCCTATACAGGTACTATCGATCTTCCGCCAAAAGGTAGATATTGGGCTTTTTCTAAAACAACATTTGAGAACTGGGTTGAATCAGGGAAAGTAAAATTTAAGAAGGAAGTTAAGGGTTCAGAAAGAGGATTTATTGTGAAAAAATATTTGAAAGATGTAAAAAGCAAATATAATCCAGTGAATTCACTCTTTGGTGCTGATAATAAATTTATGAATCAAGTGGCTACTAAGTATTTAGTGAACTTATTTGATGGCGAGTCTTTATTTACAAGTCCAAAACCAGTAGAATTTGTTGAAAAATTAGTTAGATACTTTTCAGATGAAAATTCAATAATATTAGATTTCTTTGGGGGATCAGGTACGACAGCTGAAGCGGTAATTGAAGCTAACATAAAGGAAAAAACAAATAGAAAATATATTATCGTTCAAATTCCAGAGAAAACTTATAGTGTTACTGAAAACAATGTGAAAGTTCCTGTTGCTTCTAATGAAAGGCTATTTGAATTAGGTTATAAGAGTATTGATGAATTAACTTTAAGTCGTATAAATAAAATTTATGAAAAAAATAGTGAAAAAAACCTAGAATTATATAGACATTACTTTGTAGTAACTCCCCCAATCAGTGTTTTGGAAAAAATTGATAATTTTGAAAATATTGGTCTTGATTTATTTGATAATATGATTGATATTTTCTCTAGTGAAAACTTAGGATTAGAAGGCGGAGCAACAGGTGAAGAAGTTATAATGGAAAATTGGTTAGTACAAGATGGCTATGATTTTAATACAAAAGTATCTAAGCTAACCATTTTTGACTACGAAGCTAATTATATTGAGAATTCAAGGTTGTATTTAATTAAAGAAGGTTGGCGTAGTAAAAATACAAAAGAATTGGTTAATTTAATAGGTAATAATAAATTATTATTGCAAAATATTATACTATATGGCTATTCTTTTGGATTAGAGGAAACTAGAGAATTAGAAATAGCTTTGGATCAATTAGATAATAAAGTTAATTTAATAAAGAGGTTTTAATATGAAAATATTCTTAGAAGAACTAATTCACCAACAACAAGCAGTTAAAAAAATAATAGATACTTTCACAGGAATCGAAAAGTATTTAACTTCAAAAAATTGTGACAATGAGTTCGCTAATAATTTAATAATAAATAGATATTCAGAAGAAGCTAACATAGATATAAAAATGGAGACCGGGACAGGTAAAACGTATGTTTATACTAAAATGATGTATGAATTACATAAAAAATTTGGGATTTTTAAATTTATATTAGTAGTTCCAAGTCCTGCAATTAAAGAGGGAGCAAAGAATTTTTTAACTAGTTTATCAACTAAAAGACATTTCCAAGAAACATACGGAAATGTTGAAATAGAAATAAATACAATAAATAAAGGCGATTTTAATACTAGATCAGGCAGAAAAATTTTTCCACCTCATTTGAGTAACTTTATTGAAAGCAGTAATTTAAATGCTAATCAAATTCAAGTATTACTTATTAATGCAGGTATGTTAAATTCATCAAATATGACAAAGGTTGATTACGACCAAACTTTATTAAGTAATTACTCAAACCCTATAGAAGCTTTAAAAGCTACCAAATCTGTAGTTATAATAGACGAACCCCATAGGTTTCCTAGGGATAAGAAGAACTACAAATCTATAGAAAATCTTGAACCTCAAATGATTGTTAGGTTTGGTGCTACTTTTCCTGAAGTAAAAAAAGGAACAGGAAAAAAAGCTGTATATATTAAAGATTATTATCGAGGTAGGCCTCAATTTGAATTGAATGCTGTTGACAGCTTTAATCAGGGACTTGTAAAGGGAATAGATATTTACTATCCAAATTTGACTCCAGAACAAGCGAAAAATAGATATACCATTGATAGTGTAAAAGCCAAAGAGATAGTTTTGAAAAAAGGAAAAAATAAATGGACGCTAGGTATAGGCGAGAATTTAGCAAATATAGATTCGTTATTTGAAGGTGACTTAAGTTATTCTGGTGCTAAAACTTTATCTAATGACTTAGAAATTAGTAAAGGTATGGATTTATTGCCTGGCACATTTACAACTAATTACCAGGAATTAATTATTAATGATGCTATCAATCAACATTTTGAGCATGAAATCAATAATTTTATGAGAGATAACCTAAAAGAAAATTTTCAACCAAAAGTAAAAACACTTTCATTATTTTTTATTGATTCTATTAGGTCATATAGAAACAAAGAGGGCTGGTTGAAACAGACTTTTGAGAGACTCTTAAAAGTTAAACTTAGAAAATTAATAAAAGAATTTGAAGTTAAAAAATTACCACGAGAGATTGAATACTTAGATTTTTTAAGAGTGACATATGATAGTCTTAATAGTGAGAATCAAATGGTCCATGCAGGGTATTTTGGTGAAGACAGAGGTTCCGGTGATGAAGCAATACAGGCTGAAGTTAATGATATACTTAAAAATAAAGAAAAAATGCTGAGTTTTAAAGACGAGAATGGTAACTGGATTACAAGAAGATTTTTATTTTCAAAATGGACATTAAGAGAAGGTTGGGATAACCCTAATGTTTTCGTTATTGCGAAATTGAGAACTTCTGGTTCTGAAAATAGCAAGATACAGGAAGTAGGAAGAGGTTTGCGTTTACCTGTTGATGAGAATGGTCACAGATTAACACAAGATGAATTTCCAAGTAGACTTTCATTTTTAATTGGATATGATGAAAAGGATTTCGCAGAAAAATTAATTGGAGAAATAAATTCTGATGTAGACGTTAAATTAAGTGAAGATAAATTAACAGATGAAATGATTAATAAAATAGTTGAACATAGAAAGCAAGTGGATCCTCATTATAATGATGAAGTGTTATTAGAACAATTAGATGAACGAAATCTAATTAATAGGAAAAATGAGTTTAAAACAGATGTTGAAATTGATGGAGTTAAAAAATCAGGATTTGAATGGCTGTTAGAATTATATCCAGAAGTTAATGCATCTAAATTAAATGCAGATAAAGTCAGAGATATGAAAAAAAATCCACCCAATTTAAAAGTGAAGTTAAATAAAGAGAATTGGAATAAATTGAGATTCTTATGGGAAAATTTATCTAAAAGATATATGTTAGAATTCAAAAAGATGAGTGAAGATGATCTGTATTTGTTTGTTGAAAGATTGTTGAACGACGATGATTTATTTGTTAAACAACAACCAGAAAGAATACATCAATCTTTGGAAAAAGATGATGAAGGTAAACAAGTTATCAAGGAATCTATTTCAGAATATAATTATAGAAATGAATTTATTTATATGAACTATGGTAAGTTTTTAAAACAAATTGTACTTAAAACTAATGTACCAATATCTATAATGCATAAAAATTTACTTTCCGTTTTAAAAGATAAATATAATAGTGATGAACGATTCTTGAGTGAATTAAGTTTAAATAATATAATAAGAGAATTTAACAAGCGTTTTGAAGAAAAATATAGTCAAAGTTATGAATATAAAAAATTAGATTTTTCTGCTACTACAACCATTTATGATTCAGAAATATCAGAGTTTAAAGATTGGGTAGATGCAAATTATTTAGGTACTAACGTTGAAAATAACATTCAAACTGAAAAAAGATTTTTATATGAAAGACCACCAGTTAGATATGATAGTGTAACACCTGAGTTAGAGTTGTTAAAAAGAAATTACGATAAAAATGTAACTGTATTTGGTAATTTGCCTAAAAAAGCGATACAAGTTCCTAAATATACTGGTGGCACTACTACGCCTGATTTTGTCTATATGATAGAAACTGATGAACAAGATGCAAAATACCTTATTGTTGAAACAAAAGCAGAAAACATGAGACTAGGAGATAAAAGTATTGGTGAAATACAAAAAAAATTCTTTAACACATTAGATAATTTGAATATTAAATATCAATTAGCTACTAGCGCGCAAGATGTTTATAATGAAATTAAAAAATTAGATGATTCAAAGTGAGGGAATATGATGGGGAAATCAGAAAAAATTTCATTACTTGAAAAAGTCCAAGATGGTTTAGTAGATAAAACCGGAGCAAAACCTAAGTTACCAACAACTATTACCGATTTAAATCAAGAAACTTTAGAGGTATATAGAATACCACTAAAGTTTCTGTATTATAATGATAGAAATGGAAGAATTGCTTCTGTAATATCCAGAGTAAGCGACGATATAAAAGTTGCTTATGAATTTGAAGATAATAATTATAATAAAAGTATTGAAAATATGATATATGAGGCTAATACTTCTGCTTTAAAAAACACTAAAAAATCTATTAAAGATAAAGGTCAGCAAGTATTTGGTTATGTATTAGATGATGGTAGAGTTATTGACGGAAATAGAAGGTTTACTGCGCTTAGACAGTTAGAACAAGAAACAGGAAATACTTTTTATTTTGAAGCTGTTATTTTACCATTTACTTATGATAAAAAGACTGATCGAGCTAAAATCAAGCAATTAGAACTTGCAATACAAATGGGTATAGAAGGAAAGCAAGATTATGATAAAGTTGATGAAGCGGTGGATATTTATCAAACAATTGAAGTTGAAAAGTTGATGACTGTAGCGGACTATGCAAATGAGTCAAATAAAACAAAAAAAACTATTGAAAAGCAATTAGGTTCTGCAAAATTAATAAGAAAATTTTTAGATTTTATTAATGCTCAAGAGAATTCTTATTATATTATAAAAGATGCTGGCATTTATTCATTATTTGAAGAAGCAGTACCTAAGTTAGATAAAGCTTATCCTAAAGGTGGACCTTCGTTAGAAGATGCTATTGAAAAATTTTTTAGTTTTGTCCTTTTGCAAATTCAATCAGGGACAAGCACACGGGCATATGCTGGAAGAGATTATTTTGAAAATATCGTTTTTTCAAATGAGGGTAGTCATCAATTTAATACAGAAACAGAAGATGCTATCGATGGTTTGAGAGATAAATTAGAAGAAAAACGTGTAGAATCTACCGCAGATTTAAAGAGTACACTAAGCCAATCGATACCTGAACTACGAGAAGTAAGTTCTTCATATAACAAAGTTGTAAGCAAAAGTAAACGAAATGCTAATGTGGAAAGTTTTATTGAAAATGTTAAATCAATGTCTGAAAGTCTCAATGATATGGAAAAAGGCAATGGTTTACCTAGTAGTCTTAATTTTGAACAATTTAATCTAAAACAATTAAAAGAAATTAGAGAAATGCTAATAAGAATAAATAATTGTAGTAGAGAGTTGATAGATATTTATGAACATGAAATCTGAGATACAACTAGTTGAAGTTAATAATGAATTTGTTTTTGTTGATAGTATAGACAGTGATCTTACGAACAGAAAGGTTCATAGAACTTTAAAGAAATTCACAAGTTATTTTTCTGATTTCACTAATTATGTTTTAAAAGCGGATTTATCACATCTTGAAATAGAAAGATTAGTTTCAGAGCTGAATAAAGCATTAGCTAAAGTATCGAAACCTGATATATTAATAGATAATAATATAAAAAGTTTTATTAGTAAAAATGCTTATGCTATTAATGAACAAAGAATTGCTGGCTTAACAATTAAAGAAAATGATTCAAGATGGCAAGAAGAACTTTCAAATTTTAATAATGTTATAAATCAAGAGATTACAAGACCATTAAAACCTATTCAAGTAAGAGCGAGTTTTTATTTAGCCACCATGAAAAGAGCAGCCAATTTTTCTGTACCTGGAGCTGGTAAAACGGCTATGATGTATGGCACATTTGCTTTTTTGTCTAGTGAAATAAAGCGGAAAGTTGATAAATTAATAGTTATTTCTCCAATTAATGCATTTGAAGCTTGGCGTTCAGAATTTATTGAAGTTTTTCAAGATAAAAGAGAATTACACTTTATGAACCTAAGAGATAAAAAATATAATGATTTAGGTAAAGTACGAACAGATTGGGGAAGTGCAAATGTCATTGTTTTGAATTTTGAAGCAATACAAAAGTATGTAGGGGTTTTAAATGAACTTATTAATGATAAGACAATGATAGTTTATGATGAGGTTCATAGGATAAAAGGTATTAATAGTAGCAGAGCAAGTTATGCATTAACTTTAGGTCCTAAAAGTTATTACAGATACGTTTTAACTGGTACCCCAATTCCAAATAGTTATCAAGACATATTTAACTTCTTAAATATTTTATATAAAGATGAGTATGATACTTATTTTGGTTGGAATGTTGCTGATTTACAAAATCCTGATCCTAATGAAATTAATGACAAGTTGAACCCTTTTTTCTGGCGTACAAATAAGAACGATTTGGAAGTGCCTCAAGCAGAAAATGATATTATATTATGTGTTAAGCCTAGTAATATTCAAATTGAATTAGCAAAAGCGATATACGAAAATGAATCTGGGATACTAGCGATTTATATAAGGTTACTACAAGCTTCAACTAACCCAGAATTATTGCAAAAGAATATTAATTATAGCGAACTAGGAATGTTGAATGATGAATTAAATTTCGATTTGGATAAAGCATTAAATAAAGAAGAAGAAAATCAAGTAAAACAACAAATTTATAATTCTTTTGATTTAAAAAATGTAACTTCTCCAAAATTCGAAAAAGGTATTGAATTGATTGAAAACTTAGTTAGCCAAGGAAAAAAAGTTCTAGTATGGGGATTGTTTGTAGGTACAATGAATAAAATCAATAAGAGGTTACTAGAAAGTGATATTAATTCAATATTGATTTATGGAGAAACACCTAAAGAAGATAGGGTAGATATGATCAATAATTTTAGGAATGGAAATGCACAAGTTCTAATATCTAATCCTAATACATTAGGCGAGTCCATATCTTTACATCAGACAGTACATGATGCAATATATTTTGAATATAACTTTAATTTAACGTTTATGTTGCAATCACGTGATAGAATACATCGTTTAGGGTTAAATAATAATCAATATACAAGGTATTATTATTTGATGTCTGAAGGGGATAGAGCCCATAAAGGTTTTATCGATAAAGCAGTTTATAACAGACTGAAGGAAAAAGAAGATGTAATGTTAAATGCTATTGATGGAAATACTTTAAAGCCAATGATTGAAGATGATTACTTAGAAGATGTTAAGAAAATTATTATTGAATGAAAAACGATATAGAAAAGCTAATCGGAAGAATGCGTAAGAACAGTAAAAATATGCTTTTATTCGTATTTAGTGGGAAGAATTAAAAGAATATTTTAATCATGAACAGTCAAACTAAGTATTCTATTGTTTTTTAATTAGATAATAATACCAATGAATTAAATGATATTAAATAGAGCATTCCTCACCGCAAAGTGAAGGATGCTCTATTTTTTTATAAGTATTATAATATTCACTTTGATAGATAATGGTTAATAATTGTCTGTAAATCATTATTAAGTACGGTTGCTATAGAGTAATCATTCATAAAATCATTATAGATTTTATCCAATATTTCTTAGCCTTCGATTACTGTGAAATGACATACTAGACCCTTAATATTGAAACGTATTCATGCGATACTAGGCAGCTACTAGCAACCGTGTGTCAGTCAGTCTGATTGTGTAGTCACATGGTTCATAGATAATCCTCCTTTTATTTCAATGTCCATTTTTGGCGTGCTTTAGGATTGAGTGGGTGCATGATTTCATTTGTTGCTGGGTTTATGAGCTTTTTAATTTTCTTTTTGTGAGGCTTCAACATTTCCATCACTTGTTCAACACGTTCGATAACAAATGGTCGCTTCGCATAGGCTCCATAAGCTAGAATTACTGTGTCACTCTCACTTATTGCTTTCATTAAGTGTCTGTCTGTATGTTTATCATAAGGCTCTTTAATATGTTTGAGATTCTCTGGGGTTTTAATATTCGAAAATAAATTCACTAAATATACAGCACCGTATCGTTCTGAATTCGCTAATTGATTGAGGATAAGAACAGTTGTAAGATCGAGTGATAATATGCCGTCTAAATGAGGGGACATCGTTATCACTGTACATGTGGGCTTCTTTTCATTCCACGTCTTTTTAAGTAAGTATCGGTGTTGTTCATCATCGCTAAAAATCGCTTCTGTGTGTATCGTACTTTTGATTGTATTCATATTTGTTACTCCTTTTAGTATTCTTCTGGTAAAAGCATCACATAATAAAAAGCGTCCACGTCATCTTCACGAATGACGTAGACTTTTTAGGTAATGTATTTTTATTTTTTACATAGTTTGCATAGTGATATTCCAATTTGTATGTGGGCTATTCTTGTTAGCTTATTTTTAGAATTTTATTGTACTACAGATGTTGCAATGTCTCGATTTAACTATTTATTGTAAATATTTAAAAAACTTTAAATTTATATAGTGTTTTAAGGTCAAATAAATTAGAATATTTGTATTAATAATAATTAAAAATAAAGAGCGCAATTTAATGGAATGTTTAGCTTGTGGGGGGGTAATGTAAATCGGGATGATAAATTCTGCCAATATCGTGGTCATGAAATTGTAAATGAGAGTGACAAGTTTTGCACTAATTGTGGCATAGACGGTCTTTGTAGTCGAGAGTAAAATAAACAATCAACAAGCGACGCCAAAAGAAAAACAGTTCAACAAATCAATTGAATGGTAAAGTTCAAAATGATATTTATAAGACTACTGACAGTCTAAATTCTGTTGAAAATAACAAAAAATAAAGAAAGTAAAATGACTTTAAAGGAACTTTAGTATTGTTTATAAGGACGAACTACATAAATAGCAAAGTAATTTACAATGGTAAATACACTTTGCTATTTTAAATTTTTTAAATGTCAAAATTTAATTATGAAAGTCGTTTTGTTTTAATATGTGGAATGGATAATTAAAAAATCGCATCACTATCTGATATACAGTAGCATATCGTAAGTGATGAGGTTTCATTTATTAATTATAAAGGGCAAAATTAAATTTGAATTACATCTTAAGTATTTATTGTTTGGTAATATGAAAGAGTAATATGAAGAAGTTTAAGAATTTGATTTATATGGTGTTTACAAATATACGATAAATAGAAAGATGTGAAAATGTGAAACATTCGAAAAAGTTACTTTTATGCGTCAGTTTTTTAATAATAACGTTTTTTATTGGTGGATGTGGAAGTATGACAAAAGAAGATAATAAAGAAGAAAAAATTAAAAAAAGTTTTGAGAAAACATTAGGTATGTATCCTATCAAAAATCTTGAGGACTTATACGATAAAGAAGGTTATCGAGATGAAGAATTTGATAAGGATGATAAAGGGACATGGTTACTACACTCGGAAATGGCTATACAACGTAAAGGAGAAGATTTAGAACCTAGAGGTATGGTGTTGAAAATAAATAGAAATACACAAACATCTAAAGGTGATTATATAACCAATAAAATTACATATGATAATAAAGGAAGACCTCAAAACAATAAGAAAAAATATCCAGTCAAAATGGAAAACAATAAAATAATCCCTATTAAAAAAATTGAAGATAGTAAGATAAAGAGAGAAATAGGTGAATTTAAATTCTTCGCTCAATATGCAAATTTTAAAGATTTAAAAGAATATAAGAATGGGAATATATCATACAATCCCAATGTACCTAGTTACTCTGCAGAATATGATTTAGAAAATAGCGATTATAATGTAAAACAATTAAGGGAAAGATATGATATTCCAACGAAACAAGCACCAAAGTTATTATTGAAAGGTACAGGTGACTTAAAAGGTTCTTCAATTGGTACGAAAGATGTAGAATTTACCTTTACTGAAGGCAAGCAAGAGAACATTTATTTTTCTGATAGTATGAACTTTATGCCAAGCGAGGATGATTAAAATCGATAATTTTTCGAAGAAAAAGAGATGAGTATCTCTAAGATTTTGTAATTTTTATTAAATATATTTCTGGAAAGATTTTTTATACCAGAGGTATCATTTTTTATAATTGATATTGTTTAGAATATTAAAGTTACTTTATTTGAAATATCTGGAAGATGTGTAGGTAAATTGTTTAAATAATAACTTTAGATATTTCATTGCGGAATATCGAAATATTGTAATAATGATTAAATTACTTTCTGAAAGATAAGGTAATATATGAAGATTATAAAAATTTCACATGGGAGCTGTGTTGGCTGTTAGTCTATTTTACGTGAAAGATATCCTCAATTTTAGATAAGGTGTAAAGAACGGGGATTAAATATATTATCAAAAATTGGCTAATTGATAATATTTAAAAATGAGAGGATAAGAAAATTATGATTGAACTTAATAAATTTATAAAAGTACCGAATTTAAATAAAACTAAAATAAAGTTTAATATGAATGCAGGTAATGTTGAAATAAAAGCTTGGGATTTACTTTTTAAAGAAGATGAAACTGAATGGGAACAAATTAATGCATGGAAAACGAAACATCCAAATAACAATTTGAATCATGCAGATTACTTACTAGCGTTTGCTCAATATTATCCATATGGTCCAGAATATTTTATTTTTGGGGGATTATATAAAATCAAAAAGATTGAACCTGAAGTATTTGATGAGGTAGGTTATGAATTAACTTTAATGGATGATTATAAAGAATATAGAAAAAGACTTATCGTTAAATTAAAAAAACCTATAGGTAGAGATTTATATAATAGATTATATAAAAATATTCAAGATACTTTAGAACCTGAGGTTTATGAAATTGCTCCTAATACTAAATTAGGACATTTTCCTGGTTATCAGAATGTAACGTTATCCCACCCACAAATGCAACAAATTATATCAAGAAATGAACCTAGTTGGAAACAAGCTTTAATGAATGTAAAAGGTGTTTATGTTATAACCGACTTAAGTAATGGCAAATTATACATAGGATCAGCATCAGGTAATACTGATGGAATATGGCAACGATGGTCGGACTATGCCAACATAGAAAATCTAACAGGTGGTAATAAATTATTAAATGAAATTAAATTAGATAAAGGGAAAGATTACATCATAAATAATTTTCAATATTCAATTTTAGAGATTTTTGATACAAAGACTAAGGTAGACACTATAATCAATAGAGAAAATTATTGGAAGAATGTATTTTGCACTAGAAAATATGGTATGAACTTTAACTAATAAAAATAACAATTATTACATTGAAATATGATGATGAAAATCATAAAGGTGAGTGTAAATCACTAGTAATTTTAATGTTATTAAAGAGTTTATTATGAGAAGAAATAATCAAATGTATCCTTATTTATGATAGGTATACAAGAAAAAGTTTTTACTAAGTAATAAAATGACATTATTGAATATCTTTTTAGCAATATCACTGATAGGGTGAAGCATATCATAAATAAAACTAAAAAATAAATTGTATATAACTTACTTTGAAATTGATCGAATATATAGTATCTTTAATAAAATGCAGATATTGTGGCGTAGAATTTGAGAATCAAAAAATGATTAATATAGTTTGAAGAAACTGAGCATAAGTACTAGAAAAATAGCCAGTAAATGAGTTTATTATGAATTCATTTACTGGCTTCTTTAAATAATGATTTAGACAGTTTGCTTTTCTAGAACTACTTTGAAATGCGTTATTTTCTTTAAGAATATTAATATATAACTTGTGTTGCTAATGCTAACCTTGGTCAGAGTGTATTGTCATGCGATAGTTAAGATGAGATCTTTTAATTAAAACCTTGTTTTAAACATCGATGACAAGGTCTAATGTAGGAGGTGTAGAAATAATTTTCAGAATGATATAAATAAATCCATAAATGAAGATAAATCGAAACTATTTATACCGTAGGGGGGTATATGTTATGGTATAAGTAACTTTACTATCACGTTTTCATTGGGAGGGGTTAATTTGAATAATAATGGTGAAGAGCATAATCATCAAAATCACATGAATCATTCCAATCACATGCATCATGATAACCATGCCTCACATCATCATAGTGGCCATGCACATCATCATGGAAATTTTAAAGTTAAGTTTTTTGTTTCATTAATTTTTGCAATACCTATCATTCTCTTATCGCCAATGATGGGTGTTAACTTACCTTTTCAATTCACATTTCCAGGTTCTGAATGGGTAGTGTTAATATTAAGTACAATTTTATTCTTTTATGGTGGTAAACCGTTCTTGTCTGGTGGTAAAGATGAAATTGCTACAAAAAAACCAGGCATGATGACCTTAGTTGCTCTAGGTATTTCAGTAGCTTATATTTATAGCTTGTATGCTTTTTATATGAATAACTTTAGTAGTGCAACTGGTCATACAATGGACTTTTTTTGGGAATTAGCAACCTTAATTTTAATTATGCTATTAGGACATTGGATAGAAATGAATGCTGTCGGAAATGCTGGAGATGCTTTAAAGAAAATGGCAGAACTATTACCTAATAGTGCTATTAAAGTTATGGATAATGGCCAACGCGAAGAAGTTAAAATATCAGACATCATGACTGATGATATCGTCGAAGTAAAAGCCGGAGAAAGCATTCCAACAGATGGTATTATCGTTCAAGGACAAACATCTATAGATGAATCCCTAGTCACTGGAGAATCTAAAAAAGTACAAAAAAATCAAAATGACAACGTCATCGGGGGTTCTATTAATGGGTCTGGAACAATACAAGTCAAGGTTACAGCTGTTGGAGAAGATGGATATCTTTCTCAAGTTATGGGACTTGTTAATCAAGCACAAAATGATAAATCTAGTGCTGAATTGTTATCTGATAAAGTAGCGGGTTATTTATTCTACTTTGCTGTAAGTGTTGGCGTGATTTCTTTTATTGTCTGGATGCTCATTCAAAATGATGTTGATTTTGCATTAGAACGTCTTGTAACTGTGTTAGTCATTGCTTGTCCACATGCTTTAGGCTTGGCAATACCTTTAGTCACTGCACGTTCTACTTCAATTGGTGCACATAATGGTTTAATTATTAAAAATAGAGAGTCTGTAGAAATAGCTCAACATATCGATTATGTAATGATGGATAAAACTGGTACTTTAACTGAGGGTAACTTTTCTGTGAATCATTATGAGAGCTTTAAAAATGATTTGAGTAATGATACAATATTAAGCCTTTTCGCCTCATTAGAAAGTCAATCTAATCACCCATTAGCTATAAGTATTGTTGATTTTGCGAAAAGTAAAAATGTTTCATTTACTAATCCACAAGACGTTAATAATATTCCAGGTGTCGGATTAGAAGGTCTAATTGATAATAAAACATATAAAATAACAAATGTCTCTTATCTTGATAAACATAAACTTAATTATGACGATGACTTGTTTACTAAATTAGCTCAACAAGGTAATTCAATCAGTTATTTAATTGAGGATCAACAAGTCATTGGCATGATTGCTCAAGGAGATCAAATTAAAGAAAGCTCAAAACAAATGATAGCTGATTTACTATCAAGAAATATTACACCAGTCATGCTTACAGGTGACAATAATGAAGTGGCACACGCTGTCGCAAAAGAATTAGGTATTAGTGATGTTCACGCACAACTCATGCCAGAAGATAAGGAAAGCATTATAAAAGATTATCAAAGTGACGGTAATAAAGTCATGATGGTCGGAGACGGTATCAACGATGCGCCGAGTCTTATAAGAGCCGATATTGGTATAGCAATTGGTGCAGGCACAGATGTTGCAGTGGATTCAGGTGATATCATACTTGTTAAAAGTAATCCATCAGATATCATTCATTTCTTGACTCTTTCAAATAATACTATGAGAAAAATGGTGCAAAACTTATGGTGGGGTGCAGGTTATAATATTGTTGCTGTACCTTTAGCAGCTGGCGCATTAGCTTTTATCGGGTTAATATTATCACCAGCTGTAGGAGCAATATTAATGTCTTTAAGTACAGTTATAGTAGCGATTAATGCTTTTACATTAAAATTAAAATAAAAGAGGTAAACCTTATGTATAATAAAGTTTTTGCAATTTTAATTATAATTTTTTCCATAATAATTATTGCGTCTAATGATACTTTCGCAGAAAGTAAGAATGATATGATGAATATGAAAGAAGATAAGAAAAATACAATGGATATGACAAATATGAAACATCATGACGAAAGAAAGAAATTAAATTCTTCACAAGGAAAAAATGAAATAATATTTCCTAAAGTTGCAGAGTCAAAAAAAGATAACAATGGTTATAAAAATTATACATTAAAAGCTCAGGAAGGAAAGACAGAGTTTTACAAAAATAATTTTTCTAATACTCTAGGCTACAATGGAAATTTACTTGGACCAACTTTAAAATTAAAAAAAGGAGATAAAGTTAAAATTAAGTTAATAAATAACTTAGATGAAAATACAACATTTCATTGGCATGGATTAGAAGTAAATGGAAAAGTGGATGGAGGGCCTTCTCAGGTTATAAAACCAGGAAAAGAAAAAACTATAAAATTTGAGGTTAATCAAGATTCTGCTACGTTATGGTATCACCCCCACCCCTCTCCAAATACAGCTAAACAAGTTTATAATGGCTTATCAGGATTATTATATATAGAAGATAGTAAAAAGAATAATTATCCTAGTGATTATGGAAAAAATGATTTGCCTATAATAATCCAAGATAAAACATTTGTATCTAAAAAATTAAATTATTCAAAAACGAAAGACGAAGATGGCACTCAAGGTGATACTGTTCTTGTGAACGGAATAGTAAACCCCAAACTGACAACAAAAGAAGAGAAAATACGTTTGAGACTTTTAAATGGTTCTAATGCTCGAGATTTAAATCTTAAGCTAAGTAATAATCAAAGTTTTGAGTATATTGCTTCAGATGGCGGTCAATTAAAAAACGCTAAAAAATTAAAAGAAATTAATTTAGCTCCTTCAGAAAGAAAAGAAATAGTAATAGATTTATCTAAAATGAAAGGCGAGAAAATCAGTCTGGTTGATAATGATAAAACTGTAATTTTACCGATTAGTAACAAAGAGAAAAGTTCTAACAAAGGTAATACACCAAAAGTAAGTAAAAAAATAAAATTAGAAGGTATGAATGATAATGTTACCATTAATGGTAATAAATTCGATCCTAACAGAATAGATTTTACACAAAAGTTAAACCAGAAAGAAGTATGGGAAATTGAAAACGTCAAAGATAAAATGGGTGGTATGAAACATCCTTTCCACATCCATGGAACGCAATTTAAAGTTTTATCTGTGGATGGGGAGAAACCTCCAAAAGATATGAGGGGTAAAAAAGATGTTATATCTTTGGAACCTGGACAAAAAGCTAAAATAGAGGTTGTATTTAAAAATACTGGAACATACATGTTTCACTGTCATATACTTGAGCATGAAGATAATGGAATGATGGGTCAAATAAAAGTAACAAACTAATCAATAGGGAGATTTTAATATGATGAAAAAAGATAAAGACACTAATGACCAAAAAAGTGAGAGCCATATGAAGCATAATGATGAAAGTAAAGTTCCTGAAGATATGACATCGACTAATGAGGGTGAATTTAAAGTAGGAGATAAAGTAACGATTACAGCAGGACATATGCCAGGTATGAAAGGTGCAGAAGCTACTGTAAAAGGTGCGTATAAAACATATGCCTATGTTGTAAGTTATAAACCCACAAATGGAAATGAAAAAGTAAACAATCATAAATGGATCGTAAACGAAGAAATCAAAGATGCACCTAAAGATGGATTTAGTAAAGGCGATACTGTTAAATTAGAAGCAAGTCATATGTCTGGTATGAAAGGTGCTACAGCCAATATAGATAACGTGAAAAAGACGACTGTTTACGTAGTTGATTACAAATCCAAAGATAATGGTAAAATCATTAAAAATCATAAATGGATGACAGGAAATGAGCTGAAAGCACGATAAAAATCTAGTTCTAGATTGAGAAATAAATAGATATAAAAAATATCCCCCTTAATCAATAATTTAAATAACTTATTATTGTTAAGGAGGATATTTTTTAGTGTGTAAATTAAATAGATAAGAAAAATGACTAATCCTGAAGATAAATCAAAAAGTATAAAATAATTAATAATAAAAAAGCGTCCCAATGATATTGAGACGCTTAAAGTTTATCTAGTTTTAAATGATTCAATGGCGGTTTTGATTTCATCTCTAACACGTTGGAATTCTGACCAAGGTTTGCCTGCTGGATCATCAAATCCCCAATGTTCTTTTTTTACATTCGGCGGTAATATAGGACAATTATTGTCAGCATCACTACATAGAGTTACTACTAAATCGGATTGGTTTAGTATAGTGTTGTCAATTAAATTAGAAGTATGGTTTGAGATATCAATTCCAACTTCTTTCATTGCTTCAATTGCCTTTGGATTGACACCGTGTGCCTCAATACCGCCAGAATATACTTGCCATTCATCACCTAAGATGTTTTTGCCCCAGCCTTCAGCCATTTGGCTACGGCATGAATTACCTGTACATATAAAGTAAATTATTTTCTTTGTCATTATTGACACCTCTTTTTTAAAATATAATAAGTGTAACGTATAAACCAACTAATGTGATAAACAGAACAGGAATCGTAATAACAATACCCGTTTTAAAATATGTGCCCCATGAAATTTTTACCCCTTTTTGTGTTAAAACGTGCAACCATAGTAGTGTTGCTAAGGAGCCGATAGGTGTGATTTTAGGTCCTAAATCTGCGCCGATGATATTGGCATAAATCATGCCGTCTTTGATTAAACCGGTAGTTGCAGATTGTCCAATAGCAATGGCATCAATTAATACGGTAGGCATATTATTCATAATGGCTGAAAGGAATGCGGATATGAAGCCCATACCTATCACACTACTAAACAATCCATAGTTTGATATGCTTGATAGCATATTAGCTAATAATGCAGTAATACCCACGTTTTTCAGACCAAATACAACTAAATACATTCCTATAGAAAAGAGAACAATATTCCAAGGTGCGCCTTTGATAACTTGTTTCGTGTTTACTACTCTCGATTTATAGGCCAATACAGTAAATATAAATGCAATCAAACAAGCAATTAACGATACTGGAATTTGAATAAATTCACTAATTATATAACCAATGAGTAAGATTGACAAAACAATCCACGAAAACTTAAATAATTTTGGATCTTTAATGGCTTGATTAGGTGTTTTAAGATTTTTAATTTCAAAATGGTTAGGAATAACTTTTCTGAAATATAACCATAATACAACAATACTTGCTATTAAAGAGAATATATTTGGAATAATCATACGACTTACATATTCAATAAATCCAATATGGAAGTAGTCAGCAGAAACAATATTGACTAAATTACTTACAATTAATGGGAGAGATGTAGTATCTGCAATAAATCCACTTGCAATGATAAAAGGAAAAATGACTTTTTGATTAAACCCAAGATTTCTTACCATAGCGAGCACGATTGGAGTGAGAATTAATGCAGCTCCATCATTCGCAAAGAAAGCTGCTACAATAGCGCCTAACAACATAATGTAAACAAACATTTTCAAGCCATTACCCTTTGATGCTCTCACCATATGTATAGCAGACCATTCAAAGAACCCAATTTCATCTAATATGAGTGAAATGAGAATAACTGCAACAAAAGTTAAGGTCGCATTCCAAACAATTCCAGTAACTTCTAGTACATCTGAAAAGCTTACAACGCCAGTGATTATAGCAATTACAGCACCAATTAATGCAGTAATACCAATATCTAGACCTTTAGGTTGCCATATAACAAAAATTAACGTTAATATAAAAATTGTGATTGCTAATATTGTCATTGTTAACATTCACCTTTCTCTACAGTTTCACATATACATGGGACAGTACTGGAACTCAATAGAGTGAGTCGTGATGTAATGTCATCTAATACATCATGATTCAATTTATATAAATTTTTATTACCATCCTTTCTAGATGTAATTAAATTATTGTCTTTTAATACTTTCATATGATGACTTAATGTGGGTTGAGAAAAAGAAAAATGCTGTAATAAATCACAAGCGCATAATTCACCACAAGATAACAAATCTAATATTTCAAGACGGCTACTATCAGCCATCACTTTCAAGTATTGCGATATTTCACTATAATTCAATTTTTTTCTCCCTTTCTACTTAGAATCTTTTATATTGTTAATAATTTTTATTGTCATTTGATAAATTACATATTTGCTTAACTCCTAAATTATTAACTGGTTTAAAGTAGACTCTATTTATCATATAGTTCTCATTATAATCAATAATATCAATATTCTAATACTCGATAAGGTATGACAAAGTAATTATCAAGACTTTCATTTTTAATCTTGTTTATCCAAAATGATTCATCTTCTTTTTTGTTACTAAAAAGGTCATCACGTTGATTTAGCGTAACTAACGATTGATTAACAACCCACCAATTATGGCCTATATTAGCTCTATTTAAATCTTCTACTAAACGTTTAGATTCTAAATAAGGTGTTTTTTCTGCTAATGTTACAATTATCATCTGTGTTAAATTTTTATTTTGAATTTTGGGTAATAATGTTTCAACATTACTGGTAGTTTGAGTTGATTTTTTCTTTAATTCTCTATGATGATTTTCACTAGAATCAAGTAACAGCAAGGTATGGCCTGTAGGAGCTGTATCTACAATGACGTAATCCATGTCGTCTTGATTCTCCATAATGTCACTAAAGGCTTTGAAAAATGCTATTTCTTCTGTACAAGGTGATTTTAAATCTTCCATAATATAATCAATATCGTCTTGTGGTGTATCATCATTCACTGTGGCTAGTACTTCTTTTTTATACTTTTCTAATGCTTGTTCTTCATCAATATAAGCAGTATTTAAATTACTTGTAGTTTCAACATTAATTTCTTTAGTAGGGTCAGTAGTTGCTAAAAGAACACGATATCCTTTATTAGATAACGTTGTAGCTAATTGCGTTGCTACTGTCGTTTTACCAACGCCACCTTTTCCCATTGTAAATAAATATTGAACTTTACTATTTTCAATTTCATCGATTAATTTATTGAATTGCGGATGATCTTCAACAATAAAGTCATCATTTTCAATTAAGTTATCATCATTTAATAGATTAGTTAAACTTTCTATACCTTCTTCTTTCTGATTTTTATATGGAACGTAATAAGCATGATTGTTATTTAACCATTCAGTAAAATGATTAATGTTTTTATCTTGTTCTGATTTCATCTGACTCGAAATTAAACCGTGACTTTCTTCTATATAGTTGTTAATGATTACTTTGAATTTAGAAATTGACAGTTGTTGTAATTCTTGTTGCGCTCTTTGAATTTCATATATAGAAGAGTGAGTAGGTCTCGCAACTAACATCATGGTCGTATCATCTTGGTTACGTAGTTTTTCAAGTGCTGAATTATATTTAACTCTATTTTCATTTAAACCTGATAATTGACCTAAGCAAGAAGCGTCATTACTCGTTGTATTTAAATAATCTGTCCATGCAGAAGGTAATTCAAGCATTCTCAAGGTGTGACCTGTGGGAGCTGTATCAAATATAATGAAATCAAATTCTTGTTCTAAAGTTTTATCGGATAAAAAATTTGTAAATTCATTAAATGCTGCTACTTCAACTGTACATGAACCACTTAACTGTTCTTTCATTTCAGAAAGCACATCTTCTGGTAGAATACCCTCATAAGGTTCTATAGATTGTGCTTTATAATCGTCTGCAGCAACAATCGGGTCAAAATTGGCTATAGAGAGATTAGGTATAGGTTGATATTTAGTTAATTTATTAGATAATTCCATTTGAAATACATCTTGTAAATTACTAGCTGGATCAGTACTTACTAAAGCTACTTTCTTTCCATTCTCTGCTAAGTTTAAAGCAATAAAACTTGATATCGTCGTTTTACCTACGCCGCCTTTACCAGTAAAAAACAAATATTTTGTTAACTCAATGTTATCTAAATTCAATTTATTTAAGTATTTAACAGCATCCATCTCCACCACAGCATCCTCCATTTCTCATTTGATTAACTGTAATAATTTCATCGGCTTCTTCTTGGGTAATATAAGCGCCCGTTTTAGCTATACCGCCTTCTATAAAAGTGATTGGTAAAACTTCATCACCTTTTTCTTGAATTAAACGAATAACTTCTTGATTTTTAATGAATTCATTCGGATTATTATTCATATTATAACGTTGAACTTCTATTTGATTTTGCTTTAAATATTCATTGATTTGGTTCGCTTTTATTAGTGTTTCATCCGGTTCTGGACCACATACTCCAGTAGAACAGCACATAGCTTCTTCGTATATTTCAATATTTAACATTATACTCACCTCATTAATTAATTTGCTATTATAGATTAACATCTATATAGATTGGTGTCTATGTTATTGTTTGAGTTTTAAAAATTTTACTAAATTTAATTCTTAATAATACAATTTATAAAAAATTATTTTAATATTTCTGTGAGAAATACCTAAGTTTATGTAAAATCATAGTTTTTTTCTTGCGATAATATAGATATTGATTTATATTTAATACATCAAAAAAAATTGATGTATTAAATGATATAAAACTACGTTGACAATAAGGAGGCGTGCTTGATAGCGAGTAAACCATGCAAGTACTTTAACTGTGGGTTATTTTGTAAGTTATTTAAATCTTGTTATGCTATCAAGAGAAATCAATTTAAAAGAAGCTACAATATATATGGAAAAGGAGTTCTTTAAAGGGAACATTAATCAGTATGGCGAATCAACAAAAAATAACTATAAACAAGCAATTCAAGAATTGAAGTAAAGATAATATAAACTCAATGAAATATTATAAAAAGGATGGTCTTTTATGGAAGTTATTAAAACAAAGACTGATATGAGTGAAGATCAACAATTTGACTTTTATGAAAATATGTTTAATGCACTTGCCGATAAAATCAGATTAAAAATACTAAATCAAATTAGCCAAAGCTTCAATAAATCATTATGTGTATGTGATTTAGAAGAGTTATTAGATATAAAACAATCTAAACTTTCTTATCATTTAAAAAAATTAGTAGATGCAAATGTTCTTATTGCTGAAAAGCATGGGACATGGAATTATTATAAAATTAATGAGCAACAAATACAGGTTGTTTTAAATGAAGATACTTGTTGTAAGATACTTTAAGTATCTTTTTTAATATAGAGTTCGGGACATAAAGTATCTGGATAAGTGAAAAAAGACAATTTCTATTGAAATAATATAGAAATTGTCTTTTTT